>CP115555.1:1200000-1500000 GCA_030168575.1 Methanomassiliicoccales archaeon LGM-RCC1 | reverse complement strand
GGGAGAGAAGAAGATCCCGCTCAACCAGGAGCTCGCGATGGTGGAGTTCGTCGGAAAGGACCTGAAGTTCCTCGAGAGCTCAGTCCAGGACTTGAAGGACACCACCAAGGCCAAGGATGTCAAGGTCGAGGCCGAGGCGAAGCTGTCCGAGGAGGTCATCGCTGTGAAGCCTGTGCACGCCAAGCTCGGTCCCGCATACAAGGGACAGGCCAAAGCGATCGTGTCCGCAGTCGCGGCGATGGATGTCAAGGATGCAGCTGCAAGGCTCGAGTCCGGCGCATTGGAGATCGAGGCGGACGGAGAGACTCTCACCGTTCCGGCCGAGTTCTTCCAGCTGGAGAAGGCCCTCATGCTGGAAGGAAAGTCCGTCGAGACCATCCAGATCGGCGACGTGCTCGTTCTCATCGAGCAGTGAAACATTTCAGCCGGGGGACACCCCGGCATATTCTATGATAATCAACACCGGCGGAAGGACTGACATCGTCCAGTACTTCACCCCTTGGCTCCTGAAGAGGTTCGAGGAAGGATATGTTCTGTCCAGGAACCCAAGGTTCCCGGATACGGTAAACCGTTACGAGCTAACTCCTGAAAAGGTGGACTGCGTGGTGTTCTGCTCCAAGAACTATGAACCCATCCTTGACGATCTCCATAAGATAACCGACCGCTTCAACACCTACTTCTTCTACACCATAACCGCCTACGGCAAGGACGTGGAGCCGGGAGTACCTTCGATAGAGGACAGCATCCGTACGCTGAAGCGTCTATCGGAACAGGTAGGGAGGAAGAGGGTGGTGTGGAGATACGATCCCGTTCTTCTCACAGAGAAGTACACCATCGAGAGGCATCTGGAGACATTCGGACAGTTGGCAAAGGAATTATCTCCATACGTCAGCAAATGCATCTTCAGCTTCGTACAGTATTACGACAAGGTCCCGTTCAACATGCCCGAGCTAATCCCATTCAGAGGGGATGACAGAGAGCGTATAGCAGAGGGCCTGGGCCGGATAGCTGAGCAGAACGATCTCCCGATACAGGCATGCCTGTGCGAACTCGATCTTAGCCGCTTCGGAGTAAGTCAGAAGGCCTGCATGACCTTGGACGAGATGGGAGAGGCCAATGGAGTGGAGTTCCGTAACATCCCTCATAAGGGCATGAGGAAGGGATGCCATTGCATCGAGAGCAGGGACATAGGCTGGTACGACACCTGTCTGAACGGATGCAAGTATTGCTATGCCAACAAGGATCCCAAGAGAGCATCAGACAATTACAAGGATCATGACGTGGATTCGCCGTTGCTCTTAGGGCATCTAAAGGAGAGCGACAAGGTGCAGGACGGGAATCAGGATTCCTTCTTGAAGAAGAGGCCGAATCTCATAAGCTTGGACGATTTCTGAGGTCAGCAGTTCTCGCACAGGTCAGATACCGGGCAGTTGCCGCAGTCAGGATTCTTCGGACGGCAGCATGTTCTTCCTAACACTATGAATGCGATGTCCAGATCATCCCATCTATCTTGAGGGACGGTCTCCATGATGGCCTTCTGAGTGTCCTCCGGTTTCTTCGAATCGGAGATCCCCAGCCTTTGGGAGACACGGTTGATATGGGTGTCGACGATTACGGAAGGCTTGTTGTAAGCATATCTCATGACGCATGCAGCGGTCTTCTTGCCGACACCGGGAAGGCTCATCAGATCCTCAGCGTTGTCGGGAACATCGCCATCGAATTCCTCGACGATGGCCTTAGTGACAGCCTTTATGCATCTGGTCTTCTGCCTGTAGTATCCGGAGCTGAACACCAGCTCTTCGATCCTCTCGGGAGATGCGTCATAGACCTCCTGAGGGCCGGGACATACAGCGAACAGCTTCTGTGAAGCCAGCCTGCTGTTGCGCTCGGTAGTCTGCTGCGACAATATGGTCGATATGAGGATCTGGTAAGGGGTGGATCCCTCATAGCCGATTCCCTCGAAATCCTTCAGTTCGAAATGGTCGAGGATGGTATCGATGGCCTTCACGGCTTCTTCAGAATTCATGGAAAATCCGGTGCCGGAGCACCGGTAAATGATATTCAGTCCTGGATGACGCGGACGGTGATCTTCTTGGACTTGTACTTGGCCTTTGTTAGGTCCATAGTCATCCTGTTACCGAAATCCTTGTGGACCTCGACGATGGACGACTCGTCACCGAGCTCGATCTTTCCGATGGAGACGTCTCTGATCCTGGCGTTGCGGATGATGAAGTCTGCAAGGCTGACCTTCTTGAAACCGTCCTTCTTTCCGAGGTTTATCTCGAACTTGCACATTCCGAACACATCGGAAATCTGGTCGTAATCCACGACCTTCCTGATGGTGTCCTTGGTGCCTTCCTCGGCCTCGGGAACATCCCTCTTCTGGATGTCCATTCCGGTACGCATCTCGAACTCCTTTACCAGGTGCTGCTCCTCGGATGTGACGAAGGATACCGCTGTACCCTCCTTTCCAGCCCTTCCAGTCCTTCCGATGCGGTGGATGTAGGTGTCGATGTCATCGGGCATGTCGTAGTTGATCACGTATGTGATGTCATCGATGTCCAGTCCCCTTGCCGCAACATCAGTTGCGATGAGGACGTCCACTCCGTCTCCCTTGAAGTCCTTCAGGACCCTCTCCCTCTTGAACTGGGGCATGTCTCCGTGGATCGCCTCGATCTTGTAGTCGAGCTCCTTGAGCCTCTCCTCCAGCACGTCGACCATCTTCTTGGTCTGACAGAAGATGAGAGCCTTGGGATGGTCGATATCCAGGATCCTGCAGAGAGCCCAGGACTTGTTCCTCCTTCCTACGGAGATGTAATACTGCTTGATGTTGTCGAGAACGACCTCGTCCTGAGAGACGGAGATCTCCTTGGGCATGTTCATGTAGTCGTAGGCGAGCTGCTTGACATTCTCCTGCATAGTAGCGGAGAAGAGCAGCGTGTGCCTCTTGGATGGCATGGCCTTGAGGATGTACTCGATGTCATCGATGAATCCCATGTCCAGCATCCTGTCCGCCTCGTCGAGGACCATTGTGGTGATCTCGGTGAGGTTGAGGACTCCCCTGTTGACCATGTCCCTTACACGTCCGGGGGTTCCGGCGACGATGTCGCAGCCCTGTTGGAGTTTCTTGATCTGTCCCTCGATGCTTGCTCCACCGTAGATGGGGAGTGTCACATGGTTCGTGAATTTGGACAGCTTGGTCAGTTCCTCAGCGACTTGGTTGGCCAGTTCCCTGGTGGGGACGAGGATGATAGCTGAGGGCACCTGCTTCTGCGCAGGTATTGTACCTAATACGATTGAACCGTAGGCACCGGTCTTTCCGGTTCCGGTCTGGGCCTGGGCGAACATGTCGAATCCTTCGAGACCCATCGGCACCGCGCTCACTTGGATAGGTGTGGGTTCGGACCATCCCATTGCGTCCATTGCCTTCGCGATATCTTCCGGTATGCCTATTTCTGTGAAATTTGAGATCATTTGAATCACTGATCTGAAACAACTGCCTGTGACTGACACAGACAACCTTTCTTTTCTGATTGGCGCATCTATTTATAATATTTAAATAAAAGGAGGAATCGGAGCTGAAATGCCCCATTCACTTCTTCTTGGCGAGCTTGTCCTTGCATCTCTCCTTCTGGGGAGCGTAGCCCGCCTTGACCTTCTTTCCGTCCAGCCTCGAGGAGTTGACAGCTCTGATGACATCATCGGCACGGGATGCGTCGACTTCGACGAAGGAGGCCTTGGTGGAGATGCCGATACGGCCTACCATATCCTCAGGGATGCCCGCCACACCGGTTATGAACGATACCAGTTCCGTACGGTTGATATCGGCGCTCTTACCGACATTCAGGGAGAGGACTACCATATCGGCTTTGATGGTGACATCCTTCTTGATGGTGGCATCGATCTTCTTCTTGTGGGAGACTGCAGGCTGTTCCCTGATGACCTCGTCGGCATGGAGGGCCTTGAGCTCAGGGTTGTCTATCCTCAGGTGCGGGATCTGCTTTCTGGTGACCCTCTCCACCTTCTTGCCCATGAATTCCTCGTATGCGGGGATCCTGCGGTCCTCCTTGTTAGAGATGAACGTTATCGACACTCCGGTCCTGCCTGCGCGTCCGGCACGTCCGATGCGATGGGTGTATGTCTCCGGATCTATTGGCGCGTCGTAGTTGACGACGCATTCGATATCATCGATGTCCAATCCTCTGGCTGCGACATCCGTGGCCACCAGTACCTTCATCCTGTTGTTCTTGAAGCCCTTGATGGTCTTCTCCCTTCTGAGCTGAGGCATGTCGCCGTGGATGGCTCCGATCTTCATCCCTTCCTTGCTGAATCCTTCGTAGAGGTCATCGACCATGATCTTGGTGGAGCAGAACACGAGGATCTTGGGATCGCCGTTGGCCATTATGTCCCTGAGGATGTCGATCTTCTTGTTGCGGGGCGTCTCGATGTAGTACTGCTTCACCAGGTCGGTGACGATCGCATCGCGGGATACCGATATCTCCAGCGGTTCTCTCATGGAGTTGCTGGCGATCTCACGGATCTCGTCATCCAAAGTGGCTGAGAACATGAGCGTCTGTCTGGAGGACGGGGTGAGTGAGATTATGTTCTCGATATCCTCTCTGAATCCCATGTCCAGCATCCTGTCCGCCTCATCAAGGACGAGCTCCTTGATGCTGGTGAGGTCCAGTATCTCTTTTCCGTGAAGATCGAGTATCCTTCCGGGAGTGCCGACGACAACGTCGCATCCGTTCTCGAGGACATCTATCTGCTTTCCGTAGGATGCCCCTCCGTAGATCGCAGTGACGACATGTCCGGTGTAGCGTGAGATGTTCTTCATCTCCTTGGATACCTGGTCTGCCAGCTCCCTTGTGGGTGCCAATACGATCGTGGAGGGCTTCTCGTATTTGGCCTTGGTACGGCCGAGCGTGATGAGTGCATAAGCACCGGTCTTCCCGGTTCCCGTCTGGGCCTCACCGAAGAGATCCCTGCCCATGAGGCCTTCAGGGACCGAACTGCTCTGTATCGGAGTAGGGGTCGTCCAACCCATCTCCGCAACAGCCTTGCATAGCTTCTTGTTCAGTCCAAGATCCTCGAAACCGGTCATGATAGAACATTCTCCACGTTATCTTGGCCTATGCAACGGGCTTTATAAACATGTGGATTAGGCATACCAATAAGGTTTAAATGGAATCATACAATCAGTGGCTTGCTGCGATGGTGAGCTAGCGGTTAGACTCCTACCTTGCCAAGGTAGGTACTCGGGTTCGATTCCCGGCCATCGCACCACTTTTCCATTCTTCACTCAGAGAACCTGATATCCATTGTCCCTCAATGCGGTCAGCGCGCTCTCCAGGTCCTTTTCCTTGACCAGTATGTAATCCGTGTCAAAGGTAGAGATGGCGAAGATACCGATGTTCTCGCCAGCAAGAATCCCGGTAATCTTGGAGAGTACCCCGACCATGGAGAAATCCAATGTCCCCTCGATCCTGAACGCTCTCCAGCCTTTCTCTTCGTTGAGGATATCGGCAGGCACGTTCTCGGTCAGACAGACCAAGGACAGTTCGTTGTCGGTCCTGCTTAGGAAGAACGGTTTGCTGCAAAGCTCTGTCTACTTCAGAGAATCGATCTTGCAGACGGACAGATGCCACGGGAGCACTTCCAGTTTCATGATCTGAGAATCTGCGAGATAGAGAAAAAAGGTATGGTCCAGCCCGGAGGCCGGACCATTTGTGTTTCAGAGCAGGTGCGCGAGGAATTCCTTGACCTGCGGGTTCTCGTGTCCACCGAAGAACTTCTGGGGTGAGCAGTCCGCCTCAACGACACCGTTGTGGAAGAGCATCACACGGTTGGCGACCTCTTTGGCGAAACCCATCTCGTGGGTGACGACAATCATCGTCATACCGCTCTCTGCAAGCTCTCTGATGATCCTCATGACCTCTCCGACCATCATAGGGTCCAGAGCAGAGGTGGGCTCATCGAACAGCATGATGTCGGGGTTCATGGCGAGCGCGCGAGCTATAGCGACACGCTGCTGCTGTCCTCCGGACAGTTTCAGGGGATACTCGTTGGCCTTGTCTGCCAATCCGACCCTGGCTAGCAGTTCGTCAGCCCTGGCAGACGCCTCAGCTTGAGACATGACCTTAAGCTTGACGGGCGCCAGCATGATATTCTCCTTCACTGTCTTGTTCGGGAACAGATTGAACGATTGGAACACCATTCCGATCTTCTCTCTGAGCTTGTTCACATCCGTGGATTTGTCAAGGGTGTTCTTTCCCTCGAACAGAATCTCTCCGGATGTGGGTGTCTCCAGGCGGTTGAGGCATCTGAGGAATGTGGATTTACCGCATCCAGACAGACCGACGACCGCAACCACCTCTCCCTTCCTGACTTCGGTGGTAATTCCCTTCAGCACTTCGAGGTCCCCGAAGTACTTGTGCAGGTCCTTGACTTCCAACAACACTTCATCTGTAGGCATCGTTCAACCTCCTTTCCAATAATCCGACAAGGTACTGCAGTATCAGGACAATCACCAGATAGATCAGCGCGACACCGATGAGCGGTACGAACGCGCTGTAGGTCTGTGACCTGATAAGCATCGCTGCCTTGGTGACATCCACGATTCCGATGTAACCGGCGATTGAGGTTTCCTTGAGCAGCGAGATTCCCTCGTTACACAGTGCAGGCAGGATGTTCCTGATGGCCTGCGGGAGTATGACCGTGAACATGGCCATGTTGAAGTTCATTCCGAGACTCTCAGCGGCTTCAAGCTGTCCCTTGGGAACCGCATTGATTCCGGCACGGACGATCTCGGCCACGTACGCTCCTGAGTTGATACCGAATGCTATACCTGCGATTATGATCGAATTCAGTCCGGATGAGGCGAATACGATGAAGTAGATGATCAGCAGCTGCACAAGCAGAGGAGTACCGCGTATGATTGTGATGTACACCTTAACAATGGCATTCAGGATCTTGAAGTTGCCACGCAGATCATGGAACGACCTCACGATGGCGCTCAGGATACCGATCAGCAGACCGAGGGCCAATCCGATGATGGTGATGTACACCGTGTTCTGGAGACCCATTATGATGAGCTGGTAACGGTCCTTTTCGACGAAGTTCTTTATGATCTCGTCCCAGAACGACTCCAGCCATCCTTTGCCTTCAGTACCGCTTCCTGGGTCCTCAGCTGTGTAGTGGTCGATGACCTGTATCGCAGCGAGTGCCTCAGGGTGGGCGGAGAAGTATCCTACGACCTCAGGATCGTAGCTGATGCTTCCGTAGTATGCGAAGATGTCGTCGATGACTCCCGTGTCCTTGAGGTAGATCATGGCGGTGTTGATGTACTCGAGGAGTCTGGTGTCCGCCTTGTTGAATACGAATGCGTATTCCTCAGCCTCAGCTCCGGGGAGCGCGACCTCGAGGATGAACAGTTCGTCCGGGTGAGCCTCTACGTACGATACCGCAACGAGGTCGTCCAATATGGCATAAGCATCGTGACCAGACAGGACACTCTGCACGACCTCTGTGTACGTGTTGTAGGGGTGGACGTAGGAATCGCCGAAATCATCCGCCGCCAGATAGTAACCGGTGGTACCGGATTCGACGGCTATGGTGACGTTCTTCAAATCCTCCCACGATGTGGCTGTCGCCAGGGGGCTGTCCTTCAGCATCAGTACCTTCTGGTAAGCGACAGCATAGGTCTCGGAGAAGTTGATCATCTCCTTCCTTTCCTCGGTCACGGTGAATCCAGAGGCACCGACGTTGAATTTCTTCGACTCTATCGCATTGATGATGGAGTCGAACTCCATGTAGTTGAAGTTCACATCGAAGTCCAGGGTTTTTCCAAGGGCCTTCCAGATATCCATGTCGATTCCTTCGAAGCTACTGGATACCATGTAGTCATAGGGAGGGAAATCGGGATTGGTAGCTACTTGAACGGTCTCCTTCATCTGTCCGGGGACGTAATGGACGAGAACCTCCAGTTTCTTGAGAGCCTCAGGGTGGGCGGAGAAGTACCCCTCTACCTCAGGATCGTAACTGATGCTCGCGTAGTAAGCATAAATGTCGTCGATGATGCCCTTCTCTTCAAGGTACGTCATCGCCTTGTTCGTGTAACCAAGGAGTTCGGTGTTCGACTTGTTGAATACGAAGGCGTACTGTTCCTCTTCGGCTCCGGGGAGCTCAACATCGAGGATCATAAGTTCGTCCGGGTGAGCCTCTACGTATGATATGGCGACGAGGTCATCCAGTACAGCGAATGCCGAGTATTTCGTCAGGACGCTCTCGATGACATCGGTGTATGTGTTGTACGGGTAGACATAGCTGTCTCCGAAAACATCAGCGGCCAGATAGTATCCGGTGGTTCCGGATTCGACCGCAACAAGGACATTCTGGAGCTCCTCCCACGATGTGGCTGTGGCCAGAGGGCTGTCCTTCAACATCAGGACGTTCTGGTGGGCTACCGCGTAGGTGTTGGAGAAGTTGATCATCTCCTTTCTCTCGTCGGTCACGGTGAATCCTGAAGCTCCGACCTCGTACCTTCCAGTCTGGATGGCGTTGATGATGGAATCGAACTCCATGAAGTTGAAGTTGATATTACAGTCAAGCACATATCCGATCGCCTTCCAGATATCCATATCGATTCCCTCGTAGTCACCGGATACGGTGTAGTCGTAGGGAGGGAAATCAGGGTTGGTTGCGACCTGGATTGTGTATTTGTCGGTCGGTTGGTACTTGACCACGACATCGATCTCTGCCAGTTTCTCAGGGTGTGCAGAGAAGTAACCCACCTGCTCGGGGTCGTAGTTGATGCTCGCGTAGTATGCGAAGATATCATCGATGACGCCCATTCCCTGAAGGTACTCCATCGCCCTGTTTGTGTATTGGAGCATCTGGACATTCTGCTTGTTGATCGTGAATGCATATTCCTCTATCTCATCACCAGGGATCGAGACATCGAGGATCTTCAGTGTTCCGTATTTGTCGGCGAAGGATTCGGCCACAAGGTCATCCAGTACAGCGAATTGGTCATATCCGGAGACCAGGCCCTGTATGACACGTGTATGTGTTGTACGGGGTGACATTCTCTTCTCCGAAAACATCGGCAGCCAAGTAGTATCCGGTGGTTCCGGACTCAACGGCCACAGATTTGTTCATGAGTTCGTCGGCGGTCTTGGCATTGGCGAGTGGACCGTCCTTGAGGACGAGAGCCACCTGGTGGGCCGTGGAGTATGTCGTGGAGAAGTTAATCTGTTCCTTCCTCTCCTCGGTCACGGTGAATCCAGAAGCGCCAACGTCGAACCTTCCGGCCTCGATCGCATTGATGATGGAATCGAAGTCCATGACATTGAAGTTGACGTTGCAGTCCAGTGCCTGCGCGATCGCCTTCCAGATATCCATATCGATTCCCTCGTATTCTTCCGACACCAGGTATTCATATGGTGCGAAATCGGGGTTCGTGACCACTTCGATGGTGTACCTCTGGTCTGCATCGTCCTCCTGGGCGATAGCTGTCAGTCCGAACAATACGACCAATGTGAGCAATACAGCCACGAATTTGATCTTCTGATTCGTATTCAAGTTATCTCAACCTAATCCATTAAGGCGGATTGAATGACTGGCAGAAATTTGTTCTAAACTAATAATAGTAGCGGACAGAAACAAGATATCTAACTGTCATAAAGGCGAGTATACGCTCGCGAGTAAGGGCCAGCAGAGCATGATTACAGCGTTTTGATCCCGGAAAGAATGTGAAAAGGATCTCCCCCGGAGGGGAGTAAGGATTTTGATCAGTTCTTCGCGTTCGCGATGGACTCGTCGATGTAGTTCTGCCAGACCTTCTCTATGTCGGGTCTGGCCATGGTGTCAAGGACGTACTGGGCGAACTCGTCTCCGGTTGCTCCAGTGTCCCTTCCGGTCATGACGAGCTTCTTCTCGAACTGAGTGGTGATGTCAAGGGCCATGTTGAGCTTCTTGGCCTTCTCGACCTCTCCGATATGCTCCATCATCATGGCGACCGCCTTGATCATGCTGCAGGGATCGGCATACTGGGCACGACCATCTGTGACCATCCTGGGTGCGGAACCGTGGATGGCCTCGAACATGGCGTACCTCTTTCCGATGTTGGCTGAACCGGCTGTTCCGACACCGCCTTGGATCTGGGCAGCCTCGTCCGTGATGATGTCTCCGTAGAGGTTGGGCAGTACGAAGACCTTGAAGTTGCTCCTCCTTGCGGGGTCAATCAGCTTCGCAGTGGTGATGTCGATGAACCAATCGTCCCACTGGACCTCAGGATAGTCCTTCGCAACCCTCTCGGCGATGCTGAGGAACTTTCCATCGGTTGTCTTGATGATGTTGGCCTTGGTGACAAGGGAAACGTAGTTGACCCCGGTCTTCTTGGCGTGCTCGAAACCTGCACGGATGATCCTCTCGGTTCCCTGTGTAGTGGCAACGCAGAAGTCCATTGCGAGATCGTCGGTGACGTTCACTCCGTCGCTTCCCAGGGCGTAGCTTCCCTCTGTGTTCTCCCTGTAGAAAACCCAGTTGATACCGAGCTCGGGGACCGAAACAGGCCTGACGTTGGCGAACAGGTCGAGTTCCTTCCTCATGGCGACGTTGGCGCTCTCGATGTTCGGCCAGGGATCTCCCTTCTTGGGTGTGGTCGTGGGACCTTTGAGGATCACGTGGCATTCCTTCAGGGCAGCCAGTGTGTCATCGGGGATCGCCTTCATGACCTCCACACGCCTCTCGATGGTCAGACCGTCGATCTGCCTGATCTCGACCTTGCCGGCCTTGATCTTGTCAGCGAGGAGTGTCTCCATGACCTTCTGGGCGGATGCGCAGATGTAGGGTCCGATTCCGTCCCCACCGCAAACGCCTATGATCAGCTTGTCCAGTTTGGAGTAGTCTGTCCAGTCGGGTTCGTTCTTCAGAACCTCGACCCTCTCGAGCTGCTTCCTCAGCAGGGCACCGAATTTCTCCTGTGCCGCTTGGATTGCTTTCTCGTCTACCATTGTTATCGTGCGTGTGATGGATAACGTCAATAAAAAGGAATGTCCACGTGCTCGGGCTATTTCAGCCATCTGAAAGGGACTTAACCCCCTTTAATAACCGGATCGTCTCCGACGGTGTTTTATCGTGCTAAATGGATTCTCAGTGCATGGCGCAGATGACACCAGAGATGCTGGAGGAGATGAAGGCCACAGGCATAATCTCTTTCGCAACGGCATCCAAGGACGGAACTCCCAACGTCGTTCCGGTAGGTATGATCTTCATGGGAGACGACGGGAACATTTGGCTCGTCGACAACTATCTGAACAAGACATTGGCCAACCTGAAGGAGAATCCCAAGGCAGCTTTCTACATCTGGACTAGGGATTACACGGAGTCCTACCAGATCAAGGGATCGGCAACCATCGAGAACTCCGGGGACGATTACATGAAGGCTGTGGCAATCGCTCACTCCAAGAAGGAGACCTATCCTGCCAAGAACCTCATCAAGCTGAAGGTCGAGGAGATCTACTACGTTACACCTGGCGATCACGCCGGAAAGAAACTTTGAAATTGTTTTATCCCCCGGAGACGGGGGAATCGTTTTTCATTCGTCCTTCGGCTTCAAAAACCACGGACCGGCACCCATAAGAGCCGCGAACGGGACAAGAAGGAAGTTGAACGGATTCTGGTTCTCCATGTAGAAGTACAGCGCGAGCATGAATCCCACGATCGCACCGAGGATAAGCCCGAAACGAAGTTGGGGATGCATCACTCCACCTTCTTTTCCAGGATGTTCTCTGCGGCCTCGACCATCTTGTCGACGATCTCCCTTGCACCACCCACATAGTTGGCGGCGTCCATGGTGGCCACGATCTCCTCTTTGGTAAGCACTCCTTTGAGGTCCTCCCTCTCCATGAGCACATCCCTGAGATGCCTCTTCTGGTCCTCTGCTACCATGGATGACTCCCTGATGATCTCGTGGGCGTCCTGCCTTCCGATTCCCTTCTCGGTGAGCTTCATCATCAGAGGTTCGGCCATGACGAGTCCCCTGGAGGATTCGATGTTCTCCAGCATCTTGTCGGAGTGGACCTCGAGTCCCTCGAAGATCCAATTCATCTTCTTCAGGATCTCATCGGTCAGGATGAACACGTGGGGCAGGGTGAATCTCTCGGTCGATGAGTTGGAAAGGTCCCTCTCATGCCAGAGTACCTGACTCTCGAAGGTGGGGGTCACGAATCCCCTGATGACCCTGGCCAGACCGCAGCAGTTCTCCGAGTTCATCGGGTTGCGTTTCTGAGCCATGGTGGAGCTTCCTACCTGTTTCTTCACATCGAAGAACTCGGATGCCTCTCCGATCTCGGACCTCTGGAGGTTCCTGACCTCCGTTCCGTACCTTTCGATGGATGTGGCGATGTTGGCCATCAGGCAGATGACCTCCGTGTACCTATCCCTTCCGACAACCTGCGTCGCGGCGGGTTCATAGGTGAGTCCGAGGTCATTCATGACTCTCTTCTGGATCTCGAAGAAGTTCTTTCCCAAGGCTGCACCTGTACCTACGGCACCAGCCATCTTTCCGGCGCATGCCCTGGGCATGCACTCGATGATCCTCTCCCTGTGCCTGATCATCTCAGCGATGTATCCGGCGATCTTGAATCCGAATGTGATGGGGATTGCGAACTGAGCATGCGTCCTTCCGATCTCGAGGGTGTCCCTCTCCCTCCTGGCGATGACCGCCAGTGTGTAGATGAAGTCCTCGACATCCTTCAGTATGATTTCCATGGCAGCTTTTATCTGCAGAGCGGTGGCGGTATCGACGATATCGTTGGAAGTGGCTCCGAGGTGCACGTACTTACCCGCATCGCCCTTGCACTGTTCCGTCATGGCCTTAACCATGGCCATGAGGTCGTGCCTGGTCTCGCTCTCGATCTCTTTGATCCTCGCTACGTCGACTACATCCAGGCTCGCAACGCGGGTGATCTCCTTAGCATCCGCTTCGGAAATCGTTCCCAGGGATGCGTGGGCCCTTGCCAGTGCGGCTTCTACGTTCATCTGGTTCTGGATACGGCTCTCTTCGGAGAAGACAGCCTTCATGTCGGCACGTCCGTACCTGTAGTCGAGGGGACAGCTGTTGCTCATTGAAATCGGTACGGCGATTGCAAGGTTCACTTATAACTGTATCCACGCACGCGCTTACAGATAACGGCGGTAGTCATACCTTCCGTCCCTGATCCTGGCCATGACCTCTTTGCCGATGAGTTCCAACTCCTCTTTGTTGAAGATGCCCGAGGTGATGCTCTTCGCACCCATGGCGGACATCATGGATACCCTGGCGGTTCCGACTCTGTAATGCCTTTGGATAGGACCGGCCGAAACCGAGCAGATCTGGACCTTGTCATACCTGATGAAGTCCCTCTGCCTGTCATAGGCTCCGGTGATGAACATGAACGTTTCATCCCCCATCCCGAATTCCCTGTTGCCCTGGGCAAGAACACCGTGCAAGATCAGCAGGATAGGTAAGACGACCCCGAAGAATGCTGCCAGGGTGTATATGACCAAGGTTCCCAGATCCCCTGTCTCTTCCGCGTAGCGGAACGACCAATAGAGGAACATGGCTGCTGTGGCCGCTGCTATGATGGCCGCAAAGATGGCCTTGTATGCCACTGTAGGCACCAAGGCCTGTCTGGGCTGCTTGTGGTTGGTCGTATCGAACAGGAATTCCGGTACAAGCGTTGCTGCAAGTCCGAGGACGGTGCCCCTTCCTTTGAGAGGGCAGAGAAGAGGCAGCCCGTTGCTGTCCGCAAGACCTACGACCTCGGCCTCCAGAAGGGATTTTCCCATGATGCGTGCGAGCAGCGGCTCCCTTATCCTGACGCAGTTTACCTTGTTGATGTTGAAGGAGCTGCGGTAAGTGCTTATGAGCCCGCTCTCCACCGTGATGGTGTCCTCGACACGGTAGATGCGGTAGTTGTAGTATCTCAACACGGTCCTGACCGAAGGAAGCACCACGCTGAGGAAGAAAAGGAACAGACCGAACAGTATTCCGTTGGAATCGGTGACCGCTGCGAATATGGAATAGGCCAGTGACGCCAATCCAACAAGCGAAGATAAGGTGGGCTGACCGAAGATTCCATGGAGTATGACATCGAAGTTGGTGATCTCAACCATGGTGTCCATCTGTTGCTCGACTTTGACCTCCATCTCCTTGTTGAATATCCTGCTTGAGATGATCTCCCTCAGCCTGTCCGCTTCGTCGGATTTCAATGTGAGCGTGGCCTCGGCATTGTTGGAGTTGACGGACGAGTTGACGTTGAACAACAGAGTGGTCGATCCGAAGATGCGGTTGACGATGGTCCTCCTGACATTGACCGAGGCCATCTTCGAGTATTGGATCTTTGTCTCCTTCTTGAAGTATGTGTTCCTGAATACGTAAAGCTCGGTGGGTCCGAATGTGTATGTGGTCAGAATCCACATCCTGATATAGACGAACATCAGGCCTACGACCAGGATGATTATCGCATAGGACCATCCGACCAGGACGAAACCCTCGTCACGGTTGGAGAAGTAGTTGATGAGCAGGATCAGGCCCAGTGTGAGGATCAGCGATACCAGATTCTGTATCACGTAGGAATAGTGGTTCCTGTAGACCATCGTCTCTGGCTGGGAGACGGTTTCCTGTAGAGGTTCACCTTCCATTTCAATCACGGTCTTTCAGGAGCTTGACGACGCACTCGTTGAGCCTAGATGCGATACTCTCGGCGGTGTCCTCGTCTAGGAACTCCAGAGTAGTGACCCCTCCAGCAGTGGTGATGACGACGTTGGCCAGTCCGAACATCCTGTTGATGGGCCCTTTGCTGACCTCGACCTGATGGATCCTCTCGATGGGGACCATGGAGTGGGAGATGGTGATGATTCCGCGCCTGATCTCAGCCTTCTCGTCGTCGATCCTGTAGCGGTAGCGCCTGTAGAATACCTCGGGACCGACGATCCAGTATGCAGCGAGAATGATGAACAGCGCATACAAAATCATGCAGACGGTGTTGTAATCGTTCTCCAGTACGTCCTTTCCGAAATGCGATACTGCAAAGCATATCGCAGCCAGCACAGCCAGCTTGATCAGGTTGGCGATGTACATCGACTTTTTGCTGTCCTTCGAAAGGATGTGGTATCCGTCGGCAGTAAGGCCGTTCTCGTCCACTTCGAACTCCTTGCTCATGTCATGACCATAGTCGATTGGGATAAAAGTAGTTGCTCCAGTTTAGTTCACGAAAGAGAAACTATTCGCAGAAGTTGTTATGGAATCAGACTTGGACGGCATAATCTGTAAGTGCAGGTATACGTTGTCTGAGGTTGGCGGAGATGTTTAAACTCGTCAAATGACCGATATACTCCCACAAACCTTTATTAATAAGGTCTTATTATGCACGATTAAAGTGGGCCATGCTTATCTCATGGTCAATGCGAACATAGTGAGTTGAACATTTATGGAAGATTTTGTGGAGGATATTCAGCAGCAGGATTCTCAGGAACAGCAGGCGCAGGTAGAAGAGGTCATCGAACAGGTGACCGAGACCGAAGAGGAGACAACCATCACCTCTGAGGAAGGCCTCGCAGCAATGGAAGAGAAGCGCAGCATCGTCAATGAGGATGCTGAGAAGCACAGGAAGCTCAGGGACGAGCTCAACAACCAGACCAAGGAGTGGAAGTCCAAGAGGGACGCACTCAACTCCCAGGTCAGGGAGCTTGTGGACCAGGCCGGAAAGTGCAGGGAAGAGCGTGACTCTTACAACCAGAAGGTAAGGGAGACCAAAGAGCTCAGGGACGAGTGGAACCAGAAGGTAACCGCTCTCAAGGAACAGCTCGCACCTTACAGGACTGAGAAAGCAGAGGAGAAGGACCAGGTCCCCCTCAAGCAGCTGAAGAAACAGCTCCAGGATCTTGAATACATGCAGCAGACCATGCCCCTTGGAAAGGACAAGGAGAACGGCATGGTGAAGCAGATCTCCGTTCTCGCGAAGCAGATCGCAGAGAGGGAGAAGACCTACGAGCAGAACGATGAGATCAAAGGCCTCGTAGCACAGCTCAGGGAGGCAAAGGCTCAGGCAGAGACCTACCACCACCAGGTTTCCGAGTACGCGGAGCAGGCACAGGCCGCCCACGACAGGATGATCGGCTACTACGAGCAGGCAGACAAGCTCAGGAAGGAAGCTGACGCAGCCCAGGCCAAGTTCATCGAGTGCAAGCAGGCAGCCGATGAGGAGCACAAGAAGCACATCGAGCAGATCAAGTCCGTCCACGAGATGGACAAGGACGCCGCTGCCTTCAAGAACAAGAAGAACAGCGTCAAGAAGAAGAAGATCGACGAGTCCGGAAAGAAGGAGGCAAAGGAGATCTTCGAGCGCTTCAAGGCTGGAGAGAAGCTCTCCACCGAGGACCTCATGGCCCTCCAGAAATCAGGTTACCTCTGATTCAAACTTTTGGGGCTTCGGCCCCACTATCTTTTCACAGTTATTTCTCAACAGATAGGCCAGTCAATTTTGACCAGTTTATGCTGGAACGACTTTTTGTTTAGGTATAACATAAACTGAGTTAAGTCGAAACATTGAGAAAAATCGAGGGAATGATTATATACTTCATGAATGAATATAAGGTCTGCAGGGATTCGGTCAGGCTGTAGAGTGCATCCCATCCCTTCTTATTGCTGACCGGTCCCCCAACCTTCATCATTCTCTGTGACATCCTTCGGGTCGTTCACGTTTAGATCGTTCACAATTTCACTGAGTTTACTGCAATATCCTTTTTTACGCGTGCGCATATTGCAAGGCGTTTACCATGGTCATGGAAGGATTGGGAAAATCCCTTAGGGACGTTCTAGGACGTGTAGGGAAGGCATCCATCATAGACGAGGAATTAGTCAAGGATCTCTGCAAGGACCTGCAGCGCGCCCTGCTCGAGGCCGATGTCAATGTCAAATTGGTGCTCGAGGTTACCAACAACGTCAAGGACCGCGCCCTCAACGAGCCCCCGGAAGCCGGAAGGAGCATGAAGGATCATGTCACCAGGATCATCTACGAGGAACTGGTCAGACTGGTCAACAACGGCGAGGGTCTGCATCTCAAGCCCCAGACCATCATGATGGTCGGACTGTACGGACAGGGTAAGACCACAACCACGGGTAAACTCGCATTATACTTCTCGAAGAAGGGATTCTCCGTCGGACTCATAGGAGCTGATGTATACAGGCCCGCAGCTCTCGATCAGCTGAAGCAGCTGGGAGAGAAGGTAGGGGTCGAGGTCTACGGTGAGCCCGGAGAATCGGACGCACCCGGCATCGTCGCCAGAGGAAAGGAGTTCTTCAAGAACAAACAGATCATCATCATCGATACCTCTGGACGTCACGCCCTTGAGGACGATCTGATCGATGAGATCAAGCAGATCGCCAAGGTGGCCCAGCCCGAGGAGAGGATCCTCGTCCTGGATTCGCAGGTCGGTCAGCAGGCAGGACCTCAGGCCGAGGCATTCCACAACGCCGTAGGGGTCACCGGAGTCATTCTCACAAAGATGGACGGTACCTCTAAGGGAGGAGGAGCGATCTCAGCCATCCAGAAGACCAACGCAAGGATAGTCTTCCTGGGAGTGGGAGAGCACATCCGCGACCTGGAGCCTTTCGACGCCAAGAGGTTCATCTCAAGGCTGCTCGGTATGGGAGATCTTTCAGCGCTCATAGAGCTGGCATCACAGGAGATCGATGACCAGGAGGCTATGGAAGAGGTCGCCCGCCACATGATGTCCGGACGCTTCACTCTCAATGACATGTACTACCAGATGACGGCAATGAGCAAGATGGGAACCCTTGAGAAGCTTATGAGCCTCCTGCCCGGAATGAGCTCGATGAGCGACAAGGTCGACTATGAGGCCACCCAGCAGAGGCTCGGAGTGTTCAAGGTCATCATGGACTCCATGACAAAGGAGGAGAAGGATGACCCCGCGCTCATCAAATCAAAGCGCATCGACAGGATCGCCGCAGGTGCCGGAGTCACATCACATGATGTCAAGGAGCTTCTGAAGCAGTACACCAACAGCAAGAAGATGATGACCTCAGTCACAAAGGACCGTAAGATGCGCAAGCAGCTCATGAAGCAGATGGGCGGCGTCGACATGGACGCCCTCAAGGACCTTCAGGGATCCGAATGAGATACTTCGTAATCACAGGCCACAAGGCCGTCACGACCGGGGATTTCAAGCTTGACGATATAGCTGGAGGTGCCGGAAGGCTCGACGTCCTAGTGAGGTGTGTCAATTCCGCATTCTTCCTCAGCCATGACCTACGCAAGGATGTCGAGATCTATCTTGTGCTGGAAGGGGGCGAGGATGCACCCAAGACAGTAGTTTTCAAAGGAAAGGAGCTCAGGTACCTGAACCCGGACGAGAGGAGCACATCATCGCTCATCCGCAATGCTCTGCTCAAGAAGGTCTCCCCAGGTGAGGAGGTCAAGGCATCGCCCGGAGTCTACAACACCCGTATGTCCTTCGCCGACGTGCTGGAGAAGCTATCGAAGGTCGGATCGTTCGTCTATCTGAAGGAGGACGGTACCGACTGCAGGGAATACGAGTTCCCTACCGACCCCATATTCGTACTGGGGGACAACCACGATCTTACCGAGGAGGAGGAACAGCTTCTTCTCTCGTACGGTCCAGACAAGATCTGCATAGGGCCGCACAGCCTGCATGCCGATCATTGCATGATCATTGTTCAGAACGAAGTCGACCGTAGGTCTCCGTGAGGGATGGCAGATGATCGCCGCTGTAGCCGGAACGTTCAACATCATCCACGACGGGCACCTGTCATTGCTGAAGAAGGCGTTCGAGGTGGGCGATAAGGTACTCATCGGTCTGACTTCAGACGAAATGGCATCAGCCGGCAGAGACGCCTTCACATTCTATGATATCCGTAAGAGAGAGCTCGAAAGGACAGTCGAAGGCTGGGGAGATTACGAGATCTTCCAGATAGACGACATATACGGGCCCAGGGAGATCATGGATGCCGTGGACATCCTTGTGGTCTCGGAGGAGACCCTTCAGAACGGTCACAGGCTGAACGAGGAGAGGGCATACAGAGGAGTAAAGCCCCTGGAGCTCGTCGTCGTACCATTGAAGATGTCGGACAAGGGTGAGAAGATCAGCTCTTCCTCCATCCTCAGAGGAGACTACGGACGCGACGGCAATTCAAACGTTCTCGAAATAGCCGTTGGTTCTGCCAATCAGGTGAAGGTGGCCGCTGTCAGAGCTGTTATGGAGAAGATCTACGGCAACGTCAAAGTCATCCCTGTGGAGGTATCCAGCGGGGTGCCGCCTCAGCCGTTCGGCGAACAGACGCACCAGGGTTCCGAGAACAGGGCCAGGGCCGCTTTGGGGGACCACGACATGGCAGTGGGCATAGAGGCCGGCGTGTTCGAGATGCTCGATGGGCTGTACGACATACAGCATTGCACGATCATAACGAAGGACGGCAGGATCACATACGGTCACGGAATGGGATTCAGGTACCCGGACAGGATTGCCGAGCTGGTCCGCAACGGTATGACAGTCGGTGAGGCCATGAAGGAAGTCTACGGCAGCACCGAAATAGGGAAAAAGCAGGGAGCAATCGGACTCCTCAGCAAGGGTCTGATAGATCGCGAAAAGCTGACCGAGCAATCGGTCACTGCGGCCATGATACCGCGTTTGTGGGATGAGTGAATGTTCCTAAGAGAAAGGATCCAGGACGGTTCGAGGTACCTAAACGACAGGTCCACCCTCAGGGGGCATGCCAAGAACGTCATCCTCCCCAACGACGAGACCGAGCTCAGGGAAGGTATCAGGTACTCCAGCAAAGGGAACACCAAGGTCACCATATCCGGCAGCAGGATGGGCTCCAGGGGCGGATCCGTACCCACAGGCGGAGACGTCATGTCCATGGAGCATCTCAGCGGCATCATAGGGGTCGGCAAGGATGAGACCGGGCCATATCTCAGAGTTCTTCCCTGCACAACCATCTCGCAGTTCAACAATGCTCTGTCCGTTGGAGGCATCGCACCCCTTGTGGAAGGGGAGGAAGTGGACACAACGGGTAAAGTGTTCCCCGTGTCAGTCAGCCTTGAGCATAGCGTAGGCGGAACGGTTGCGATCAACCGTTCGAACATCCGTCCTTACGTAAGGAGGATCAAGGTCGTCTTCTCGGACAGCACCTTCATGACCATGGAACGCGGAGAGTACAAGGCAGAGGGAAGGCGCATAATGTTCCCTGCTGGAAGGAACTACTTTTCCTTCGATCTCCCCGAATTCGATTCGACGGACGATTACGGCCCCAAGATCTCCGCTGGCATGGATCTTCTGGACCTCTTCATCGGATCCGAGGGTATTTTTGGAATAATTACCGAAGCGGACATCTATCTCTCCGACAGGGTCGAGGAGAACCCCACCATCGAGTCCGGTAAGATGGATAACGGTAAGATAGTGGAGAAATACGGCCAGAAGGCCGAAGATGATTTGCGCCGTATCAAGGAGATCCTCGATACGAATTACATCCTGAATATCGGGAATCTTCTCTGATGTTCAGCAGTTCGACAGGCTGCAGGCCTGGTCGTAGACCTTGTCTACGTGGCCGTCGACCTTGACTCTCTTCCAAACCGCTTCGACCTTTCCGTTCTCACCGACGATGAATGTGGACCTGATGGTTCCGGTCGTCTCCTTGCCGTACATCATCTTGGTCCCCCATGCACCGACCTTCTCCATGAGCACATGGTCGGGGTCGCTGAGCAGCTTGATCTTCAGGTTCTTGGACTCGATGAACTTCTGATGGGATGCCACGGAGTCCTTGCTGACTCCGATGACCGGTATGTCAAGGGCCTTGAACTTCTCAATGGACTCACTGAAGGCCTGAGCCTCCCTGGTGCATCCAGAGGTGTTGTCCTTGGAGTAGAAGTAGATGATGTACCTCTTGCCTTTCATCTGCTTGCTGCTGAACTCGTTGCCCTGGTCGTCGACCAGTTTGAAATCCGGGAACTTCTCTCCTTTCTCCATTTTATCCCTCAGAACATTGTCTCCTTGCGGTCCTCGATTATGGGCTCCAGATCGATCTCCAAGAACGCTATCGGGTGGGTGATCTCGTATCCGGTGACGACCTCGATGGCCATCTCTCCGAACATTCCGATGGGCTTGCCCTTGTAGTAGACCTCTGCACCCCTTCCGTCGATGAATGTCTTGATGTCCGTAGCCTTGAGCTCGTACTCGCAGCCCATCTCCCTAAGGGCGGACTCTGTGATGGACTTGATCTCTGTGAATGATACCTTGGATGCCGTGTACATCGCACACAGGTGCATCTTGGTCAGGTCATCGCGAACCACGTATCCTACCTCGAAGATCTTCTGGGGCAGGTCGCGGTGCTTGTTGTGCTTGAGGATGTTGACCAGGCTGGGCATCAGGTATGACCTGAGGCATGTGATGTCCTCGGTGGCCGGGTTCAGGACCTTGACGTTCTCGAAGTACGGCAGCTTGGAGATCTCGAACTCGTCCCTGTCGTTGATCAGGGTCAGAGTCATGACCTCCATGAATCCGAGACCGATCATAACGTCCCTGACGCTCTCTGAGAATGAGTTGACGGGCAACAGTCCTCCAGATGTCTGGGTGAGGGAGTAGTCGCTTCCAAAGTTCTCGAATCCGTATCCGATTCCGATATCCTCGAAAATGTCCACCTTGTGCATGATGTCTAGTCTGTATGTCGGGACAGTAACGCTCAGGATATCCTCCTCAGCGGTGGCATCTAGACCCATCTTCGCAAGGGCCTCCACCATCTCAGACGGTGTCAGCTTTGTGCCTAGGTACCTGTTGCACTCCTCAGCGGAGATGTTGTAAGTGGCGGGTGTGAAATCGGGCGACTGGAAGGTCTCTCCTTCCGAGTGCATGGTGACGGACTCGATCTTTCCTCCACGCTCGGCCAGGGCTGTACAGACTATGTCCAATGCTCCCTTGACGGCCTTACGGTCGAATCCAGTGACGTCTATGAACAGGTTGCGGGTGTTCGTCGTGACCGTGGTCAGCGAACCGTTGATGATCGGGGGGAAGGACAGCACCTGGTCATCCTTGTCCAGGATGATGGGGTACTGAGTGTAGCCCTTGAGGAGGTGGGCATAGTCCCTTCCCTTCTCGTGTTTGGTGAGGATCTCCTCCATATCCATCTCTTCGGTCTTCGCCAGGGGGACGAAGCGTATGGAATGGGGCTCCGCAAGCCTGTATGTGAACGGAGCGTTTACCTTGTCGAGATCGTGGATTCCGATGGCGAGCTTCTTCCTCTTCCTTCCGATGGTGGTATGGAGTTTCTCCTGCATCTCCATGATGGATTTGAGGGTGTTGTCGTCGATGTCGACTCCTTTGACGATACCGCATAGGAAATAGGGTCTGACGTCTTTGACGGATGAATTGATGTAAACATCAAGTCCAGACTCTTCGACCTCGTAGGTCTTCATTCCGGTCTGGAATCCCAGGAAGGCCTTCATTCCCCTGGCTGTCCCCTCGACGCTGTAAAGGTCGGGGCGGTCCGGGAAGAACTCGACGGACATATCGTCGTCTCCAGGCTCTGCGTGCTCTATATCGGCACCGATCATCGGGATTCTGGCAGCGAGAGTCTCCATTGGGACGTCCATGCCCATGATGGAGCACAGGTCGCTGTACTTGAAGTTTATAACAGGCATGAGACCTCGATGCCCACTCCCTAATAAATAATGTCGCGTGTGCGACCAGCGGTTCAGGAGGAATTCACCTTCCCAATGCCTTGTGGGCCTGACCTAGCTGACCTGCGGCCTGAGCTGCGAGCGTGGAGAGTTCTCCGGCCAGAACTGTGGATGCAACGATCTCTGCCAGCTTCTTGGCCTTGCCGGAACCTTGGCAATCGATCATCTTCAGGGCCTCCGATTGGCAGGGCAGAGATGTTCCTCCCCCGACGGTCCCCACTTCAACTGTGGGCATACGGACGCAGATGTAGAGTCCGTCATCATTGGCCTCACAGGTGGTGATGGTCATGCTTCCTCCGACGACCTGTGCAGGATCCTGGCCCGTGGCGATGTACAATGCAGCCACCATGTTGGCCGCATGGGCATTTGCTCCCAGCGTACCCGACATGCTGCTGCCGACCAGGTTCTTCCTGATGTTGGTATCGACGATGCTCTCTGGTGACGCATGCAGCTTGCTCTCCACGATATCGCGGGGGATGGTGGCCTCAGCGAGGACGGTCTTGCCCCTTCCAGAGATCATATTGATCGCTGCAGGCTTCTTGTCTGAGCACATGTTGCCTGAAACCGATACCATCGTCGCTCCGGTCTCCTTTTCGATGAGCCTGCATACGGCTTCCGATGCCAGAGTGGCCATGTTCATTCCCATGGCATCTCCAGTGCTGAATGAGAATCTGAGGTATAGGCTGTTGCCATTGGGGAAAGGCTCGATATCGATCAGTTTCCCATGGCTTGTGGTTCCTTCCACCGCCTCATCGATCTCCTTCTTGTGGGAGTCGATCCAGGCGATCACCTCTTTGGAATGCTTTATTCCGTTGACCTTTAGGACGGGAGCGCGGGTCATGGCGTCGGCCAGCACAGCTGTCCTGATTCCTCCCGACTGATTGATGACGGACATTCCTCTGGAAATGGATGCTACCAATGCTCCTTCGGTGGTTGCGAGAGGGATCAGGTACTCGCCGTCAGCATACTCTCCGTGAATGGCGACCGGTCCCGCATATCCCAAGGGGATCTGCACTGTGCCGATCATGTTCTCGATGTTCTTCGAGGCCAGTTCGGGCTCGAATCCGTATCTGGAGATGCTGTCTAGCTTCGTGCCGGTGAACTCTTCGGCAGCTTTGCGGCGATCTTCTGTATCCGCTTTGGTTTTCCCGCGGTTTTTCAGACCAGTGGTATCAGTCATCGCTCGGGGGATGCTGTTATCCGTTAATAAGTAGGATGTTCGACAAAGAGAGAAGGAAAGTCAGTTGAGGATGTCGTTTGAGGACCTCAGGTCCTCGATCTTGTAGTAGGGAGCGTCCAATGCCCGCGCCAGCCCCTTGGCCTTCTCGTTGATCACGGAGGACACTTTGATGTCCACAACTACGCACTCCATCCTCTCCAGCCTGAGATGGGATGCTATCTGAAGACTCTCTTCCAACGGATCGTTGCCGGGAGTCATGGCGACGTTCGCTCCAGCATCCGTCATGAGGACGACGAAGGCCATGTCTCCGGGGTGCTTCCTGAGATACTGACCGACATACGTGTGCATGAATGACAAGGCCTCGCTGAGAGGGGTCTTCATCCCCACAGGGATGTCCTCGATGATTTTCTGAATCCCTCCTACGGAACGGGTGGGCGGTTGGAGCATTCCTATGAAATCCTGATTGAACGTCATTATCGCTACGCTGTCCCTGCGCGTGTAGTGGTCTCCGAGCATCGACAGTATGGCGGCCTTCACTGCCCTCATTCTCGACCTTAGGACCAGCGAACCGCTGTTGTCCACCATGAAGAAGTACAGGCAAGAGGTGCGCTTCTCCCTTATCTTCTGCCTGAGATCTGACGGGAGGATTATCACACCATCCTTACCAGAGTTCTCCCTGCGGCGTTTCTGATACGGTGCAGCGTAACGTACGGTGGCATCAATGGCCAGATCCGTCAGGTCATCGTCTGCCGGTTTGGAGGAAACGTAGCGTCCGTCCTCACCGACGTCCTTGATGTACCTCCTCATGAGCTGTGTGTCAACGTTGCTCCTCTTACGGCGGCTGTCATCCAGCAGGTCGATTGTTTCGAATACCTTCTCCATGTCAAGAATCAGGAACTCGTCCTCTTCATCATCCGGCCTTTTATCGTCCGCGTTCTGGTCATACTCCAGGTCAACATCGGCCTCCATGGCCTCCTTTAGACTGATCACTTGTGCTTCGACCTCCCGCTCCTGCTCCTTTTCCTCATGTGTGTTGAAGAGCATGACATGGTCCTCGGGCTCCTTGGTGACTATCGAGTGGCGTGTACGGCGATGCGGGATGCAGACCTTCAGTGCGAAAGCAAGATCATCCTCGTTTACCATGGTGCGACCGTCCAATGCCGCTGAGGCCTTGCAAACCCTGGTAGCTGAAAGCTCTCCGCGTACTCCGTGCAGACCGTACTTCTTCCCGGCATCGACTATGGCCTTCAGTACCATGTCGGGAACGAACACTGAATCGATGAGGGACCTTCCTTTTTCTATCTTGGCCACCAGATCTTTATCCTGAATGTCTTCGAAGCCTCCCTCGGAGAGAACCGCCTGCATGATCTCGACACGTTCGGTCCTGTTGGAATCACGGGGCAGTACAACGCATATGTCGAAAAGATCCATCACGGCTGAAGACAGCGGTTGCTCGCGGTCGTTGACAGTGGCCACGACGCTAACAGAACACGGATAGGTCATCGACACTCCCTCACGCTCAACATGCACGCTACCTCTGTGAACGGAGTCCATCAGGGTCAGGGAGGTGTTCTTCGGAAGGAGGTTGATATCATCGACCAGAATGATCGGATCATCGCCACCGAGTATCCCGGGCTCGAAGGCCATGTTTCCGGTGGACAGCACTTCTTCCAGATCTATGGTGCCGAACAGCTGTTCGTCGGTGATGTTCTGCGGGATGACCTTCGCCCTCTTCCCAGTAAGGGCGGCGGAGAAAGAATGGATGATGGCGGATTTGCCTGAACCCGCCGGACCTTTGATCAGCACACCGTGCAGGTGCGGATCGACCAGCAAACAGGTCATGGAGCGGACAGCATCTTCCATCCCCACGAACTGTTCGGGTTTGAGTATCAGATATACCCCCTGAGGACATTATCGAGCTCGCTCTGACGGAACGAAGCCTCTTCGAACGGTCCAGATTTGATACGGTGCCTCAGGATCAGCGGGGCAGTTGTAGAGATGTCCTTGAAGGTGATCTCCTCTCTGCCTTCCAATGCGGCATTTGCTTTGGCGGCACGGATCATCGCTATGTCCGCGCGGTGCCCTTCCATCTTATAGTGGACGGAGACCATGGCTATCGCCAGCAATACCTTGTCAGTGACCTTTACCTTGTTGACAAGCGCTTTGGCCTTGGCGATCCTCTCCCTGAGATCATCGGTCTCCTTTTGGCATTCTGCCATGAATCCTGCAGGATCTGCATCGAAGGCTAGTCTCCTCTTGATAACCTCGATCTTGATGTTAGGATCGGATTCTGTGGAGATCTCCACGCACATTCCGAAACGGTCCATAAGCTGGGGACGGAGCGTTCCTTCCTCTGGATTCATCGAACCAATGAGAACGAACCTCGCAGGATGCGAGTATGAGATGCCCTCCCTCTCTACGAAGTTCCTGCCCATCGCAGCGGAGTCCAGGAGCAGATCGACTATGTGGTCGTCGAGAAGGTTGACCTCATCGACGTACAGGAGGTTACCGTTGGCCTGGGCCAGCACACCTCCCTCGTATTTCCTCTCCCCCGTTCTCAGTATGTGCTCGATGTCCAGGCTTCCGGAGATACGGTCCTCCGTGGCGTTGAGTGGAAGCTCCACGACCCTCATGCTGCGCATAGTCGTTTCAAATCCGCCCTCTGCCACTTTCTTCTTACAGTCCTCGCAGAGGTCCCTGACCTTATCCGGATTGCAGTGGAATTGGCAGCCGCTGATGCAGCTGACCTTAGGCAGGATCTGTTCCAATGAACGGACGGTTGTGGATTTGGCGGTCCCCTTCTCTCCTCTGAGAAGAACTCCTCCAATCCCCGGGTCGATGATGTTCAACAACAGGGCGCGCTTCATCTCCTCCTGTCCCACGATCCTGACGAATGGGAACTGAAGACTGACATCTCCGTCCGACATGATTCTCAACTTCCAGATGATGACCTACACGCTCCGTCGTGGGCCATTTTCCTAAAGAATGTATCGTAAAGCAGCTAAAAAACAATATTGAACGCTAAAACTTAGCTCAAATAAATATCGACTTTGTCGGTGTTAAATTTTTAACAACGATTTACTAACGAGCACAAATTGATTACATATAAATCCAACCAGTAAATCATCGTATCTGAATGTCTGACGGCGAAGATGTCTATTGGAATTCATTCCTGCCCGCTTTCTTTGACAGGATGAGTCTCGTGATGCGTAAGAACATGTCTGCCTTGGTCGAGGACCATGGGTTGACCAGCGCTCATGCGGTCTATCTGATAGCATTGGAGATAAAGGACGGCCAGACCCTGGTTAGCCTCTCCCGTTTCTTGGATCTTGACACAGCTAACACTAACCGTGTCATCAAAGTGCTCAGGGAGAAGAATCTCGTGTACGACGATAGGAAATCCGAGAGTAGCAAGAAGTACAGCATTTACCTCACCGAAGAGGGCCATGCTCTTGCAAAGAAGGTCATGGATGGCATCGTCGAGCTCAACAACAGCTATTTCCGCGACATTCCGCAGGATGAGATTGTCCAGATGAGGAACACCCTCCTGCATGTCCTCGACAACATGAACGTTGACTTCGAGGGCTACATGAACTCCAAGTACGAGGATCCCTTCTACACCCATCTGCACGTCATACCGGCAGATGCAGATTATGAGATGGTGCCGCTGCGCATCGACACAAGGAAGAAGTCCAAGTCCTTAGTGACTGAAACAATCACTTCTTCTTCCTCTTCTCCTTGATCTTCTTCTTGAATTCCTTGACATCTTTCTTGGCCTTCTTCCTCGCTCTGAGGGGAATGGTCACAATGAATGCCACGGTAACCGAGATCAACGGGATGATTGCGCCCTCGATGTTGCCCATCAGATAATAGGCGACGACCATTCCGAGCACTCCGAAGATTCCGCACCATCTCAGGATGGCGCCTCCTCCGAGGAGGAACATGAAGATCAGCATCACTAGGATGATGAGAAATTGGATCAGGGTCTGGGAACCGAAGAACAGGAAGGTGTTGTCCCCCACGGCCTCTACAATGTAAGGTGTGATGTAGGTATCTGTGATGTAAGGCACCGCGATGACGTAGAAGAGCGTCATCAGGATTCCTGCTCCGAATTTGGCGGCTATTCCCATGTTAACACCGGAAAGAACGTTGCAATAATAGTTTTATCCATATCGTCATTCACGCTCGATGTCCAAGGATTTGGAGTACGACGCCTGTAGCAAGGCGAAGAGGCAGTATGAGAGTGGCAACTACCAGGGGGCAGTGAACACCTTGGAGGATTATCTCAAGACCGATCCCCACAACTGCAAGGTAAGGCTCCAGCTGGCCCAGCACATCATCCACGGACTCAAGGACATGGACTACGGGATGATGCAGTTGGATGTCATCCTGGATATCGATCCCGGCTATATCGATGCCATCAAGGCCAAGGCTACCATTCTCTCTGAGGACAAGAAGAACAACAAGCAGGTGGATGAGCTCTTCCAGAAGCTCATAGAGCTTGACCCCTCGGCGGAGATGTACAATTACTACGCCAGATTCCTCAGGAACCAGATGGTGGACTTCAAAAAGGCCGGCGAGTACTATGAGAAGGCCATCGAATTGGAGCCCAACAGGTACGAGTACCACCAGAATTATGCGGCCCTTCTCCTCAATGACCTCAAGGATTACGAGAAGGCCAAGCAGGAACTCGAGATCCTCATGGATCTGAAGCCCGGAGACTTCAAGGCCAAATCCAACTACGACCGTCTGATGCGTGAGAAGTTCGACAAGAACGGGAACGTGAAGAAGCAGAGGTTCGGATTCCTGAGGCGCTGATCACAGCCTCTTGTCGCAGTGGATGCACTTCTTGGTCCTGCGGTTGATGTAACCGCAATTCTTGCATTGGGGGAAGCCCTCGACGTTGAGAGGATTCAGTCCGTCGCCTCTCCAACCGGATCTGGTGATGGCCGAGTTGATCTCGTTGATGTCGGTGCTGAGCTTGTTGTTGTATCTCAGCATGTCTTCGTTGAACATGAGGATGGCATCGTCCCTCTCATGCTCCAGGATATCCTTCTTGTCATAGATGTCCAGCAGTTTGTCGACCTTCTGCTGTGTTTTCACACGGACCATCTCGACAGGTTGTGTCTTCAGCACGCGGTTGAGCTTTTTGAGCTCCACATCCATCGCTGCATGGAGTTCATCCAGGGTGAAGTCCTCGAAGGGGCTCAGGCCCAATAGCCAATACGTGTTGAACCTCCTATCGGTGTACAGTTCGCTGCCACCCTGGGGCAGTTCGACCTCTTCCTTCTTCCTGGTGAAAAATCCCATGTGTCACTAGAGGATATACGGCCGTATAAAGACTGCGTCCACGCATCCCTATTTATAGTGGACAGCAATCGCATAATCATGAGCGACATCCCCTTCAACAGTCCTAAAGCGGTCTGCACGGCTTCACAGATCAGGTCCAAACTCGAGCAGTTGCTCAAGAAGATGCTCGGCGAGGAGAGGCTCGTAGGCCCCTTGGATCCCTACGTGGTCCGTGCTTACGAGGCCGGAAAGATCGATGAGGCGACGAAGGACGAGTTCGTTCACATCGCAATGTATTGCGACAAAGTCCTTTTATCTTCAGATTTCACGGAGATACCTCCGCTCAAGAAGCTCACCGAATGGTCGAAGATGATCGACGAGCTGAGATGATCACATGGCTTACGAGAAAGGCGACCGCAAGGACGGAGACAGGCCTCGTGGACGCAGAGGTCCGCGCAGTGGGGACGGCAAATCCCAGAATAGGGGCGGTGACAGGCCTTTCAAGAGCTCGGACAAGAGAGGATTCAAGCCCCGCAGGAAAGATGACGGGGATTCCAAACCTCGCAGAACCGGCGACAGGAAGGATTTCAAGAGGTCCGGTGGAAGGGACAGGAAGGATTCCAGATCATCAAGGGGCGGGGAGAGAGGCAGGCCAAGGCGCGACTCCAAACCCTTCAACGAAAGGAAGGGCGAGAGCCGTTTCGAAAGGAAGCCCGAAGAAGAGGTACGCCAGGATGAGCCCAGGAAGCTGCTGCTTCCCCAGGATGCATCCAGACTTCTGTACAGAGGTATAGACTGCCAGGTCAACGGCAACGACAACCTGGCCATGATCATGTTCCTCCACGGATCGGTCATGATGAGTGAGGGATGCGAGAACAACGCGGACCGCATCCTGAAGGAGAAAGGAAAGGCCAATTTCGCAACCATCAGAACCGAGATAGGGCCTAACTGTTCCGAGGATGCCCTGACCGAGTTCGATTACCTTTGCATCAAGCGCAACAAGGACTACGACCGCACGTTCTTCGACAACGAGTATGCCAAGGGCAGCACCCATGCCATCTACCGCAGGATATGCCTCGAGGAGGTCGAGGGCGATGATCCAATCATCGACGTGTTCGTGTCCAGATATCCGGACGACGACAAGAAGGTCGTCAAGGGATTGGAGATACTCAAGAGGAAGAAGGACTCCGAGATCGCCGAGAAGCATCTGATCAGGATCGATGAGTCGGTGAAGCTCAAACAGTCTGTATACGTGATGTTCACACGTGCCATGAACGGTGACGCCAGAGCTGTTCAGGAGCTCAAGGAGAACTCCAAAAAGGTCCCTGAGGCTGCGTTCTTCAGCGAATATCTCGCCGCCAAGGCAGAGGGGACCAATGTAGAGTGGCTCCGCGCCAAGTATCCCCAGTACAGGGACCTCATAGTGTCCAGACAGGGGGAGTTCAAGATTCAGGACACACCCTTCGGAATGTTCCTCAAGGCCAAGAACCTGGAGATGAAGAAGGAGGAGTCGATGTCCGTGATGATGAATGCCGCCAGAGCGGGTTCTCAGGAGGCGATCGACGAGCTGTCTGCCAAGATGTTCAGGAACGATGTCAGGAAGTGCCTGGCAGGCATCTATCTCAAGGACAATGACCTGGACAACCTGATGATAGTCTACCAGGCCGGACTAGATGACATGTATTACCTCGATCAGTACTGCGGAGCGGACCGCGACCGCATATTGGAGGTAGGCAAGAACCTCGGGAAGCAGAGCGTCGGAAAGGAGATCGATTGGCTGAAGGACCATTATGACAAAGACATGGAATTCTGTAAAGATGCGCTCATCAAGAGGTCATCAGACGAGTTCTACCACTCCAAGAGGATGATCTACGCCCTCCACGACGTCGGAGCCGATATGGAGGCAGCCAAGCTGTACTTCGAGATGGAGGGTGATCCTGAGGCGCCTTCCGTCAAATGGCTCAAAAAGGTCTGCGGAGAAGAGGACGTCAAAGAATACGTCCGCGACCATTACGTTTCCAAGGGCCAGGAGGACGTATTCGAGTCCATCTTCGCCGAGGATGGTTACGAGAGGCGCCCCAAGAGGCAGTCTGCCGGCGGAAGGAGAGGTTCATTCGGAAAACCGAGGCGCCGCGAAAGATGATGATTTTGACCATCGTCGTAGTAAATCAGAAATGAGTTTATATACTGATTATAAATGCCCTGTAGCATGAAGGACCAAGCACAGAACATTTCACAGGTTTCTGATTCCAAGGATCGTTGGAACCTTCACGTGCAGAACATCGTCGCATCCACACAGCTTTCGGATGGATTTGATCTCAACAAGATCATGGAGGGCCTTAACGATTCCAAGTATGACCCCCACACATTCCCCGGACTCGTGTACAGGGTCAAGGAACCCAAGACTTCCGTCCTCCTCTTCAGGTCAGGAAAGGCTGTCTTCACCGGATCCACGGACCTCAAGATGCTCGAGGCATCGGTCAAGAAGGTACTGTCCGATCTCAAAGCAATCGGCCAGGACGTCTACGACAACCCCAAGACCGAGATTCAGAACATGGTCTCTTCAGCCGACCTCAAGGCAGAGGTCAATCTCAACACCACAGCGATCACACTCGGTCTGGAGAAGGTCGAGTACGAGCCCGAGCAGTTCCCCGGTCTCGTCTACAGGATCAATGACCCCAAGGTCGTCATCCTGCTCTTCGGCTCCGGAAAGATCGTCATCGCCGGTGCAAAGCAGCTTGCCGAGGCCGAGAGGGCCGTCGATAACCTCGCAGATGAGCTCAGAAGCGCTGGGCTCCTGCCATGAATAATCCTTCATAATTTTCCAAGGCTGCCTTCCAGGCAGCCTTTATTTCCTTTGTTTCAGAGTGAAGATAAGTTCACAGTTGAAAAGAACGGAAGGAGCTAAAGAATCAAACGCACTATCAGTCCTCTCTGATGCGTGAACGCGTTCGTTCGGAGGGTTAATCCAATTTTTTGAAATCATAGCCGTTTTTTGTCCGTGAAATTCTCATTTTCCTGAAATTAGTTCCTTTTCTCCATACTATTTTATAAATGTAGAATGGCATTGCGCAGTCATGTCTGAGAAAAAGACGCCAATTTTGATCGCATTAATAGGAGTCCTTTTCTTCATTACGGGTATCATATGCTTCGTGGTGGGGATTCTCGGTCTTGTATTGCCCGAGTTCGAGGACATCATAGCAGACATCCTGCCCGATTTCGATATCGGAGCACTGCAGACCTCAGCAATTGTGAACACTGTCGTTGGTTTCATCTCCATGATAGTCGGATGGGGATTCCTCAAAGGCTGGAGTGTATTCTGGTACCTCGGAGTAATCGTCTCCGTCCTCGCCCTGATTATGGAGGCTTACAACGTGTATCTGGGAGCGTATCCCACCATAGGCCTGATAATCGTCAACCTCTTCATCCTACTGTACCTATTCTCACCAAAGGTGAAAACGTATTTTCTCGAATGAGGGGGCGGGCCGTGAGGCCCTCCCCAATCTATTCCCTTCCCCAATCGGACGGCGGCCCTTTTCTATAACTATTTGAACTTCCAAGCACATCTCCAAAACCATGTGGGATGCCAGGTTTGACAGTATCAGGGACCGCAAGCTGAACGAGACTGTTATCTTCGCCTCTATGATGCGTACGGATCCCGCAAATAGGCATGAGTATCTGAAGATCATCGATATGCTGGGCAAGGATTTGGATGTCCTCGAGGCTCTTCTGGATGATTTGCCGGTCCCCGAATCGGAGCCGATCATGTCCGTGCATTATCGCGGCAGACTCTCCAAGTATGAATCGTTGGATGAGTACGTCATGGACGAATGCAGGAAGTTCACAGGCAAGGAAGACATAGAGAGGATCACCTCGGCGATGAGGCTGTCCGCACCCAGCAGGCTCTCGACACCGGAGAGGCTGTCGGGACCACCTGAGAAGGCGAGGATCAAATCGCCCGATGAGAAGCCCAGGCTGCCCCCGTCGGACCAACCAGAGAGGATAACCTCCCCGCCGGATTCAAAGAGGATCGACGCACCTGAGGAGCATCCAATGGTAGAACCGCCCAAACCCAGGAATGATTCCGTGTTTGAACTCCTGGTCTCGGTGGATGACGCCGTCACACTGAAAAAAGTCAGGTCTATGAAGGATTCCAAGATCGACCATTTCATCGATCAGGAGATGAACGGGCACATCAAGGACGAGGCCTGCGAGGGGATCATATCCTTCCTCAAGACCGATACCGAGCTCATCGACAGGATACTTGCGATAAACATCACCAGCCTGACCTCCATAGAGGAGAGCATCAAGGACATAATAGATTTCGTGGATGCCGCCGAAGAGCCCAAGTATCAGAAGGTTTACCTGAATTCGCTCAATTACGGTGAGAAGGAACTCGAGGCTGAGTACAACGAGGTTCTGAAGAGGTTCGAGAAGGTCATTCACGATCGTTACTCACACATCCTCGGGAACACCCATTCCGTATTTTTCGAAGAATGAGTATCGGGCTGAGAGGGGGCCCACCTTCCCTTTTGGCCATCATCCTGCATATTCACGCAAAATACAAAAAACACTTATCTACCCGTCTAGGGTATAACCGTTTCATGGAAGAGCAATCCAAGCAGAAAATGAGCAAGCACGTATGTGCTTGCGGATCGTCCCCATTGGCATCATTCACCTCCGATCCGGTTTTTGAGATCGTAAAGGCTCTGGATGATGAGGATGCTCTGACCATTCTCAGGGAGCTCACGAAGAAAGAGATTCGCTCCCCCTGGCCTAACGGTCTCTTCGGTATGGACGAACAGAGGACCAGCAAGGCGATGAGGAAACTGCTGGTCTCCGGGCTCATCAATTCCAGGATAGACGGTGCCGACCACATCTATTTCATACACGTCCAGAGGTTCAAACCCCTCAAGGATCTGGTCGACAGCTGCGTCAATAACAACGCAGAGAAAGCCTGATCATCTGTAAAGTTCCGGTCTCCTTCTGTCGTAGTAGGAGATGTTGGACATCGTCTCCGGTCCGTCCCTGGGCAGTTTTCCGCCGATGACTGCTGTAAGGCAGTGCTCGTCGGTACCGTAGTACTCGTCGATTACCTGGCCCTTCGGATCTATGAGGATCAGCCCGCCTCCGAATTCCGCGCCCTGACCGTTGCTCCCTATGGCGCTGCATGCCGCGACGTAAAGACCATTGTCGCTTGCTCTGGCCGGCAGGTAGGAATACCAAACGGCACGCCTCCTTTCACCGGTGATGCCATTGGCGAACGGTGTGAGGACAAGCTCGGCGCCCTTCGCCCTGAATGTGGAGCAGATGTCCTGAATGTGGGATTCGATGCACAACTGTATCCCGACACATACTCCCTTGACATCGAACACCGGAAGGTCATCTCCAACGGCGAACACCTTCGATTCGGCAGTTCCCAGATGAGTCTTCCTGTACAATTTGGGATCATCCGTTCCGTCAGCTATCTCCTGACTCATGTACGGCTTCTCGCCGTTCTCCTCGAGATAGCCGAAGACTATGCATGTCCCCGTCTCCTTCGCGAGATCGCGGACCTTGAGAATGTATTCGTTATCAGGCGACAGAGCGAATCTGCGCGGGTCGTTCGTACTGTATCCGGACAGGCACATCTCATGGAAGCAGACGATATCCGAATCGGTATTGTCAAGGACGATCCCCTCCATGCGACGGAAGTTGCCTTCAGTATCGCCTGCGATGCTCTGTATCTGAGCGATGGTAAGACGGATCTCTCTCATCGTTCCTCTGTTCAAGACGTTCAGGTGCGTCTCTTGATGAACTTCTCCACTTTATCGTATGCCTCATCCAGGGTGTCCAGGGGAGCGAGCAGGATCGAGCGGAAATGGTCCCTTCCGAACTCCTCGCAGAAACCGCTTCCGTGAACGAACACGACGCCCTCTTCCTTGATGAGGTCGAAGACGAAGTCCTTGTCGTCCTTCCAGGGTGTTCCCCTGAGGTCGATCTTCGGGAACATGTATAGTGCTCCTTTGGCCCTGCGTGTGGAGATGAGGTCGATCTCGTTGAGCCTCTTGTAGCTGTAATCGGCCCTTTCCTTCAGCTTCCTGTTCATGTCGACGATGTAGTCCTGGGGTCCCTGGAGCGATGCCTGGGCGGCAGCCTGGCAGGGGACGTTGGGGCAGATCCTTGCCCTGAACTGCTTCATCATTCCGAGGCGGATCTCGTCCATGAGGCCCTTCTCATCCATGAAGTAGCAGTAACCCATCCTCCATCCGGGCATGAGGTTTACCTTGGAGAATCCGTTGAGGATTATCCTGGGCACATCGGATTTCAGCCTGGATGCGGAGTAGAATTCTCCGTCGAAGACTATCTTGTCGTAGATCTCGTCTGAGATAAGCGGAATGTCGTACTCGGCCGCGATGTCGCCGAATTCAATGATATCCTTCTTGTTGTAGACAGCACCGGTGGGATTGTTGGGGTTGATGAGGACCATGGCCTTCGTCCTGTTGGTGATCCTCTTGCGGATCATGTCCATGTCGGGTCTCCAGTCCTCCTCCTCGATCTGTCTGTACGGGACGGTCCTTCCTTCGAAGAAATGTATGTACTGCATGTAGGAAGGATATCCGGGTCCGGGAACGAGGACCTCGTCTCCGGGCTCCAAGAAGGTACCCATCATCACCTCGATGCATTCGCTCACACCGGCCGTGACGTAGACGTCATCCGTGGAGATGGTGATCCCGTTCTTCTCCTTCTCCCTGTCGACCACGGCGGTCCTGAGATTCATCTCTCCCTGCGAGTCGCCGTAACCGTTATCGACCCTGTCCACAGCCTCTCTTAGAGTCTGCTTGAAGTACTCAGGCGTCTCGAAGTCCCATTTGTTGGGGTCACCGATGTTGAGCCTGTAGAGCTTCTTTCCGGCCTTTTCAGCCTCTGCGGCGGGAACGATGACCTCGCGTATCGCATAGTTCATTCCCAATGACCTTCTAGACGCTCTGATAGTCTTCATGATATCATCCCTGTTCAGTACGACTTAGTATATATTTGTTGAATCAGATCAGGATGTATTTCGCATCTTTGAATGTTCCGAGCTTCTCGATCTTGTTCTGCTCGAGGAGGTCGGAGAGCACGACATCGGCCGTCCTGATGCTGACGTCTGGGATGCATGCGCAGATGTCCCTCTTCTTCAGCGGAGCGGGGGAGGTCTCTATGATGTGGAGGATCCTGTCCCTCTTCTTCACCTTGCGGTTGTCGACTATCGGATACCTTCTGTCCAGTTCGTTGTAGCTGCTGACAAGGGCCTCCAACAGCGGCAGGCTCTCATCGAGACCGACGTAGATGTGCGCGTGGTATCCGTTCTTGAGAAGAAGCAGTGTGGTCACCAGGGATCTCATCCTCTTGTTACCGTCCCTGAAGGGCTCTATCTGGGAGAACCTCTCCATGAGTCCGGGGATATAGGCCAGGGCTTCCGTGGTCTGAGATCTGTAGCTTTCGAACAGGTAGGATATCGCATTCTCCGATCCGATCCTGAACTTACCTTTCTCGCAGAGGAGATCGGAGAACAGAATCCTGTGGATGCTGAGAAGGCTCTTCTCGTCGAAATCCAGGCGCTCGTAGTCGCGTATGATCATGCGCATGGCCCTGTCGTATCCTGCGATTAGATGCTCGCTGTGCGATAGCGGTTGGTCACCGTCTATGATGGATTGGATACGGGTCTCGCCTACAGGGATGCTCTCTTTGTCGTGGAGGATGGCGTTACCGATACGGACGCCTCTCTCGGCAGCTTCGAGTTCCTTGCCGTAGAATGAGCTCCTGATCCCATCCAAGGCGCTGACGGTCCAGATTTCCTTCATCAGGTCGAATTCGGCCTTGTCAAGAGATTCATTCGATAGCATGTTATCGAAAATGAATGTATTTCTTACTATAAAAGACTATTTTTTAGTAAGAAATCGATTCTTCATACGAAAGTGTCGGCGATTTAGTATGTAACGGAAAGATGGCGGAGAACACGGGACCCGGTCGCTGATCCCTTCAGAAATGGTATGTCCGAAGTGCAAGTTCGACGTGAAGTGGACATAACTGGCCAGTTAATGTTTGACCTTAACAAAATTCATCAGCAAGCCATCTTTTTAGTATCTATTGGACTATACATCCATTATTCGGGATTGCAAGTATTATTTACTCACGAACCTTGACGAAATGAGTAAAGAGGGATGCAATTGCAATCACCTCGGTTGGGGGAAAAACATGGAGATCAAAGATTGGCTAGGAGAAGACAATCAGCTCGGTATAGACATATGGACGAAGAAGTACTGTCATGACAACGAGACCTTCGATCAGTGGCTAGACCGTGTGAGTGGTGGCAATAAAGATATCAGAAAGATGATCGAGGAGAAGAAGTTCCTCTTCGGAGGAAGGATCCTCGCTAACAGGGGTCTTGAGAAGACCGGAAGGAAGATCACCCTTTCCAACTGTTACGTTCTGACGCCGCCAGAGGATTCCATCGAATCCATTTTCGAGACGGCAGGGAAGCTAGCACGTACCTTCAGTTACGGCGGAGGAGCGGGAATCGATATCTCGAAACTCGCCCCGCGCGGTGCGAAGATCAACAACACTGCTTCTCAGACCTCGGGAGCAGTATCTTTTACCGACCTTTTCTCCATGGTCACTGGACTCATCGGACAGCATGGACGTCGCGGAGCTTTGATGCTCACCATCTCTTGCGATCATCCTGACCTCGAGGAGTTCATGAACGTCAAGACAGATCTCGAGAGGGTAACCAAGGCAAATATGTCCATCCGCGTTACCGACGAGTTCATGGGATGCGTCAAGCAGAGGACGATGTTCACTCAGAAGTTCGACCGTCCCGAGAGCAAGGAAAACATAAGGAAAGAGCTCAATGCGGCGGAGTTCTTCGAGAGGCTCTGCTACACCAACTGGGACTATGGAGAGCCGGGATGCCTCTATTGGGACAGGATCTCCAGTTGGAATCTGCTCAGCGAGTTCCCCAACTATTCATATGCAGGTACCAACCCCTGTGCAGAGGAGCCCCTTCCCGCTGGAGGAAGCTGTCTTCTCGGTAGCATGAACCTAGCCAAGTTCGTCAAGGACGGAAAGTTCCTCAACGATGAATTCGTAGAGGCTGTGAGGATATGTGTCCGCGGACTCAACGACGTACTCGAAGAGGGATTGCCTCTGCACCCCCTGCAGGAGCAGAGAGATTCCGTCAGCCAGTGGAGGCAGATCGGTCTCGGAATCATGGGACTGGCCGATATGCTCATCGAACTCGGATACACTTTCGGATCCGAGGAATCGGTAACATTCTGCGACAAGCTCGGAAAGCTCATGGCAGACACCGCACTTTACGAGTCTGCAATGCTGGCGAAAGAGAAGGGAATGTTCGAGATGTGCGTTCCCGATCAGATCATCGCTTCGCCTTACTTCAAGCTCAACGCATCTGAAGAGACCACAGAGGCCGTCAGGCAGTACGGACTCAGGAACTCCCAGCTGCTCACCATCGCACCGACCGGAACCCTGTCGACGATGCTGGGCATCTCAGGCGGAATCGAGCCCATCTTTGCCCTTTCCTACGAGAGGAGGACAACCTCACTCAACGGGGACCAGGACAAGTACTACAAGGTGTACACACCCATCGTCCAGGCATATATGGACAAGCATCTTGACATCAAGGATGAGAAGGACCTCCCCGAGAGGTTCATCACCGCACAGAGTCTCGATTACGTGAAGAGGATCGATATGCAGGCCACATGGCAGAAGCACATCGATGCATCTATCTCTTCCACGGTCAACCTGCCTGAGCAGTTCCCTGAGAAGGACGTATACAACATCTACATGTACGCATGGGAGTCTGGCTGTAAGGGAATAACTGTCTTCCGTGACGGATGCAAGCGTCTCGGCATCCTCTCCACCAAGGAGAGCAAGAAGGCCGAGGAAGAGCCCAAGGAGGAGAAGAGGGGAGTCGTCGAGGTCGTCGAGGATAACGTCATCGGAAAGAAGAGGAAGCTCATGACGGGATGCGGTTCGCTGCACTGCACGGCATTCTTCAACCCCGACACAGGAGAGCTCGTGGAGGCGTACCTCAACAAGGGATCCACTGGAGGATGTAACAACTTCATGGTCGGACTCTCAAGGATGATCTCGTTGGCTGCGAGGTCTGGATGCGGAATCGAGGCCATCGTTGACCAGCTCAAGTCCACCGGATCATGCCCCTCCTACGTGGTCAGGACGCATACAAAGAGGGACACCAGCATGGGATCGTGCTGTCCGATGGCCGTCGGATGGGCATTGACCGACATGTACAAGGAGATGCAGGCCCAGCTCAAAGGTATCGCTACAGAGGAGCCCGAGGAGCCCAAGAGGGAGATCATCAACCCCTGCCCTAAGTGCGGAGCGGAGCTTGAGTTCCAGGGCGGATGCAACGTCTGCAAGTCCTGTGGATGGACCAAGTGCGAGTGATCGCACAGATAAACTTCAATGCAGGGCCTCTGGCCCTGCCGTACTTCTATAGGCCGCCCAGGCCACTATTATCGCAGCACCGATTCCGGACACTATGGCCAGTATCATGCGGATCTCGGGCATATCAGCATGAAATGCTCTTTCGCAAATCCATTCCAGAAGCGTCAGCAGAAGCAGAATGATTCCTGCGAACAGGTGCTTGCGGTCCAGTACCTTCTCTGATACCTTCAGGCAATAGACTAGACCGATTACGAATCCTATCAGAAGACCGATGTCCCTTATGCATATCGGCATCTGAGATCCGTTCAGGATTATGGATCTACTGAACGACTGATGGCAAAGGAAGTCGCCAAGGGCATAGACCAATCCCCCCAATCCAAAAGAGGACCAGTCATGGTCCATATGTGCGGGGCTGCCGTCCAAATAGACAAACGTGCCCTCAGGATAGCAGAACGGGACAGCAAAAAACAGTGCAGATAAGATGACTGAAAGCACGAACAGGCCTAGCAGAAGCGTTCTTTGATCCACGTTTCAGCATCATTCGGGTGGTTTATCATAGTTTTCCAAGCTCCGTCTAGCGATAATCCCGTATCCTCTGCCTCAAAGAGAGAAGGATGAGCACACCAGGAACACCAACAAGGATTCCGGACACATTAAACAGAATCTCCAGATGATGCTGGTCAGACGTTCTCCGCTGCCAAGGCTCGAGAGAAGGACGGAGATCAGTGCGCAGAGCTCGATAAGGTAGATGTTCAGAATGGTCGACGTGTTGGACAGCGCAGATGAGCCCGATATGCGCGACACAGGTTCCAACATCGAAACGCTCATCCCCAGGACTATCGGGGCGAAGAACATGCAGGTTCCGATCATCATGTCGGTAGTGGACTTCAGCCTGAGCTCCAAAGTTCTCCTTATCCTGTTGCGGTTTTGGAACTGCTTCCCGAGATTCACAGCCATGCGTCCAGCATCGTCATTGTTCTTTTCGGAGCATACCAATATGTCTTCCAGAGCTATCCCCATCTCCCTTGAGATCGGGGCGATCGATCTATGCAAGGCAGAGCGCACATCCCCTCTGCAGACGTTCATCTCCCTGGAGATCCTCTCGGAAAGTTCTATGGAGCCTTCCCAGGACGAGGTCGCTGAGATCACCGAAGTCTCGAAGTTCTCACCTGATACCATCCTGTTCCCGATATCGAATACGCTATCCATGATGGCTTGCTCGCATTTCCTGCGTTTCCTATCGTTGTTCATGTCGTTCATCATGAGGATCATTGTAGCGATACAGGTCGGAGCCAAGGACAGGATGAATAAGCTCTCGATCCCTCCGAAAAAGTAACAATGGGAGATGGCAAGGGGCAATGTTCCCAGCAGAGGAAGGGCGCACTTCAGCTCATTCAAGGACAACGATTCCGACAGGAATGGATTCCTGTGCCTTACAAGGACGGATACCGCGAGTATCACGGCAGGAACTATCACCAAAGTGATCAGAACAATCGTCCCCTGATCTATGCTGCGAGAACCGAATATCCCTCCGATACTGAGCATCGGAAGGATGCTCATCATGATCATGGGCACCATTATCCCGATCCCGAACACCGCCATGCATGGTGCGGTCAACGATTCCCCGTAGGATTCGCCCATCTCCTTGACAGCTTCGAGGGCCAGGTCAGAGGCATCATCAAGCAATCCGTTCCTGGTGGTATCGTCAGTGGATTCAGAGGCGGATATCACCATCATAATTGCACGGTTGTATCCAGAAGCTTCCTTCGGAAGAGCGGATGCCATGGAGACCAGCCCCTCCGATATGGATGGGAATTTCTTCGTGTCGGTCCGTCTCACCACATCCTCGAACAGCTTCCTTGACAGACGGGGTCCGTTGACAGCAAGGGAACGTACCGTCGAATCCAAGGATCCCCCGGACTGGAGTCCGGCAGAGAGCATCCCGACCACCGAGGGACATTCGTTGACGAGTCTCCGGTAATCCATGTCAAATCCTCACGGTATCGATCTCATCCTGCAGTTTCTGCGCTATGGATTCTGCGGATTGATTCATATCGGACCTGGACAGGATGTCGTTCGCCCTCAGTATCCATTCGGGACCGAGGAACCGCTCATCATCTCTCCCTGCTGCCGCCAGGAGGGACCTCATCAGGGATCTGGCCCTGATATCCTTGGAGATCTCCTTTCTTCCCAGCTGTGACGATCTCATCGCACGGGCCATGACAGAAGATTCGAACAGCCTATCGATATCCGTGATGTCCTTGAACTCCCCGGGGACATCAGAGGTGCAAACCATCTCATTCATCCTCCTTATGAGGCGTCCGGTCCTCCTGTCCTTCACGGTGCCCAATGTAACAACCACATCGGTGGCCATGAACGAATCGGGAGATACTCCCAAATCCTCAACCACCCTTTTGTACGCGGATTCAGCGGAGTCCCCGTGTATGGTCCCCATGATGGAGCTTCCGGCCCTTCCCGCTCTCATGCTCTGGTAGAGCGTCCTGGCTTCCTCACCGCGCACCTCTCCGAGAATTATCGCGGATTCTCCCATCCTCAGCGATACCCTCAATGCCTCGTCCGATCTCGATTGCTGGTCGCCTCCCAGTCTGTCATCCACGAGCATCGTCTGCACCTTGTATCCCATCCTTCTCATCGACTCTCCAGGAAGCTCTATGGTGTCTTCGATGGTGAGTATCCTCTGTTCCTTGGGGAATTCGAACATGAGGGCGGACAGCAGCGAGCTCTTACCGGCACCTCTGGGGCCGCAGATCAGGAATGTGCATCTGTTGTCCACAAGGAAAGATAGGATGCCTGCGGACCTGGGATCCACCGTGCCGTTGAAGATCAGCCTGCTCAGGGTCCACATCCTCTCTGAATGCTTCCTTATGGCTACCGCTTCCCCTTTGGGGCTCATGGGAGGTCCGATCACTGTGGCCCTGGCATCGAGGTCTGGGAAGTCCGTCTCCAATATCGGATTGGAATGAGCGAACCTCAGTCCGCTGGACCGCTTCAACATGTTGATGAGATTGGATACCTCGCGTTTCTCCACCATGACGTTGGTCCTGCAGCGCATATGTGAGTTGAACCCCTCAATCCCGTTCACGGTGACGTAGATCCTGTTGGATTCGCAAGGCGCATCCAGAAAGACATCCTCGATATGGGGGTCGGTCAGTAGGATCTCGAATACCCCTGCACCCACCGAATGCCTGTAAACCACGCTGCTGAGGTCGTTAAGCACACCTCCCAAGTCCGAATCTGGCCCGCACGCATCGGATATCTCCGAGAACGACTCGAGGAGCAGTTTCCTGGCATTGCCTGTTACGCTGTCCCTGTCCAATCTCCCTCCGGTGTCCAGATGCTCCTTGCGTATCTTCTCTATCGTTCCGGCGACAACACTGTTCAGAGCATCCGGATAAGCGTATTCGAGGGGCAGGACATCGTACTCCAGTTCTCCGTCGCCAGGATCGCATATCGATACACCGCAGTAGGGGGTACGGTAGGCCGCCAGGATCCTAGCATCCGCTGGCGGGGCCAAAACCCATGAGTCCGTGTAGGAAGGCTTGGACCGGATGTCATTCTGCACCAGCCTACTGAATAGAGAAGGGAGGTCGTCTGCGATGATTTCCACTGGCGGAGGAGGTATCGGAATCGGTTTCATATCGGAAACCTAGAAGGATGCTATCTTGGAACCCATCGACCGTCACCTCATCCTTCTGGTGATGGCGTGCATGTCCTCTTCCAATTGCTCTATGGCGGCCACAGAGGCCCTCATGCATCTAGAGCACTTGTCGTCGGCATCAGAAAGGGTCAGCATCTGCTTGGCTTTGGTAAACTCCATGCAGGGGAAGTCTTTCCATACGACGTTCATTACGGCCAATCTGTTCTGGCTGCACTTCCTGCATGCACGGTCCATCATCTCCCCTGATGTGGTCCACCGTTTCAGAGAGGAGATGTTCTTGATTACAGCGCTCGATCTCCCCGAGACCTCAAGATCCCTCCCGGTCCTCAGGATGATCCTGTCGGCGCTTCCGTAACGGGACATCCTGTCCACCATGCATCTGAAGCATTCGTTGGATCCCGCTTCAGGGACCAGTTCGCACTTGCTGCAGTCGATGATCAGGGAATCCCTGATAATGGAGCAAGGCTCCTCTTTCTTCTTGGTCTTCTTGTCTTTCATTTCGTTGAAGAAACGGTTCATGGACGATGTTTTCATCTATCAGTATAAGAAACAGTGCCGGCCCCGTTTCTGTTACTGCATACTGACTGTTCTTCCTCCATAATCTCTTTAAATAGCGTTACGATAGGACGGAACATGGAAATCCTATCGCCGGCAGGTTCGCCTGACAGTCTCGTTGCAGCGGTCAAGGGCGGATGCGACGCCGTATACTTGGCGGGTAAGAGCTTCGGAGCCCGTGCATTCGCAGGCAATTTCAGCGACGGCGAGCTCGAGGGAGCGATAGGATACGCGCATGATCACGGCGTCAAGGTTCATGTCACCGTGAATACGCTGATCAAGAATTCCGAGATGGAAGAGGCCGTGTCCTTCGTGAAGTTCCTGAAGGACATAGATGCAGACGCGATCATCATTCAGGACCTGGGGCTTCTCAAGCACCTCACAAATGTGGATATCGCCAAGCATGCCTCCACCCAGATGCAGATCCATTCTCTGGAAGGCGTCAAATGGTGCGCCGAGAACGGATTGGACAGAGTCGTCCTTGCCAGGGAGCTCACTATGGACGAGCTTTCAAAGATAATCCCCGAATCCCCCATTGAGACGGAGGTATTCATCCAAGGTGCGCTCTGCTACTGCATGTCCGGAGGATGTCTCCTTTCTAGTTTCATCGGAGGCCGCAGCGGCAACAGAGGATCTTGTGCCCAGCCCTGCAGGAAGAAGTACGAGCGTGACGGCCAGTCGGGCTATTTCATGAGCTGTGCGGACATCTACGGCATGGACTATCTCAAAGACCTTTCCGATCTCGGAGTCACATCCCTGAAGATCGAGGGGAGGATGAGGTCCCCTCCATACACCTACCTGGCATCCAAAGCCTACTCCATGGCCGTCAAGGGAGAGAAGGGTAAGGAGCTGGACGAGACCTTGGAGCTGCTGAGGACGGTCTTCAACAGGGGGACCTGCAGCGGATACCTTGGAGGCGTCGTCTCCCCGGTCCAGTCATTGTACCCTGACAACAGGGGATTCTACATCGCCGATGTGAGGATAGAGGACAAGACCATAGTCACCGAAATCCAGGAGCCTGTAGGGCTCAAGGACGGACTGTCAATATTCAAAGGCGATGAGAAGATCGGAGGGTTCAAGGTCATGGATCTGGACCCCATCCATGTTCCGTTCAAGATCCCCGATGGCAAATATCAGATCTACCGTACTTACGATCCGCGTATCGATGTCATCAAGAACGATATCGGGAACACCCCCAGATTCAGAGGGGAGACGGAAAGGCCAGCGGTCCACATCAAGATGGAGAAGCAGCCTATCAGGAGCTACGAACCCGAGTTGTCATTCTACGTAAGCTCGATAAAGAACCTGGAAGCGGCACTTCCCTATGCTGACAGGATATATTTCGACAACATGGACAAGATCGATGAGGCCATTGAGGCCGCAGGGGACACGGAGTGCGTAGCACTGCTCCCCAGATTCGATGCTCTGGACGAGTTCAGGTTCACAGACCGTCCGGTCATGGTTAACAGTCCGGGACAATACAGGGCGTGCAAGGGTGCTCCGAGGATCTACGGCAGCAACATCCTGAACATGTTCAACTCATCGTTCCCATTGAATCTCTATCAGACCACGCTGTCGGTGGAGCTTTCGAGGAACGAGGTCTCCAATCTCATGGCCTACTATCCTGGGCGTACCGAGGTCATGGCCTTCGGAAGGACCGAGCTGATGTACACCAGGGATCCCGGCATGGAGAGCGGTACGCTCACAGACGAGACCGGTGCGGCATTCCCCGTCTACAAGGACCACAGGGGATTCTCCCACATACTGAACTCTGTCGAATTGGATCTTCTGGACCTCATCCCCGAGTTAGGACGTTCAGGAGTGTCCTCGGTGGGACTGGACCTCAGGAAGAGACCCTCGGGACTGGTGAAGACCGTGGGTGAGGTTTGCAGGAATCCGACCGACAAGATGAAGGCCCGTCTCAAGGAGATGTGCGGCGGAAAGACCACCCGCGGATTGTATGCCCGTAAGGTCTGACCGTTTCGAATCCTACCTGAAGCACAATAATAAGGCATAACTGCCTTCTGGGGTCACAGGAGATATTTTCATGGATCCTAAGGAACAGATTCTGGAAGCGATGAAGAAGGCAGGAGAGCCTTTGAACGCCGGAAAGGTAGCAGAGCTCACAGGACTCGACCGTAAGGTCGTCGATAAGGCATTCGCCGAGATGAAGAAGGACGGTACCATCGTCTCTCCCGTCAGGTGCAAATGGGAGCCTGCCAAGAAATGAAGGGGTGCCTCCGGGCATCCTCCAAACGCCTTAGTCAGCATGCAGTCTGCATGCTTGTTTTTTAAACTGAACAAACGAAACCTGGCCCATGATCAGAAACTGTCATGGGGATATGGGGTTCATGGAGGCAATGGTGTCATCCATATCGGTGATGACCGTACTTTGCGTCTACCTGGTGTTCGTTGCGTCAAACATAGGTGCATTCTACGATCCACTGGAGGATTTCGATCCCGGATCGATTGAGTTGGAGACAGTGGATGGTATCACGTATTCAGAACCTTATCTGTACTCCTACATGGAATACAAAGCCCTCAAAGGCATCCTGGTGGACGTCTCCGTCCTCGGCTTTTCAGAGGAGCCGTTCAGCATAGGCCTAGGTCAAGATGAGGGGATGGAATTCACTAGAGACTACGTTCTGATCCTTGACTATGACAACGGAAGGAAAGTCCCCGTGAAGGTGGAGGTGACGGCATTCGCCTGAACCGCGGTGGGATGACCGCATTCATGGATGCCATGATATTCCTTATGGTGATCATGATCGCTATCGGCACGACCGCGCAATATATGGGTTCGGAGCATGAAATCATGGATCCCGATCAATTCCTCAGGCAGCTGTCGGGCATCGAGGTCAGATTATCGGATTTCACGGATCTGGAGGACGACTCCCTAGTCTTCCTCTCGGATGTGATGGCCTATTCTGTGGATAACGATAGCTCCGTAGGAATGTATCTGGAATGCCTGTTGTCGGACATATTCGGAGAGCACAGGTTCCTTCTCACATACACCTATGGAGACAGCATCGTAGAAGTGGGCGACATGCATGACTACTATCGTTCCAAGGCATATCTGGACATCCCCGTTTCGAATGGCGGCCGTATCAACATTTCGTTAAGTATCCTGTGATTATTTTTTATCTGATGGGCAGAATCACAGTAGCATGTTCGCTGAACTTCAGGACGTGAAGATGTACTACGAGGAGGAAGGCTCGGGAGAGCCCGTAATCCTCATCGCTGGTGTCGGTGCAAACCACCGTTTCTGGAAGGGCATGGTTCCCTTGCTGAAGGGATACAGGGCAATCACATTGGACAACCGCGGGGTCGGAGAGACCGAGTACAACGGAGAGGTTGAAGTGGACATTATGGCGGACGATGTCATTCACCTCATGGATCATCTCCACATCTACAAGGCTCACATCGTCGGATGGTCAATGGGATCGCTCATAGCCCAGTCATTGGCATTGAGGTACCCCCAAAGGCTCCAGACGCTCACACTCGTGTCTTCATACCAGTTCAGACCCCACAGGTCTGCCTACTTCATGTATCAGGTCACCAGTGCGGCAGCCAGGGGAGAATGCACCATGGATGTCGTCAACATCGTTCTGAACTCCTTCTGCTTCCCAGAGTCCAAGTTCGATGCCTTGGCGAAAAAGGACATGGTGATGCCGGTCCCCAAGCACCCGGAGAAGGCCAGCGAGGTCCTGAAGCAGATGGTCTCCATGAACAATTTCGATTCGACCGACAGGACGAAGGACATCACCACACCGACCCTCGTAGTCCACGGTGCACTGGACATAATGGTGGAGCCTCTGAAAGGAAGAGCCGTAGGCAATTCCATCCCTGGATGCAGGTACATGGAAGTCCCTGGCGAAGGCCACACCATCGCCCCTGAATTGTATATCGACGCTCTGAAGAGCCTGCTCTCAGAGCACAAGATGCAAAATTGAAAGGAAAATGGCCCGTAAGGGCCATGTTTTCAGTTCTCTGTACCGAGTTTGATACAGAGCCTGTTCTTGTCCAGAAGATCCATCTTCTTAGGAGGTATGGTCTTCTGGAGTCCCTTGTCAAGGTTCTCTGGCGAACAGAACGAGGTCTCCTTGAACAGCTTGCCCAGGATGACCATGTTGGCGGCACCCTTGATGCCTGCTTTCTCGGCGATCTCCGAGGCAGGGATGTAGATGGTCTTCACATCGGTGCGCTCGACCTTCTTCTTGATGATCGAGCTGTCCACGATGATCAGTCCGCCGGGAACGACATCCTTCTCGAACTTCTCCAGCGAGGGGAGGTTCATGGCGACCAGCACATCAGGGTTGGTCACCAGGGGCGAACCGATCTTGTTCTCGGAAAGACAGACGCTGCAGTTGGCTGTTCCGCCGCGCATCTCGGGTCCATAGGAGGGAAGCCATGAGACCTCCATGTTCTCCATCAGACCGGAGTAAGCGATTACCTTTCCGGTGAACAGGATACCCTGTCCTCCGAATCCTGCCAGGAGGATGTTCATGTCGGTCACTGCTCTCCCTCCTCTCCGACGTCCTTGTAGACTCCGAGCGGGTAGTAGGGCAGCATGTTGTCCCTGAGCCACTGGAGTGCATCTCCGGCAGACATTCCCCAGTTGGTGGGGCAGGTGGAGACGACCTCCACGATGCAGTATCCTTTGCCGGCCATCTGGTATTCGAAGGCCTTCTTGATCGCTCTCTTGGCAGCCTTGACGTTCTTCACGCAGTCTACTGTGACGCGCTCTGCAAGGGCCACTCCCTTGACGGATGAGAGGAGCTCGCAGACCCTGATGGGGTTTCCTGCAGTGGCGGTGTCCCTTCCGTAGGGGGTGGTCTGTGTGACCTGTCCAGGAAGGGTGGTGGGTGCCATCTGACCTCCGGTCATTCCGTAGATCGCATTGTTGATGAAGATGGCGACGATGTTCTCTCCCCTTGCAGCCGCGTGGACGGTCTCACCCATTCCGATAGCTGCCAAGTCTCCGTCCCCCTGGTATGTGAATACGACGTTGTCGGGCCTTGCCCTCTTGACTCCGGTCGCCACGGCTGGTGCACGTCCGTGGGGTGCCTGGACCATGTCGCATCCGAAGTAGTTGTATGTGAACACGGAGCATCCTACCGAGGCCACTCCTGTGGTCTTTCCCTCGATGCCCAGCTCGTCGATTACCTCCGCTACGAGCCTGTGTACGATACCGTGTGTACATCCGGGGCAGTAGTGGAGCGGTACATCCAGAAGCGCTTTGGGCCTCTCTCCTAAGATCTTCGTCATCAGTAATCGCCTCCGTTGAGCTTGACGATCTGTTCAAGGACCTCTTTGGGTGTGGGAACGATTCCTCCGGTGCGTCCGAAGAATTTCACAGGCTTCTTGCATTCGACCGCCATCTTGACATCCTCGACCATCTGTCCCATGTTCATCTCGACAGAGAGGAACACCTTGGCGTGGTCTGCGTGCTTCTTGATTGTCTTCTCGGGGAAGGGCCAGAGCGTGATGGGCCTTATGAGTCCGGCCTTTATGCCCTGCTTCCTGGCCATATCGACCGCTGAATGGGCAATCCTGGAGGATGCTCCGAATGCAACCAGCACGATCTCGGCATCATCCACGAGGTATTCCTCTGCCCTCTGTTCGGTCTCTTGGATCTTCTTGTACTTCTCGAATCTCTCGAAGTTGAGCTTCTCGAGTTCGCTGGGGTCTATGTAGAGGGAGTTGACGACGTTGTGCTTCCTCTTGCCCTGGTGGCCCCTTACGGACCAGTCCTTGTCATCTGTGGGCTCCTTCGTCTCAGGCAGCACTACGGGCTCCATCATCTGTCCGAGCAGTCCGTCGGACAGGATCATGGTGGGCATCCTGTACTTGTCGCCGAGGTCGAATGCATCGGAGATAAGATCTACCGTCTCCTGGACGGTGGAGGGTGCGAACACCAGAAGGTGGAAGTCACCGTGACCGGTAGCCCTGGTTGCCTGGAAGTAATCTGACTGGGAAGGTTGGATTCCTCCGAGTCCGGGTCCTCCCCTCTCGACGTTGACAATGAGGCAGGGGACATCGGAACCTGCGATGTACGAGATTCCCTCGGCCATGAGGCTGATTCCCGGGGATGATGTGGACGTCATGACCCTGACTCCGGCAGCACCGGCTCCGAGGACCATATTGATCGAAGCTACCTCGGACTCTGCCTGAAGGTAGACTCCTCCGATCTTGGGAATCCTCTTAGACATGTATGCCGCCACCTCGGTCTGAGGGGTGATAGGGTATCCGAAGAAGTGCCTGCATCCTGCTGCGATGGCGGCCTCTGCGATGGCCTCGTTTCCTTTCATGAGGACTTTTTCTGCCATCTCAATCCACCTCGATCCTTATGGAGCAGTCGGGGCACATGATGGTGCATGAACCGCAACCAATGCATGCCGACTCGTCGGTCACATGTGCTGGATGGTATCCCTTGCTGTTCGTAACAGAGGGGTCCAGAGCCAAGATCTTCTTCGGGCACGCGATGACGCACATCTCGCATCCCTTGCATCTTTCGTTGTCAACGATAACTTTGGGCATTCAATTACCTGCCTTTTCCCAGGGTGCCTTTACATAGACACTTATAGGGTACAATAATGGTATTTTATTTAAGAGGGCAACCCCGACAGGTGTCGTAGTAAATCTGATGGGAAGCCCAGTGAGCTTGGACACCTCCTCCACGAAGGGGAGGGAATCAAGGATAGTCTGTTCCGTGGTGAGGTCTTTTAGATGGGAATTGTTGGCGATGCAGGTGGCCTTTATCTTGGCGGCCCTCTCGATCTCTCCTAGTATCTCCACGGCTTCCTCTGGTACAGTGGTCTGCGAGCGGTATTTGTTCACCACGTAGATCACGTCGGGATCTGCGTTCGACAGTTGTCTACTGTAGACTCCGAGGGCCGTAGCTCCCGCATCATCACCGCCGACATCGATGATGACCCTCTCGCCCTCGGATATCGCATTGCCTATGGCAGCCGGAAGCGAAGGGGTGTCCAGATTCGAGTTGGCGAAGTTAGGGCCGAGGACACGTACGCCCTTCTCTGTCAGGACATCCGCGTAATCCGACGATCTGAAGTAGGGGTTGACAACGTCCATGTCTATGAGCGTCACCTTATCTCCGCGTTCAGCAGCGTCGATGGCTAGGTTGATGGAGAGGTTGGTTTTCCCCGTACCGTAATGTCCGCAGACGACAGTGACTCTCTTGGTCAGACAATCCATGGGCTGGCATATTCGTAATCGGTTTAAAATTAGTTTGTAGGCCCAAAATGTTTATTAAATACGCATAATACAGGTGGTTGAGGCAAAAATATGGCCGACATGAACAAAGTTGGAAAGAGAATCTGCAAGTACAGGGAACAGATGGGTCTCTCTCAGGAAGAGCTATCCGTTAACTCCGGTATTAGTTTGCAGTCCATTCAGGAGTACGAGAGTGGTATCGCATACCCGCCCATCGGATCCTTGATTAGGCTTTCCCGTTCGCTCGGCCAGAGGGTCGGCACGTTCACTGACGATCAGTTCAACCCCGATCCAATCGTCGTCAGGCTCAACGAGAGGGAATCAGAGCCCTCATCCCACGGGGACAAGGGAGACTACCTCTACTACCCCCTCGGAAAGGGAAAGACGGACAGGCACATGGAACCCATGTTCATACGTGTGGGAGAGGACGACACCCCCGAGCTCAGCACCCACGAGGGCGAGGAGTTCATCGTTGTCGTTTCCGGAAAGATCCTGTTCATCTACGGAAAGGAGAAGAAGATCCTCGAGCCCGGTGACAGCGCTTATTACAATTCAGTCGTCCCTCACTACGTGGGGGCAATAGACGGACCTGCGGAGATCTACGCGGTCCTCTACACGCCGCTCTGAGGTGAGAACTTGGTCTGTGTTCCAAGACAGAACATCACAAGCGACGAGAGGTTAGGAGACCTCCTCGACAAGTGCATAAAGAACCATCCAGACAACGATGCCATCGTCTATGTGGACAGGGAGCTCCGTCTCTCCTGGGCACAGTGGGGTGTCGAGGTCGACCGTGTGGCCAAGGGCCTCATGGCGATGGGAGTGGAGAAGGGAATGAAGGTCGCCGTCTGGGCCACGAACGTGCCGGATTGGATCACCCTCATGTTCGCCACCGCTAAGATCGGGGCCATCCTCCTCACGATCAACACCAACTATCAGAAGGACGAGCTGGACTACGTCCTCAAGCAGTCCGACATGGATGTGCTCTTCCTCATCGACGGTGTAAGGGAGACAGACTACGTGCAGACGGTCTACGACCTCGTACCCGAGCTCATGACCATGCCCAGGGAGAACTTCCACAGCGAGACGTATCCTTACCTGAAGAAGGTCATCTTCCTCGGTCCCGTCAAGCACCGCGGAATGTACTCCATGAGCGAGGTGAAGTCCCTCGCGGTCACCATCAGCGATGCCGAGTACAAGGCCAGGAAGGACTCGGTGGACGTTCAGGACGTCACCATGATGCAGTACACCTCGGGAACCACCGGATTCCCCAAGGGAGTTATGCTCACACACTTCAACATCGCCAACGACGGATACTGGCTGGGAGCCAACATGAACTATGGTCCCACCGACCGCCTGTGCATCAACGTGCCCCTGTTCCACTGCTTCGGCTGCGTGCTCGGAGTCATGGCTTGCATCAACCACGGGGTCACGATGTGCTTCTGTGAGGTATTCGATCCCATCAAGGTCATGACCACGATCGAGGAGGAGAAGTGCACATCAGTGTACGGAGTGCCGACGATGTTCATCAACATCCTCAATCACAAGCTGTTCAACAAGTTCGACTTCTCGTCCCTCAGGACGGGAATCATGGCTGGATCCCCCTGTCCGATCTCCGCAATGCATGAGGTCGTCGACAAGATGAACATGAAGGAGATCACCATCGTCTACGGTCTCACCGAGGCCTCGCCCGGTATGACGCAGACCACATACGATGAGCCCTCGATCGAGAAGAAGTGCTCGTCGGTCGGTAAGAAGCTCCAGGGAGTCGACACCGTCATCCTGGACCCCGAGACCTACGAACCCTGCGCTGATGGAGTCATCGGAGAGTTCTGCTGTAAGGGATACAACGTCATGAAAGGGTACTACAAGATGCCCGAGGAGACCGCCAAGGTCATCGACAAGAACGGATACCTCCATTCCGGAGACCTCGGATACAGGGATTCGGAGGGATACTTCTACGTCACCGGAAGGATCAAGGACATGATCATCCGCGGAGGCGAGAACATCTACCCCAAGGAGGTCGAGGACTTCCTCTACAAGTGCCCTGGAATCAAGGATGTCCAGGTCGTCGGAGTGCCCAGCGCCAAGTACGGCGAACAGCCCGGTGCGTTCATAGTGAAGCATCAGGGATACGATGACATGACAGAGCAGGACGTCATCGATTTCTGCCGTAACAAGATCGCTTGGTACAAGACGCCCAAGTACATCGCGTTCGTGGATGACTTCCCGATGAACGCGGCCGGAAAGATTTTGAAATACGAATTAAGGAACATGGCTCACAAATTGTGGCCGGATGCATGAGGTGAATGAAATGGAACCCATAGTAGCTGAAGTAGCGGAGCGTGTCAAAGCGATGCGCGAGATGTGCGACATATCGATCGAGGAGATGGCCGAGGTAGTCGGAAAGACTCCCGAGGAGTATATTGTCTACGAGTCCGGTCAGATGGACTTCTCATTCACTTTCCTCTACAAGGTCGCAGAGAAGTGCGGCATAGACATGGTTGAGCTCCTGACAGGAGAGAAGCCCCATCTGGCGGAGTGCACCTTCGTCAAGAACGGAAAGGGATTGCCGATCAACAGGCGCCTCGGATTCAAGTACGAGCACCTCGGATACACGCTGACAAACAGGCTCTCGGAGACCTTCGTCGTCACAGCGCCCTACATCGAAGGCGACAACGACGAGAACGTTCACCTCTCCTCCCATGCAGGAAACGAATTCGATTACGTCCTGGAGGGAAAGATGAGGTTCGTCCACGCAGGTCACTTCTATGACCTGGAGCCCGGGGATTCCGTCTACTACAACAGCGGATTGCCCCACGGAATGTATGCGACGACCAAGAACGGATGCAAATTCATAGCATCCGTCATGAAGGGTGAGGAGAAATGAGGAACCTCAACATGAGGTACGTCGACGAGACGTACGGTGAGGACGGAATACTCCAGAAGGTCACATACCACTATCCCGACAACTACAACTTCGGTTACGATGTCGTGGACGAGATCGCCAGGGAGGAACCTAACCGTCTGGCCATGATCTGGACCAACCCCGCTGGAGAGGAGAGGAAGTACACATTCGGCGACATCAAGAGGATGTCCGACAAGACTGCCAACTACCTTATGTCGCAGGGCATAGGCAAGGGGGACATGGTCATGGTCATCCTCAAGCGCCATTACCAGTTCTGGTATACCATCGTCGCCCTCCACAAGATCGGAGCGGTCATCGTTCCCGCGACGTTCATGCTCACCAAAGGTGACGTGGAGTACAGGGTCAGGTCAGCATCCATCAAGGCGGCGATCTGTACGGACATGAACGGGGTCTGCGAAGCAGTGGACTCCGCCGAGGACATCCCCTCGCTGACGATCAAGATGGTCGTGAACAGCAAGAGGGACGGATGGCTGCAGTTCGACGAGGGAGTCGAGGCTACATCCGAAAAGCTCGACAGGGTAGAGACCAACGTGAAGGAGCCCATGCTCATGTACTTCTCGTCGGGAACATCAGGATACCCCAAGATGGTCCTCCACGACCACCTCTACAGCCTCGGACACCTGTCCACAGCAAAGTACTGGCAGAACGTCGACCCCGAGGGAGTGCACCTCACCATAGCAGACACCGGATGGGGAAAGGCAGTGTGGGGAAAGCTCTACGGCCAGTGGCATATGGAGGCCGCGGTGTTCGTATACGATTACGACAAGTTCGAGCCCCATGAGATACTGCACATCATCGAGAAGTACAGGATCACTTCCCTGTGCTGTCCCCCTACCATGTTCAGGATGTTCATCAACGCCGGACTGGAGGGGCATGACCTCTCGTCACTGAAGTACTGCTGTATCGCAGGAGAGGCACTGAACCCCGATGTGTTCTACAGCTGGCAGAAGGCAACCGGTATCAAGCTCATGGAAGGTTTCGGACAGACCGAGACCACCTGCACGGTATGCAACATCGTCGGAATGGAGCCCAAACCAAGCTCTATGGGAAAGCCCTCGCCGCAGTACACGGTAAAAATTGTGGACCAGAATGGGGAGGAGTGCCCCAACGGACAGACCGGAGAGATCGTCATAGCCTGCGATCCCAAGCCCCCAGGACTCATGATGGAGTACTACCGCGATCCCGAGAAGACCGCCAAGGCGATGCACGACGGATGGTATCACACCGGGGATGTCGCATGGAGGGATGAGGACGGATACTATTGGTACGTCGGAAGGAACGACGATGTCATCAAGTCCTCAGGATACAAGATCAGTCCCTTCGAGATCGAGTCCGTTCTCGTCACCCACCCGGCAGTGCTGGAGTGCGCGGTCACAGGTATCCCGGACCCCGTCAGGGGACAGCTGGTCAAGGCCACTGTGGTGCTGAGGGAAGGATACGAGGGCACGGAGGAGCTGAAGAAGGAGCTCCAGAATTTCGTCAAGCACGAGACCGCCCCATATAAATATCCTAGAGCTATGGACTTCGTTAAGGAGCTTCCTAAAACGGTCAATGGAAAAATCCAGCGTGCCGAGATCAGGAAGAAGGACAGTCAATGACAGAGGAGCCGGTGAAGCGTACCTACACCACGAGGACCCCGGACAGGCCGGGAGCATTCATGCGTGCGTGCAAGGTCATCATGGAGAACGGGGGAAACATCACCCGTGTCAGCTACAAGAGGGGAGGCCTCAACCTTTTCATAGAGGTTGAAGGGACCAGGGCAGAGCTCAATTCCATCGAGAAGGGATTGAGCGAGATGGCCTATGTCGATGCCGAGGTCAAGGTCCCCACGGTGCTGGTCATGGAAGTGAAGATCCCCAACACGCCTGGTATGCTGTTCCCGGTACTGGAGATCATCGACAAGTACGAGGTCAACATCTCCTATCTGAACTCCAGGGAGGAGAACAGGGGATTCCAGAACTTTAAGATTGGAATGGAGGTCAGCGACCCCACCGTGTCTAAGAAGATTCTGGACGAGGTGTCTGAGATCTACCTCCTGAATGTGGTGTCCTACAACGGCAACTACGATGTGCTCGACACCACTGTAGGGTACATCCGCCTCGCCAGCCAGATCCAGAAGCTGTTCAGCCTCGGGGATGACAGGGTGAAGGAATTCGTATCGGAGTGCAGGGGAGTCACAGAGATGCTCCTGCAGAGGGGCCAGGATCCCTCCATAATCTTCGACAAGGTCCACCAGCTGGCGGAGTTCATAGCGTTCCACAGGGACCTCAACTTCAAGCCCAGGATCACCACCCATCAGATCACAGAGGAGACAACCCTCACGGTCATCGAGCCGCCCTGCGGCAGCAACACATATGTCCTGAGGAACGACGACAGCCTGCTGTTCATCGACTCCGGAATGGGAATATTCTCGGACGAGATGATCACAGAGCTCAGGGAGATGTTCCCTGCGTTCTTCAGCATGACCAAGACGATGCTGGTCACCCATGCCGATGCAGACCACTGCGGACTCTTGTCGGTCATCGACAACGCCGAGATAGCAGTGGACAAGAGGACAGCGGACAACCTGTTCGACATGGCCAGGCCCACAAGCGATTCAGATGCGTATGACTACTGCTACGGACGCCTCTGCAGGATCATTACCGATTATGAGGCACCAGAGAAGGACCGCATCAGGATAATCGGCGAAGCACCGGAATCCCACGAGGATTTCGTCCTGCTCAGCAAGATAAAGTTCGGGGATATCGAACTCGAGGTATTCGAGGGCCCCGGTATTCACACGAAGGGACAGACCGTCATAATCTGCAGGCAGCCCAAGCTCCTGTTCACCGGCGACCTGTACTCCAATGTGAAGGACGTCACCCCCGAGAGAGGGGAGTACAACCAAATCGCCCCCTACCTGTCCAAGGACTCGGAGGAGGATCTGGCAAGACTTACGGATACCCGTTCCAAGCTCGGTGCCATCATGGATACCATCGGCAGGAGCGGTATGATCGTCTGTGGCGGTCACGGGAACATAAAGGCCTTGAGGTGATGGAATGAACAGCAACTACATTTCGGACCGTATCCAGGCAATGCGCGACCTCGTCGGCCTCTCCACAGCGGAGATGGCAGCGGCCACCGGAGTCTCCGAAGAGGAGTACATCAGGTGCGAGAACGGCGAGCAGGACTGCACATTCACATTCCTCAGCAAATGTGCCGACAAATTCCAGGTCGACCTCGTCGAGCTGATCACCGGCGAGAATCCCCGTCTCAACGACTACATCGTCGTGCAGGACGGAATGGGCCTGCCGATCAACAGGCGCAAGGGACACGAGTATTACCATCTCGCCGCATACTTCAAGGACAAGCTGGCAGAGCCCTATCTTGTCAACGCCCCCTATGACGAGTCGGAACAGGATGCGGAGATCCCCACCTCGGTCAACGACGGTCAGGAGCTGGTGTACGTCATCAGCGGAAGCATCAGGTTCGTCCATGACGACCATGAGGAGAACCTCATCGCAGGTGATTCGGTCTACTACGATGCGACCAAGCCCCACGGCATGATAGCCACCAGCAAGGACGGCAGCACATTCCTGGTCGTCTCTGTGAAGGGAGGCAGCGCATGACCAGGGACATCAACCTCCGCTACGTCAACGAGACGTACGACGAGAACGGTCTCCTGAAGACATACAGCGTTCACTACCCCGACAATTTCAACTTCGGCTACGACATCGTAGACGACATCGCCATCAACGATCCCGACCGCAGGGCATTGGTCTGGTGCGACGACAGGGGACACGAGAAGGTGTTCACGTTCGCCGACATCAAGCGCCTGTCCGACAAGACTGCCAATTACCTTACGGCACATGGCGTCAAGAAGGGAGACATGGTCCTTGTCGTCCTGAAGCATAACTACCAGTTCTGGTATGTCACCGCAGCCCTCCACAAGATGGGCGCAGTGGTGATCCCAGCCACATTCATGCTGAAGAAGCATGATATCGAGTACCGTATCAACTCCGCTTCCATCAAGGCGGCCATCGTGACATCAGATGCACCCGTGTGGCAGGAATTCGATAAAGCCGAGAACATCCCCACGCTCAAGTTCAAGTGCATGACCAACTCGCAGTACAACGGCCCCTGTCCTCCCGGATGGGATGACTTCGATGCCGGAGTCGAGGCCGCTTCAGAGGATTGGAAGAGGGTCCCCACTCACGTCAGGGACATGATGCTGATCTACTTCACATCGGGAACCTCAGGCAACCCCAAGATGGCCGTGCACGACCACTCGTACCCCATAGGACACATCCTCACCGCCAAGCATTGGCATTGCGTCGTTCCCGATGGGCTTCACTGGACTGTCGCCGAGACTGGATGGGCTAAGACCGCATGGGGAAAGCTGTACGGCCAGTGGATCATGGAGGCCGGACTGTTCGTGTACGAGCACAACAAGTTCGACCCCGTGGCTGTGCTGAATCTCATCGAGAAGTACAGGATCACAACATTCTGCTGTCCGCCCACCATGTTCAGGATGTACTGCAACGCAGGACTGGAAGGCCACGACCTTTCGTCCCTCACCCACACCAACATCGCTGGTGAGGCGCTCAATGCGGATACATTCGACAAGTGGTATCAGGCCACAGGACTGAAGCTCATGGAGGGATTCGGACAGTCCGAGTCCACAGTCATAGTCGGTAACCTCAGGGGAATGACCCCCAAGCCCGGTTCCATGGGTAAACCCTCACCTCAATACAAGGTAGATATCATCGACGAGAACGGCAAGCCCTGTCCGCCCAGCGTGGTCGGGGAGATCGTCGTAGGAGTGGACCCCCACCCCGCAGGAATCTTCGTCGGCTATCTGCACGACAGGCAGAAGACAAGGGCCACGCTCTTCGGAGGATTCCATCATACCGGTGACCTCGCCTGGAAGGACGAGGACGGTTACTTCTGGTATGTCGGAAGGAACGACGACGTCATAAAATCCTCAGGATACAGGATCAGTCCGTTCGAGATCGAATCGGTTCTCCTGACCCACCCCTGCTGTCTCGAGTGTGCCGTCACTGCGGTTCCGGACCCGGTAAGGGGACAGATCGTCAAGGCCACCATCGTCCTGAGGGACGGATACGAGGGCACGGACGAGCTCAAGAAGGAACTCCAGGACTACGTCAAGAAAGAGACAGCCCCGTACAAGTACCCCAGGGCAGTCGATTTCGTGAAGGAGCTCCCCAAGTCCATCAGCGGTAAGATCAAACGTGTCGATATCCGCAACAAGGACAAGGAGCTTGCAAACCAGAATCAGTGAGCCTCAGGGAGGATAACGTCCTCTCTGCGCTCCTCTATCTTTTCTTTGATCGTCCTCTTGATGACCCTGGTGCAAGGCCATTTCGAGTCCATGTAGGCGATGAGTTTCAGAATATCCGCATCGGGATTGGTCAGAGCAAGGTAGACCCTGCTCATGAACATAGATACGGCGTAAGGGAAATCATCGCAGATCTGGGGTCTGTCCTTCCAGACGGTGCATCTCTTGTCATCGCCAAGGAAGGGACAGGGCCCGTTGTTCTGCTTGTTTATCAGGAACCTTCCGTCAGGCATCTCCACGACGTAGTTCCTTCTGAACATGAACGGCGTGATGCCTGCAGCCGAAGCGACCCTGTCGATCTCCTCCGGGAGGATCACGATGTTGGGCTGGTGGCAGCATCTTCCGCACATCTCGCACGGGAAGTCGTCCTTGTAGGACAGGCATATCTCGTAGGCAATGTCGAGGTTGTGCTCCATATCTGGAGTGATCTCGTCGAGACCTTCGAGTATGTACTTCCCGCGGTAGATCGCCATGTTCACACCAGGATCGTCAGTCCGTACATGAATGCGATGACGCTCAGCAGGAGTCCGATGCCGCCAAGGGCCAGCAGGAGGTTCTTGTTGGGCAGGTTCATCAGCCTGGATGCGTTGAAGGAGTATCCTCCGAGGACAAGTCCGATCGCACCGAGGATCAGGGAGACGATGAGCATGTCTCCGATGATTATGGGGATGACGGCGATTATTCCGACGATCAGGGCGACGTATGAGAAGATCGCACGGTTGACCTTCATCTCGGGTATGTAGGTCTCGCTCAGCTTCCAATCGCATTTCTCGCAGAAGAGGGCATCATCTGCGTTATCGAAACCGCATTTCGAGCATTTCATGCGTGTGTGATTGACTGCTCAGATATTAACCTGACTTTGACACATCGCAGCGATCCGGCTGACCGATCGGTGAAGGTCTCTGTACGTGCCTCTCCGCCTATCATGGCGGTCGGCGATTCGTCCTTTGCAGGAACGGGGTGGCCGGTCCACCCCCTGTGAAGTATATTGATCGCCGCATTGACATCCCTGTCCACGGTGAGGCCGCAGCAGGGGCACATATGTATGCGGACATCCAGCTTCTTCTTCACTTCCGCTCCGCATTGGGAACACATCTGGGAAGTCCCTCTGGGATTGACTTCGATCACCCTCTTGCCGGCGCATTCTGCCTTGCTTTGGATCCTGTTTCTCAGCAATCCCAGGGAACTGTTGACGAAACCGCGGGTCATGCTCTTCGATAACGACCTGTTCCACAGCTTCTTCACGTTCAATTTCTCCATCACAATGATGTCGTTGTTGTCCACTATCTCCTTCGATATCCTCTCTATGTTCTCCTTCCTTTTGTTTACCATTTTCTCATGGTGATGCCTGAGCCTGCTGCGTGCCTTCCTCTCCTTGACAGGATCACAGCAGTCCTTGGACAGCCTTTGACTGAGCTTCTTCAGTTTCTTCAGATCGTTCCGCATGTCGTTGCTGTGGTCGTAGGTCTTACAGTACGATGTTGCCGCTATGTGCCTTATGCCCATATCCACTCCGACGGCCTTGGGCTCCGAGTGCTCCTTGGGCTCTTCGGCTGGGAATTCGTAAGAGATGCACGCGTAGTATTCCATATGGGTGCCCATGTCCTTCCTTGATATGATGCAGGTCTTCGGCTCCCCCGGTAGAGGCGTGTCCTGGTTGTAGCACCTTATCAGCCCCTTGACCTTCCCCAGCCTCAGCTTCCTGACCCTCTTCCCGTTTACATTTACAGCATACTCCAATCCGAAGTCCCTTTTGGAAAGATGGGCGTAGGAATCGTACCTACCCTACTTCCTGTACCTCGGCCATGACATGTCAATCGGAGATCCGGCAGGTATGGTCCCTTTCGCCACGGCCCTGTCCCTCTTCCTGACCGCGTTCTCCCTGCATTTGGAACAGGCCTGATGTACCCTTCTCGATACGTCGTTGTGGGTCATGCTGTGCATCTTCCGGAAGCACGGCCACATCTTCCTTAATTTGGTGCAGAGGTTGTTCATCTCGAACTCAGATAGGATCCTCTCCTCCTCGGCATAAGCCAGTTTGTTGGCAGTGATGAGGTAGTTGAAGACGTACCTGTTGTAGCCGATGGTGCAGTCTATCATATCCCTTTGAGTAGCATTGGGCTCGATCCTCATCTTGAGCACTTTGTAGCACATCGTCGGATGGGTTGTATCTTTAGAATATAATTGTGCGTCCGGTTCGTCGGTCCCTATCCAGAAAATGCATGTTTATGTTCATCATAATAAACGCCGTATCATTCAATGGAACGTCACCGCTTGTGTTGCGCGATGATCATTCAGAGCATTTTCCATCCTTTGAAACAACTTCATTTGACACATGATCCGTTCGGTCCAGACGTCCGAGGACTCGGATTATTCTCGTTTAATCCGAGACGAAATTTGACAGCTGATGCCCGTTAGGAACATTGAATGGATGAGCGGTCCGTCGGTTCTTGATTTCCGATATAACTCAAGTCAGGAATGGGTGTCTATCCGTATCATATCGCCTGATGTGTCCAATCAGAGATGTCCTCCACGGTTAGATCCCGCTCCATATCGACAACTGTCAAATTCTGTCGGTTCCCGTTTTTTAGAATAATGATTGGCAGATGTGTCAAAGTCAGGTATTAAGTTTCATTAGGGCCTCGACTCTGGAGCGTACCGTGCCGAACCTGGTCGGTTCCTCCTTGGTCTCCAACGATTCGATGGTGAAATCCCTAAAGGCATCCCTGATCATCGATTCATCGTAGAAGCGATAGAAGATGTCGGAATCCTCTCTCTTCTTGGAGCGCATGTCGTTAGGGGTGAAGCTCCTGACGAAGACGTATCCGCCATCCTTCAGCACCCTGCGAATCTCTCCGACGGTCGAAGAAAGTTCCTCGTCGTTCAGATGCTCCATAACATGGACGGCCGTGATATAATCGAAGGAGCGGTCATCGAACGGCATATCTGTGATGCTGCAAACACGGAATTCCGAATCCTTGAAACGTTCCCTGCACTGTTCGACTGCCACCGATGAGAAGTCGACGCCGGTGACATCGTATCCGTTATCGATGAGGGTGGACGTCGTCTTACCGTTGCCGCATCCGAGATCCAAAGCCTTTCCTTTGTTCGGAATGGGGATGGAAGTGTTGCCTCTCCAAGTCGTCTGGTTCCCGGAATAGAGCCGATTCCAGAGCTCTTCCTGACTCATCTCCTGTACGCCTCGTTCACTGCCTTCAGCCAGTTGTAGAACAGCTCTACCGCCTTCTCGCTCAGGATCACGAATGTGTTGGCCGGGCCCTTCATCATCCTGTCCGGACGCATGGAGATCTTCAGATCGCCCATCTCGAAGATCATGGACCTGTCGGAGACGGAGTTGTTATGCATGACCAGATTCCTCATCAGGAACACCAGGTCCCATTCCTTGAGCTCTTTCTCCGAGACCAATCCCTTCTTGGCCGAGGCATAGATGATGTACCTGAGGTACAGGTAGCTGTTGTCCTTCATCGCCTCTTCCTTGATGTCGTTCATCCAGTAAGCGGGGATGCAATCCTTCGCAGCCTTCTCTATCGAGGACATGGTGTCGGTGAACAGCCCTCTGGTGACTATGACGACCCTCTCATTCTCCTGAGCCTGGTTGTCCTCTTCCTGGAATGGTCTGACCGACCTCTCCAGAAGTGTGACGATCTCTCTGGTCAGGATGCCGCGGTTATAGATGTTGTAGAAGCACATCGAACGGAAGTCATTCTGCCTGTTGACGAAATGGTTCTCCACATCTTCGATCATCGATCCGACTCCGTCGATGAATGTGTTAAGTTCTTCCGTAACGGTGTTCACGTTCTGGAGACGGTATTAATCATTGATATCCGTAGCGGTTTAGAATTTTACCAAGTTAAGTAAGCACCTTTATTAATTATAATTACCTTAATAAGCCTGCATTTTCAAAGGATGGATGGGAATGTCAACGAAAATCGATCTCTACGACAAGAAGTACTACATCAACAGGGAGATGTCATGGCTAGAGTTCAACCAGAGATGTCTGGATGAGGCCAACAATTCCGACAACCCCTTGTTGGAGAGGGTAAAGTTCCTTGCGATCTGCTACAACAATCTGAACGAGTTCCTGATGATCCGCATGCCGGGTCTCCTCAGCAAGACTCCTTCAATCGCCCAGAGCGCTCCCGACTACATCAACAACGACAAGATCATCGGCATGGTGTCCGAGAGGATGAACAAGCTCTACAGCGACTACGAGGTCTGTTGGAAATCGTTGAGGAAACTCCTTGCCAAGGAGAAGATCCGCATCAAGAGAATCGATGAGTTGACGGACGAGCAGCTGGAGTGCGTCAGGAAGTTCTACAAAGAGAGGGTCCACATGATGTTGACCCCGCTTGCCCTGGACATTTCTCACCCGTTCCCATTCATATCGAACAACTCAGTCAACGTAGCATTCAGGCTCAGGGGAGAGGAGAACGGAGTCGTATATGCTAGGGTCAAGGTGCCCGACACACTGAACAGGTTCGTCCGCGTCACCGCAGGTAAGAGCAAGCTGGAATACGTCCTCCTGGAGGATGTCATCAAGGACTCCGCGCATCTGCTGTTCCCCGGAATGACCATCCTCGGTGCGTACTCGTTCTGCATCATTAGGAATGCGGATGTCAAGATCACGATCGATGAGGCATGCGATCTCATGGATGCTGTGGAGGAGAGCATCAACGGAAGGGATATGGGTTACCCCGTTGCCATGATCACTGAATCGTCCATGCCCAAGAACATGCAGTCAAGGTTCCTCAGGAACCTCAACCTATCTGATGAGCAAGTCATCACCACCAAGGATGCACTTGCCCTTTCCAGCCTCTGGCAGCTGTACGCCATAGACCGTCCTTCTCTGAAGGAGAAGCCGCTCATACAGACGACGCCCACCGATCTTCAGGAGGATGGCGACATCTTCGAGTGGATTAAGAAGAGGGACAGGATCCTCTACCACCCGTACGAGTCGTTCGCCAACATCGTCAGGTTCATGAGGCAATCCGCTATGGATCCCAACGTCCAGAGCATCAAGATCTGCCTTTACAGACTGGGAACAGATCCATCTATATTCGAGGCCCTGAAGGCCGCCAGGATGAACGGGAAGAGCGTATCCGTCCTGATGGAGCTCCGTGCGAAGTTCGATGAGGACCGCAACATCAAATGGGCGAAGGACCTGGAAGCCATCGGAGTGCATGTGGTGTACGGCCCCGTCAATCTCAAGGTCCACTCCAAGCTGCTCCAGGTAGTCAGGCTGGAAAATGGACATCTCGTCACATACACCCACCTCAGCTCAGGTAACTACAACGTCAGTACTGCCAAGCAGTACGGCGACATATCGTTCCTCACGGTCAATAAGGAGATCGGAGAGGACGTCAGCGAACTGTTCAACGCGCTAACCGGATACTACGGACAGAGGAAGTACAACCACCTGCTCGTAGCCCCTGCAACTCTCAAGGCATCGCTCCTCAAGAAGATCGATACGGAGATCAAATGCCATGAGTCCAACGGAAACGGCCACATCATCATGAAGGCCAACGGACTCATCGACCAGGATATCATCGCAGCCCTTTACAAGGCATCCAACGCCGGTGTCAAGATAGATCTGAACATCAGGGGACTCTGCTGTCTCCGCCCCGGAATCTCGGATGTATCCAAGAACATCCGCGTCATCAGTATCGTCGACAGGTTCCTGGAGCACTCGAGGATCTACTACTTCCACAACAACGGCAAGCCCGAGATGTACATGGGATCCTCGGATATGATGCCAAGGAACCTTCTGGCAAGAATCGAGGTCCTGTTCCCTGTTCTGGATAAGGATCTCATGAAGTCCATCAAGGAGAACATCCTGGACATCCACTTCGCGGACAACGTGAAGGCCAAGGAGCTGAAGGAGGACGGAACCTACGTCCCTGTCAAGAAGGATGGCAAGGCGCTCCGTTCCCAGCAGTGGTTCATAGAACACAACGGCTGCTGGCAGCTGAAGTAAAAAACTATGGGGGTCGAACCCCCATTTTTATGTTTCAATCGAGCTCTTTCTTGAGAGTATCGACTATGGTCTGGAGGACCTTGATCCTTCCGTACCTCTTGTCCACGCATTCAACAGCGACCCAAGGAGCATAACTGGTGTTGGTCTGCTTGATCATGCTGTTGACGTATTTCTCATAGACCTCCCATTTCTCCCTGTTGCGCCAGTCCTCATCGGTCAGCTTCCATTGTTTGAGGGGATCGGCAGCACGGTCATTGAAGCGTTTGAGCTGTTCCTCGTTGGTGATGTCTATCCAGAACTTGATGAAGATCACATGGCTCTTGGCCAGCGAGGATTCGAAGAGGTTGATCTCCCCCGCTGCGCGGGAGTATTCGAGCTCGCTGCAGAATCCTTCAATGGGCTCCACCATCATCCTGCCGTACCAGCTCCTGTCGAAGATCGCTATCTTCCCCGGGTCCGGTACGCTCTTGGCGAATCTCCAGAGGTGTGTGTGGGATTTCTCCTCGGCCGTAGGGGCAGGGACAGGGAATGTCTTGTAACCGCGAGGGTTCAGAGCTTGGGTGACCCTCTTGATGCATCCTCCCTTTCCAGCGGCATCCCATCCCTCGAAGACCAGAACCATCGACTTGTCGCTCTTGGCCAGCTTTATTTGGAGTTCAGCAAGCTTCTTCTGAAGCTTTGCAAGCTTCTTCTCGTAATCATCCTTGCTCATGGTCTTCGTGAAGTCCAGTTTCTCCCTGGGATTGGGGCAGGCCTCGATGATGTCGAACTTCTCCGGATGGCGGGGCATCTTAAGGAGGTCGTTGAATCTGAATTCGATAAGGTCGGCGATCTTCTTGACGGTATCCTTGTAGTCGCCCATATCGATGATATCCCAAGTCGCGTACTTGCTGTTGGTCTGGTCGAGGAGGTTGCTGATCTTGTTCTTGGAAACGTTGAACTCTTTGATATGACCGAGATCGTTGAAGACATCGTCCTCGCCGTCCAGAGTCACCGGATAGGATTTCTTGTGCTTCTTCAGCTTGTCCTCATCGAAGTTCAGGAAGATCTTGATCACATTGACGCCGTTGTTGTACAGATACCTCTCGAACGAGTTGGCGAGATTGATGTTGTGGGAGAGGTTGCTCTCCTTGTCAGAAAGGATTCCGGTGTACCATCCTCTGTCGAAGATTGAAATGGTGCCTTTTGGTGCGATATTGAGGAGACAGTATTGGATCCATGGGAGCTTGGCGTTGCTCACGCAATGGTATTTGATGTTCCTTGGCTCAAAAATCGCAACTATCTGGTTCACGATGTGCGACATGGCCATACCGCCCTCTCCCTCGAAGAGGATTACCGTGGCCATTTTCCTATCCGCTAAATCGTGCTCCAACTGTGTGAGTGTGGTGGCTTTTTCCTTGCTGATTAGGAGGTCCATGTGATGCGTAGCGGGATTTTCGTATTTATTGTAGAAGATGGATGGATTTGGTTTTGATTGAACGCAGGCTCTTTTTATGTTGATGATGCTGCAGGTAATATGGAAGGTGGCTTCGGCAACAAGTCAACCGCAATAGCGCTTGTCATGGTTATGATGATGGGCTCTATACTGATCTTTGCCATGTACGAAATGGCCATGTTCAACAATCCAGATCCTCATGACCATTCCCATGAGTACGAGGTTACTGGAATCCTGTTTGGAGAGGAATGCGAAGGTAGCGCGGAATCGAGCTATAGGCCAGAGTCTGCAGGGGAGTACCTGTACCAATTCGTATACGAGGCCACATCCGCCAGCCATACGGTCAAGAACAGCGTCGGATTGTTCTTCGACATCAATGATCGCCCTCTTAGCATGTATTCATACAGAGGTCAGGAATCATTGGACGGGACCCTTTACGATTTATGGTCGATATCGATAGGGGATGTCGAGTATCTTTTCTACATAGGCGACCTGTGCAAAGTGGTGAAATTCACTGTTTCAGGTTCGAATTACAACCTGTCTGCCAGATTAGTCAATTGATTATGACTAATGTCCTATACAGGTAATCTTTCTCCGCCAATCATAATGGACTATATATCCAACTTATTGAATCAGAGTTCGATACCATGGATGGAAACAGTCCAAATGGTGAAATGACCGAAAAAGGCAGCCCGTCAGAAGACGTCCTTGCTATGATTAAGAGCAAAGAGGAGGCCGTTCGTTTCCGCGAGTCCTACTCAAAGCTTATTCGTCACAGGGTTCTTTTCATCATAATCGCCACAATTTTGCTGATAATTACGGCATTGTACGCCATAACTATCGGTTCCTATACCATCACATTTACTGAGGTTTATGAGAACATTTGGTATTGGATATCAGGTGCTGAACCTCCGGATATAACAAAGTACCATATTGCTGCGGAAGTCAGGCTCCCAAGGGTGCTCACAGCCATGCTGGCCGGTGTCGGTCTCGCAATCGCGGGAACCACCATGCAGGGTATGCTGAAGAACCCATTGGCCGACCCATACACCATGGGTATTTCCTCGGGAGCGGGATTCGGAGCGGCCCTGGCTCTCATCGTAGGCTTCGAGATCATCGCCGGCGGAGGAATCGTCATCAATGCATTCGTGTTCGCAGTCATCCCTGCCGTCGTCATTCTGATGATGTCGAAACTGCATACTGCATCGCCTACTGTGATGATCCTATGCGGTATCGGTATGATGTATCTGTTCGATGCCCTGACGCAGCTGTTCATGATCTCGGCTCATCCCGAGGATATGTCGGCTGTTTATCAGTGGATGGTCGGATCCATATCCGGAACAGACTTCAGCAACGTGATCGTCATTCTTGTCATTGTGATCGCAGGTTCAATCGTCCTCCAGGCCCTATCTAAGCAGTTGAATGTCATGGGCCTCGGCGATGAGAGTGCTAAAGCATTGGGAATCAATGTGGAAAACCGCAGGATGCTCATGATGTTGGTCCTTACGCTCATGGCAGCAGCCATCGTTAGTTTTACCGGAATCATCGGATTCGTCGGATTGGTCTCGCCCCACATCGCAAGGGTGTTCGTGGGAACGGACAACCGTTATCTCATACCTTCATCCGCTATTGTCGGAGCCCTGTTGCTCGTTGTTGCTGATATTGTCTCAAGGACGATCGTCGCACCGAACATACTGCCGATTGGAGTGGTCACTTCCTGTATCGGAGGTCCGCTGTTCCTGTTCCTGATCCTTAAAGCTAGGAAGGAGGCGTGGGCATGACAGTACTCAAGGTGGAGAATCTGGATTTCAAGTATCCAACTAAGCAGATCCTCTACGATGTCAGCGTGACTTTCGACAAGCCGGAGCTTGTGTGCATCCTTGGTCCGAACGGTGTAGGTAAGACCACCATCGCCAAGACTCTGAACAAGCTCTACATCCCTTCAGCAGGGAATGTATACATCGACGGCGAGAACGTGGCCGACATGTCCCGTCTGGACATAGCCAAGAAGATTGCTTACGTTCCCAATAGTGTGTCCAGTGCCTTCTCCATGAAGGTGCTAGAATCAATCCTTCTAGGACGTGCACCAGTCTCAGGTTACAGCATTACGGAGAAAGATCTCGAGATAGTAGAAAAGGTCGTGACGCTACTCGATCTTGACGAACTCTGTGAACGTGATATCAGTCAGCTGAGTGCCGGACAGGCCCAGCGTGTCACGATAGCACGTGGATTGGTCCAGGATCCGAAGGTCCTCATCCTTGATGAGCCCACATCCAACTTGGATGTCCGTTATCAGATGGAGATCATGAGATTCCTCAAGGACTACGCTAAAGAGAAGCAGATCATCATCATAATGGTCTGTCACGACCTCAACATTACCGCTGCATACGCCGATCGCGTTATCCTCATGCATCAAGGAAGGATATTCGCCGACGGAAATGTTCAGGATGTTCTCACAGAGGAGAACATGAAAACGGTTTACCGTATTGATACAAAAGTCGTCCAGATAGATGGGTTGACTCATATCGTACTGAATCCCCTTTAATCAGGTGATATAATGGATAAAAAGACAATGATCGTTATAGCCGTCGTGGCTGTAGTGGCAGTAGCAGGAATAGCTGCTTACTTTGTCATGAGCGGAAACGGCGGTGGCGACTCCGACGACGATGGAAAACTGGTCGGAAAGATACTCAAGGAGTCCGAATACCCCTCTAAGTCATCGAGGCTTTGGGTGTATGGAAACGCAAATGAAGATGACAAGCTGGACAACTCTGACGTGACATACCTTGAGGGAATAATTAGCGGAAAGAACAAGGCGACGGTCCTTGCAGATGCGAATGCAGATGGAAATATCGATTCCAAGGATGTCGCATACGTCAAGAGTATCATCAACGCTAAGGCCAACACGAAGCTGGCAGTATACTACGTTGACAACTACCACCAGATTTCTGCAGTCCACTGGCCTGTCAACAGCATCGCTATCGGATTCTCATCTGGAGCTTACCTTGCGGATCTGACTGGTCTCATCGACAAGGTCGGAATGGTTGACGACACAATTCTGAAGAAGAATTGGTACAAGATCAACGACAAGTACGGTACTCTCCCCTCGTTTGGATGGGAAGAGGAGCCCGATCTCGAGAACGTCCTCGAATACAAGATCGATGTGTATGTCCCCGGATACTGTTACACCATCACCGACAAGGACACCAGGAAGTTCTTCGAGGGAACCAGTACCGACTGTATGTACATGAACACCTGTGACAAGGATGGAGGAGGAGACGATTCCGCCAAAGAGGATATCGACAGATCGATCGTCATGTTCGCATTCCTGCTTCAGGGAGATATGGACAGGACATACGAGTACCTTGCATGGCATGACGAGGTGCTGAACGACATCCAGAAGGCAGTCGCAAACATCACGGAAGCTGACAAGGTCCCCTACATCATGTTCAGGGATTCACCCAAATATGTCGAGACCGGAATCTACACCATCGCTGGAAAGGGTAACACCTGTACCTACCACGGAGAGTTCGCCAAGGCACTCGTTCCTGGACAGAACCTTGAATTGAAGGATGTCTACAACAAACTCGACGAGGATGCGATCTACGAGATCGTCAGAAAGTACGCCAAAGACGGACAGATGTACATCATCTACAACGAGAACGACGGATTGAGGCAGGATAAGCAGCTCATTCCTGGAATCAAGTCCATCGCTGAGATGATGAAGAACTCCGGAGTGACCATCAAGTACCTCGGAATGGCAAGAGAGACCTGTAACAGCGGTCTGTACCTGGCTGAGACAGCATTCTACCTGAACATGCTGTACCCGGAGTGCTCCGGTGACATCGACTACAAGGAGATCTTCGATTACTACTACGAGCATTTCGTAACCAAGGATCTGTCCGATCTCATCGACATGGACCATTTCTTCCTCGAGGAAATTCCTAACTGAAACACCAAAGCTCCCGAAAGGGAGCAAACCCCCTTTCTTTCCTTTTACGAATTTCGTAGCATCTACCAAAGTGCTTTCATTCAATCGCACATTATATAATGGGCTCGGATATCGAGGATTAACCAAAACAAAGCTGGGAATGAAAATGTTCTGGAACCCGAAGATAGAATGTATGCCACCGGAGGAGATGAAGAAACTCCAGTACGATGAACTGAAAGCGCTCGTCACGAAACTGTACGAGTCCAACCAGTTCTACCATGACAGGATGGAGTCCAAAGGTGTTAAGCCCGAGGACATCAAGTGCATCGAGGACATCTCGAAGCTGCCTTTCATGTTCAAGCAGGATCTGCGCGACAACTATCCGACCAAGATGTTTACCGTTCCCAACAACCAGGTGGTCAGGTACCATGTTTCATCCGGTACCACCGGAAAGCCCACGCTCGTGGGATACACCGAGAATGACCTTGGATACTGGACAGAGGCATTGGCAAGATCCCTCACAAGAGCAGGAGTAGGTCCCGAGGACGTACTTCAGGTCTGTTACGGATACGGGCTGTTCACCGGCGGATTGGGACTCCATTACGGAGGAGAGAAGGTCGGTGCCACCGTCCTTCCTGCCAGCACAGGCAACTCTGAAAGGCAGATCGAGCTAATGCTCGACCTCGGCGTCACGGCCATCGCCTGCACGCCATCATACTTCATCCACCTTATCGACGTGGCCAAGAAGATGGGAGTGGACTTCAGGAGGGACACCAAGCTCAGGGTCGCCTTCCTTGGAGCCGAGCCCTGGTCCGAGGCGATGAAGAAGAAGATCGAGGACGCGACCGGAGTGGAGGCATACGACATCTACGGTACGTCCGAGCAGGGCGGTCCGATGTTCACCGACTGTCCTTGCCACAATGGAATCCACATCGATGCAGATATCATGTACATAGAGGTCATCGATCCTGAGACCGAGGAGGTCTTGCCTGCTGGACAAAAGGGAGAGCTCGTCGTTACCATGCTCAAGAAAGAGGCCTTCCCTCTGGTCAGGTACCGCATCAAGGACATGACTGAGATCATGACCGATCCCTGTCCCTGCGGCAGGACTTCTCCGAGGATCGCTAGGATCACTGGAAGGTCTGACGACATGCTGATCATTCGTGGAATCAACGTGTTCCCCAGCCAGATCGAGTATACTCTGATGCAGATCCCCGAGGTAGGGGACCAGTACATGATCTATGTGACCAGGGATGGAGCCCTCGACAACATGAAGGTCCAGGTGGAGATCAAGCCTGATGCCTTCAGCGATAACATGGACGATATGCTCAAACTCAGGGCCCACATCGAATCCGCTTTAAAGAAATACCTCAATATAGCCGTCACAGTAGAGCTCAAAGCCCCCGGAGAACTTCCCAGGTTCGAGGGCAAGGCCAAGAGAGTGATCGACAACAGGGTGATCTGATGTCCAACATAATCAAGCAGCTTTCAATATTCGTCAACAACGAGCCCGGACGCCTGGCGTACATATCATCGGTGCTCAAGGAATGCAACGTCAACATGAGGGCCTTCAATCTAGCCGAGTCCACAGAGTTCGGTATCCTGAGGACCATCGTTGAGAACCCCGACGATGCCTACGACAAGCTGAAGGCCAAAGGCATCATCGTCAAGAAGACGGATATGATCGGAGTCTATCTGGATGACACTCCCGGTGCCCTATTCCAGTCCGCCGATGCCCTGGGAAAGGCTAATATAAACATTGAGTATGGTTACGCCTATTCCTACAATGACAAGGCGATATTCTTCATCAGGGTTGATGACCCTGAGAAGGCCGTCGATGTCATCGGCAAACAGGGCATCAAGATGGTGTCCGAATCGGAGATTTGATTAAATGGGGAACCTGAACATCGCGGTACTGGGAGCAAAGGATTACGCAGGAAAGATCGGTAAGAAGGGCACAGTCACTGACATGACCTTCTATGAGTACAAGGACGGGCACGACTCGTTCACCCTCATAGAGCCCTCCAAATTCCCCGAGAAACTGTCGTCCCTTTTCTACTCGGTCGCGATGTCAGAGTTCGTCGTACTGGTGGTTGACAAGATCGATTCCTTCCTAGGGGAGACCATCGTAATGGTCGACTCCTTGGGCATAGACAAGGGATTCGTCATCCTCCAGAATTACATTCAGCCAGAACAGCTGGCACCTCTTCTCGCAGGTACCTCTCTTGAGCACTATGAGCCTCGTGAGGACGATCCCATAAAACTTAGGGAGGAGCTCATCGGCATGGCCAAGGCCCAGGCAAAGACCGCCGGAGACGGCACATGCGGATCATGTCCCGTGGACAGCCACTTCAACGTCAAGGGCGTAGGAACTGTCGTTCTCGGTTCAGTCATAGACGGATATTTCAAGGTCCACGATAAGATGACCGTCTTCCCCACTAAGAAGGAGGTCATCCTGAAGTCCATCCAGAAGCACGACATTGATGCTCAGGACGGAATCAAAGGGGACCATGTAGGTCTTGCGCTCAGAGGAATCGAATCAGAGGAGCTGGACAGGGGATTTGTGGTCACAACCGATCCTTCAGTCAAGATGAGCCGCTCCGTTTCTGGACAGGTATCGCTCGTCAAGTTCTGGGCCTCGCCCCTCAAAGAGGGAATGGTCGTCCATATCGGTCACTGGATGCAGATGGTGCCCTGCAGGATCACTGCAGTCGACAATGGTTCGGATTTCAGGACCGCTAACGTTACTTTCGAGATGGACGACGACATGATACACAAGCCCGGTGACAAGGCGATCATCATGTATCTCGAGGGCGGAAAGCTCAGGGTAGCAGGTTCCATTTCGCTGCCGTAAAGCTTACAGGACCTTCAGAAATTACGTTTTCTTGCATCCCTTAGCCACTTTTTTTTGAAATTTAGCTAATTAAGTAATTAGCTATATTATTATAATTGACTAAGCAAATAATAAAGCTATAAGAAAATGCTTTTGTTTGAATTCTTGGAAAGTCACTTTTTATAATGGAAAGGGTCCAAACTCCAGCAATCCTTATATTGAAAGTATCATTACAGAGGGGTACCGTGCTAAGTGATAGCACACGACATTGGTGTTTAAGATGGCTTTCTGGAACGAGAAGATCGAAACGATGCCCCGTGAGGAACTCGAGAAGATGCAGCTGCGCCTCCTTCAGGAGAAGGTTGCGGAGATGTATGTTAAGTCCGAGTTCTTCCACAAGAGGATGGACGAGGCTGGTGTTAAGCCCGAGGATATCAAGAGTTTCGAGGATTTCAGAAAGGTCCCCTTCATGAAGAAGACCGATCTCCGTGACAACTATCCTGACAAGCTCTTCGTCGTTCCGTACGATGATCTCGTGAGGATACACGTTTCGTCAGGAACCACAGGTAAGCCCACTGTCGTCGGATACACCCAGAAGGACCTGGATAACTGGACAGAGGCCCTCGCAAGAGGAATGACCTCGTTCGGCATGACCAAGAAGGATATGGTTCAGAACATGCACGGATACGGACTGTTCACCGGAGGACTCGGTGTTCACTACGGTGCAGAGAGGATCGGTGCAACCGTTCTTCCTATCAGCACAGGAAACACAAACAGGCAGATCCAATTGATGCAGGACCTTCCGGTCACGGCTCTCGCAGGAACACCGTCGTACTACTTCCATATCGCTGATGTCTGTGATCAGATGGGCATTGATCTCAGGAAGGCTACCAAGGTCAGGAAAGGAATCGCCGGGGGAGAGCCCTGGTCCGAGAGCATGAGGAAGAAGCTCGAGGAGCGTACCGGAATTAAAACTTACAACTGCTACGGCGCCAGTGAGTTCTACGGCCCCATGTTCCTCGAGTGCGAGCAGCAGGATGGGCTCCATCTCTGGGCCGACCTTGCTTATGTCGAGATCCTTGACGAGAACGACCAGCCCTGTAAGGAAGGAGAGAGGGGGGCAATCGTCATCACGATGCTGCAGAAGGAAGCTTTCCCGCTCATCAGGTACAGGATAGGGGATATCTCAGCCATCGACTGGACCCCTTGCAAGTGCGGAAGGACTCACCCCAGACTGATGAGGATATCAGGAAGGACAGACGATATGCTCGTCGTCCGCGGAGTCAACGTGTTCCCCAGCCAGATCGAGAGCGTCATCGGCGAGATCTCATGGCTCTCACCGTTCTACCATTTGACACTCACCAACGAGAACTACATGGACAACCTGTTGGTCGAGGTCGAGCTCACAGAGGAGTCCCTTACAGAGGACATGGTGAAGCTCAATAAGATGTCCAATGAGCTCTCCAGGAGACTCAAGGATGTCCTGAATATCAAGGCCGAGGTCAAACTCTGCCTGCCCGGCACCCTGCCTAGGTTTGAGGGCAAGGCCTCGCACGTAACCGACAACCGCAGTTACGAATGAAACATCAGGGGGATAACCCCCCTTCATTTCTTTTCGTCCACTACCGACTTAGCTTTCTTGCCGACTGTGAACATCTCGATATTGGACATCACATGGTTCCATCTGGACTTCTCCATGTTCCCGCCCGAGAGCTTCTCAAGTTCGCATAGGGATGTCGCATACTTCTCTCCAAGGTCTGTGAGGTAGAGGGCATTCATCATGCCGTTGTAGCCGTACGTCTCCTCGATCAGCCCCATGGACATCAACATCTCTATCTTAACAGCCATGCGGGGGTTGCGTGAGATGTTGTCGTAGATCTCCGTTCTAGTCTTAGGGCCGAAGAGGTACAGGAATAGGATGATGTTAGGTGCATTCTTCTCATCGAAGATTCTGTTTATGAGTAAACCTTCAAACATGGATCCTACGTTTCTTTCTTAGTTAATAAGCTGATATCCCCGTTTTCGATTTCAAATCGAGGGGAGTCTCTGATAACATCGTTAGGGGTACGGAAAAATCATCTGATGTCTGGATTAGATCAATGATTGATAGGATTAAATAGGGATGTTGTCCCGATTTAGGAATTTACACCTTATAGCGCAGGATCGCACCCATTCCGCCCAGGGCAGCGAGTTCCTTGCCCCCGTCATGCTGAGAGGATATGATGATCACAGACCCCTTCTGCGACTCGACCGCACGCACTATGTCGTCCAGGTCCTGCTCGCGGACCTTCGAGTCCAATATCAACAGTTTATCGACCGCACCGGACATGGCAGCGTTCATGACCTCGTTCGGACCGTATGTTCCGAGCCCGTCCTTAGCTATCTCGGTCATAAGCTGCTCTACGGCCTCTATCTCCGATCCCACGGCGGACTCCCTGAGCACATCGGCCCCCATTCCAGCCTTCATCAGCTCGTTGATCCCCACCATGCCGGATTGACCGGTGTGGTAGACGTAGACCTTCTTGTACATCTCGGGATCGATCTTCTTCAGACCATCCGCCAGGGTCTCCTTCTCGAAACCAGGGCCCAGAAGGACCAGGGGCATATTGGGCTCTATGATGAATTTCAATTTGGAGTGAATCTCTCCGTGATAGCCGTCGACGGAAGGCTTCTCTTCATACTGTTTTCCGGACCTTCCTGAACGTACAGTGGCGATCTCCTTCAATCCGTACTGCCTGAGGATGGCGATGGTGGCCTCATCCTGATCAAGGGATACGAACACTATGCGGGGTTTCTTGGATTCGGTGACGGCCTTCTTAACCCTATCAAGCTGCGTTGCCCTCCATTTCTTCTTCTGAATGGTCATGGAGTCCCCGTTCTCGAAGATCAGGGTATGGTGCTGACCGATGTCCTGCGGGCCGGTCTCGATGATACCTAGGAGCTTAAGCCTGAGGTCGTCCTCCGAGAACTCGATCTTCTCGATGCGGATCCCGAGGGTCATCCTCTTCTTCTCCATCTTCTCGGCCCTGAGCTTGTCCGCGGCCTTCTCTTCGCGCCTGGTCGTCGATGCGGTAACTAGGTCACCTACCTCGATGATGTTGTACAGATGCCAAAGATCTTCATCCGTCTCAACCTGGAGTTTCACACTCTCGTTGGAGGCATCCTCGCCCAATACGCGCATGATTGAGTGATGTTATCGACTTATAGAAATGTATCCAAAAAGCCCCTTCTGAGGGTAAATGTCTGAAAACCGACAATCTGAAAAATAGTATGTAAACTCGAAGGACAAGGAATTATATAGGCTACGTAAATCACTAAAATCTCGATGACAGGAGGCTACCTGGTCCTGGAAGACGGGACCAAATTCGATGGTCAGCTGATCGGTGCCAACATCGAGAAAGCTGGAGAAGTAGTGTTTTTGACCGGAGGGGTCGACGGATATCAGGAGACAATCACTGATCCGTCGAACAAAGGGAAGATAATCGTATTCACTTACCCTCTGATCGGGAATTATGGCGTTACAGACGAATTCAATGTGTCCGACAAGGTCCACGTCAACGGTGTAGTGATGAGGGAGCTCTGCACGGAGCCCTCCGAGTTCTACAACGGAACCCTCCTCGGCGACTTCATGGTCGAGAAGGGAGCAGTGGGCTTAACCGGAGTGGACACCCGCGAACTTACCCTCAAGATCCGCAAGTGCGGAACGATGAAGGGAAAGATCGTCAAAGAGGGAACGGACATAGAGAAGACAGTCAAGGAACTCAAGGACCTGAAGGTCGACAAATCCGTCAAGGATGTCTCTCCCAAAGAGGTCAAGAAGCTCGATAACGGAAAGGATGTCACCATTGCGGTGATAGACTGCGGAACCGGATGCGGACTTTATGAGACACTCGGAGAGAGGTTCAACGTGATCAGGTTCCCCTATGACGTTAAGGCCGAGGACATAATCAAGTCCGGTGCCAAGGGAGTAATAGTCTCCAGCGGACCTGCATGCCCTAACGACCCTGAGCTCGCACCCACTGTGGCAACGGTCAAAGAGCTCTCGTCCAAGATGCCCATCATGGGTGTCGCGCTGGGATCAGAGATTCTCGCCATCGCCATGGGAGCAAAGGTCTCCCACATGAAACTGGGCCACCACGGATGCAACCAGCCTGTCAAGATCAAAGGTCGCATCTGCATGACATCCCAGATGCAGGACTACTTCGTGGAGCCCGACAGCCTCAAGGCGGCCGGACTCGAGGTCACACAGACGAACCTCAACGACAACATCATCGAGGGATTCAAGCATTCCAAGCTCCCGGTGTACGGATACGAGTACCGCCCAGAGGGAGGCACTGGACAGGGGGACACGGTGTTCCTCTACGATGACTTCCTCGCTGTCGTGAAGGGGGTGTCCCAATGAAGAAGGATTACAAGAAGGTCCTGGTCATCGGATCCGGACCCATAGTCATCGGTCAGGCAGCGGAGTTCGATTTCTCCGGAACACAGGCCTGCCGTTCCCTCAGGGAAGAAGGATACAAGACGGTCCTGGTTAACTCCAACCCTGCAACCATCCAGACAGACACCGAGACCGCTGATGCGGTCTACGTAGAACCGCTTAACGCCGAGACGGTAGCCAAGATCATAGAGAAGGAAGGCGTTGACGGAGTGGTCTCCGGAATGGGAGGCCAGACGGGACTAAACATCTGTTCAGAGCTTGCTGAGAACGGCACCCTGGACAGGCTTCACTGCGAGCTCATAGGAACACAGCCCGATGCCATTGCGAAATCCGAGGACAGAGAGTTGTTCAAGGAGGCCATGATGAAGATCGGCGAGCCGATCCCGATGTCCGAGAGCGTCAACTCCATCGATGAGGCGATCAAGGCAGCCGAGAAGATCGGAAGGTACCCGGTCCTGGTCAGGCCCGCATTCACGCTGGGAGGTACCGGAGGAGGTATCGCCTACGACGAAAAGGAGCTGAAGGAGATCACCGCACACGGACTCGCTTACAGCCGTATCCATCAGGTCCTCATCGAGGAATCTGTACTGGGATGGAAGGAGATCGAGTTCGAGGTCATGAGGGATTCCAACGACAGCTGCATCATCATCTGTAACATGGAGAACATCGACCCGATGGGAATCCACACTGGAGAGAGTATCGTATGTGCTCCCATCCTCACACTGTCCGAGAAGGACGTGGACAAGCTCAGGAACTCAGCCATCAAGGTCATGAGGGAGCTCAACATCGAGGGAGGATGCAACGTCCAGTTCGCATTCAACCCCAAGAACGGCGACTACAGGCTGATCGAGGTCAACCCCCGTGTGTCCCGTTCATCCGCACTGGCGTCCAAAGCCACAGGATACCCCATCGCCAGGGTATCGATGAAGATCGGTCTCGGCTACACGCTGGACGAGATCCCCAACAGGGTCACGGGAACCACCATGTCGGCCTTCGAGCCTTCAGTGGACTACGTTGTGCTTAAGATCGCCAGATGGCCATTCGACAAGTTCCGCACAGTGGACAGGCATCTCGGAACGCAGATGAAGTCCACCGGAGAGACCATGGCCATCGGAAGGACCTTCGAGGAGTGTCTCCTCAAGGGCCTCAGGTCATTGGAGATCGGAGTCAACGGACTCGACAGGTTCGACGTCCTGGACAAGGACATCGAGGACCTGCTTAAGCACGCAACCGATCAGCGCATATTCGTGATGGGAGAGGCACTCAGGAGAGGCTGGACGCCCGAGAAGGTCGCAGAGCTCACCAACTGGGATGTCTTCTTCATAAGGAAGCTCCAGAACATCGTGAAGATGGAGTACAAGATCAAGGCCGGACTCACACCAGAGGTTCTGAAGGAAGCCAAGCTCATGGGATTCTCCGATGAGACCATCGCAGAGCTCACCGGCAACCCCTCGCTGGACATACGCGACATGAGGAAGAAGCAGGGACTGGTCCCTGTCTTCAAGATGGTCGACACCTGTGCGGGAGAGTTTGAGGCCAAGACCCCCTACTTCTACTCGACATACGGATGCAGGGAGACTGAGGCCAAGCCCTCCAAGGACAAGAAGAAGGTCGTCATCGTAGGAGGAGGACCCATCAGGATCGGACAGGGAATCGAGTTCGACTACTGCTGTGTCCACGGAGTCATGGCCCTTCAGGAGGAGGGAGTGGATGCGGTCATCGTCAACAACAACCCCGAGACTGTCTCGACAGACTTCGACATGTCCGACAGGCTATACTTCGAGCCCCTCACACTCGGAGACGTCCTGAACGTCATCGAGGCAGAGGATGCCGACGGAGTCATCTGCCAGTACGGAGGACAGACCTCCGTCAACCTGGCGGTGGACCTTGAGAAGGCACTGGCAGGGACCAAGACCAAGGTCCTGGGAACCACACCAGACGATATGGATGTGGCAGAGGACAGGCGCAGGTTCTCCAAGCTGATGGACGACCTGAAGATCAAGCAACCCTCATCCGGAACCGGATACTCATTCGAGGAGGCCAAGCAGATCGCAGAGGACATCGGATACCCTGTCATCGTCAGGCCTTCGTACGTCCTTGGAGGTAGGGCGATGGAGATCGTCTACTCGACCGAGGACCTGAAGACATACGTCGAGAGCGCAGTCAAGGTATCCAGGAACCACCCGATCCTGATCGATAAGTACCTCACCGACGCCATCGAGATCGATGTGGACTGCGTGGCTGACGGAACGGACGTCTACATCGGAGGAATCCTGGAGCACGTCGAGTACGCCGGATGCCACTCAGGAGACGCAACCATGGTCATGCCCCCGAAGATGATCGGACAGGACAAGATCGACGAGATCCTGGACATCACCAAGAGGGTCGCACTCGCACTGCACATAAAGGGACTGATGAACCTCCAGCTGGCGGTCAAGGGCGACGAGATCTATATGATCGAGGCCAACCCCAGAGCATCGAGGACCGTACCCTTCATCTCCAAGGCCACCGGAATCCAGATGGCGAAGATCGCCACCAAGATCATGCTCGGAAAGACCCTGAAGGACTTCGGACTTACCGGATACAAGCAGCTGGACCACTACGCTGTCAAGGAGGTAGTGTTCCCGTTCCTGAAGCTCCCCGGAGTGGACTGCATCCTCACACCCGAGATGAAATCCACCGGAGAGGTCATGGGAATCGACGAGGACTTCTACGCAGCATGCTACAAGGCCCAGGTCGCTGCCGGATGCAACTATCCAACCGAATCGGGAGGGGTCTACATCACGGTCAACGACAACGACAAGGAGAAGATCCTTCCGTCGGCCAAGGCACTGGATGAGCTCGGATTCACGATCTACGCCACCAAGGGAACCGCTAAGTATCTCATCGATCACGGAGTGCCTGTCGCCACCCTGTACAAGGTCAGCGAGAATCAGGCACCCAACGCCGTAAGTGCCATGCGCGAGGGCAAGATACAGATGATCATCAACACCCCCACCCAGAAGTCCGGTGCGATCAGGGACGGAGCGGCCATGAGGAGACTCGCGGTCGAGCTGCAGATCCCGATCATCACCACCATACAGGGTGCTGAGATGACCGTCGGAGCCATAAAGGTCGCCAGGAACGGCAAGACCGGTGTGAGAAGCCTCACCGAGTTCCACAGACTGGTGAACTGAAAACCATAAAGACGGTGGGCAAAACGCCCATCGTCATTTTCTGAGAAGTGCGAGGGAAGGGATTCGAACCCTTGAACCACTAAGGACAGGATCCTAAGTCCTGCGTCTTTGACCTAGCTCGGCAACCCTCGCTTGTCCCGCAGTATCAACTGCCCTTTTATTATCCTTCCCCTACCCAAGCATTAAATTACGCGATAAGATAGGCAGTGCCATTATAAGGTGTTCAAATGCCGAATTTACTCGCTGAAAATGGCAAGCAGCTCCTTCTGGGCAACGAGGCCATCACTAGAGGATTGATCGAGGCCGGTACGGGCTTCGCATCAACGTATCCGGGTACCCCCTCATCGGAAGTGGGGAACATCCTGGAGAAGATCTCATCCGAAGCAGGCATGTACTTCGAGTTCTCGACTAACGAGAAGGTGGCCATGGAGGTATCCGCAGCCGCTGCATCCTCCGGAGTAAGGTCCTTCGTGTTCATGAAGCACGTCGGATTGAACGTTGCTGCGGATCCGATGATGACCCTGGCCTATGCTGGAATCAGAGGCGGAATGCTCATCATGTCCGCAGATGACCCTTCTTGCCACAGCTCTCAGAACGAGCAGGACAACCGTTACTATTCGACATTGGCCCTGATACCGATGATGGAACCCTCCACGCCCCAGGAGGCTAAGGATATGGTCAAGGAGGCCTTCAGGGTCTCCGAGGAGCTAACTCTCCCCTTGTTGTTCAGGACCACCACCAGGGTCAACCATGCCCGCGGTGTAGTCGAGCTCGGCCAGAAGGCAGAGCCCAAGACCATCGGCCACTTCGACAAGGATGTCGCTAGGTTCGTCAACATCCCCGCTTATGCGAAGCAGAACAGGGTCAGGCTTCTGAACCTGTACAAGAAGGCCCAGGAGATGTCTGAGGAGTCTCCCCTGAACTTCACGGAGGGCTCCGGGGAAATAGGAGTCATCACATCCGGAGTATCGTACACATACGTCTGCGAGTTCGTCAAAGGCGTCAGCATCCTCAAGCTAGGATTCACCAACCCTCTGCCTGAGAAGAAGATCGCCGAGTTCATGAAGAACAAGAAAGCAATCATCGTCGTGGAGGAGCTGGAGCCCTTCCTAGAGGATCAGGTCCTTAGGATCGCTGCACAGAACTCCGTTTCAGTCAAGGTCTACGGAAAGAGGTCCGGACATCTTCCCAGAGAGTGGGAGTTCTCCCCGGACACGCTCAAGGGAATCAAGGAACTGGTCGAGGTACAGGAATTCAGCGAGCCTATGCCCAAGGTATCGATCGTCCTTCCCAACAGGCCGCCCACACTCTGTGCCGGATGCCCCCACAGAGGAATGTTCGCAGCAGCGAAGAAGGCGGCAGGCAACACTGACGTGATCTACTGTTCAGATATCGGATGCTACACCCTCGGTGTCCAGCCCCCATTCCAGGCTGCTGACTTCATCATCTGCATGGGAGGAGGAGCCGGAGCGGCGGGAGGATTCGCGCAATCAACCGAGCAGAAAGCTATCGCATTCATGGGTGATTCCACATTCTTCCATGCGGGAATCCCACCGATGATCAATGCGCTGTTCAACAACCACAAGGTCGTCATCGTAGTCCTGGACAACCGTACGACAGCGATGACCGGCCATCAGCCCAACCCCGGAACCGGAAGGGACTTCGGAGGCATCTCCACCGAAGCCATAGACATCAAGTCATTGGTCGAGGGAGTCGGGGTCAAGTTCGTCAGGGAGATCAACCCTTACGACGTGAAGGCAGCTACAAAGGTCATGAAGGATGCCTTGGACTTCGACGGTGTCGCTGTGGTCATCTCGAAGTGCCCCTGCCCGTTGGAATTGAAGAAGCAGAAGCAACTGGTGATCAAGGCTGTGGAAGTCCACCAGGATAAATGCATCAAGTGCTACAACTGCGTCAGGACCATCGCTTGTCCGGCTTTGTTCAAGAGCAAGGAGGGGCAGATCTCCACAGATCCCACTCAATGCATAGGGTGCGGAATGTGCGCTAACGTATGCCCCACCGGAGCAATCGAGGTGAAACAATGAAGTACACCGTCCAGATCGTCGGAGTCGGAGGACAGGGAGTCCTGCTCGCCTCCATGGTGTTGGGAAACGCTGCGATGAAGCAGGGATACAAGGTCGCCATGAGCGAGGTCCACGGAATGGCCCAGAGGGGAGGAAGCGTCCTATCCACATTGCGCTTCGGTGACGATGTCATCAGCCCTCTGGAGGCAGCCGGATGCGCCGATCTCATCATGGGATTCGAGCCCGCAGAGACCTGCAGGAATCTGCCTCTCGGAAACAAGGATTCCATCATTCTAATGAACCTCGATCCAGTCCTTCCGTCAATGGTGGCGGCAGGATTCGAGGAGTATCCCGAGATAGAATCGCTCAAACAGGCCGTTCTGGCAGAGAACAAGAACCTCTATACCATCGATGCCACCAAGATCGCCATCGACGCAGGAAAGGCCGTTGCGGCCAACGCTGTGATGATCGGTGCGGTCGCCGCCATGAAGGGATTCCCGATCCCCAAGGATGCGCTCAAGGAGTGCCTTTTGGAGCAGGTCCCCGAGAAGTTCAGGGAGCTCAACGACAAGGCATTCGAGATGGGATATTCCGCGATGTGCTGAGAAATGGATCTGGGCAGGACGGTTCCTGCCCAGTCCTTTCAAAACGTTTTCAGAGCTGTTTTCTCTGGACCATATAGAGTCCGAATGCCACCATCCCCAAGGACCAAGCGGCACCTATGCCGAAGAACACAGGCACATTGAGGATATCTATCATGCTGAATGCTCCGAACATCCCGAATGACATGGGAAGCCCTCCGAGGATGGCTACAGCATAGTCGGGGAACCAGCAGGGGAAGAGTGCGATTACAGAGTCGTCCAGGTATTGGTCTATACTGATCCCGACTATTGGCATGAGGAAGAACATCAGCACCACAGGGAGCAGAACGTTGGCACGGGTGAACACAGTGCTGAGCCCGAAAGCGGTAGTGGAGAACACCACCACACCCATGACCATGTAAGCGATGGACTGGATGACCTTATCTGTATCGGGGGAGCCCTCGAATATAATCATAGACATGATGTAGGCCAGAACATACGCCAGCATGAAGATTCCAAGGCAGACCGTCAGTCCTGCGAATAGCTTTCCGAGGGCGAAGGATGTCCTAGATACTGGCATCGCCAGGTTCATGTAGGCTGTCTTTTCCTGATATTCGTTGGGGATCTGCTTACCGCAGGCATTGGCCGTGAATATGGATACCAGCACGGTCAGGAGTACAAGTATGCTCCCCATTCCTGATGTAGGGTCGATCGCACCTATGATATCCCTTAAGAAGTATGCAACCGGTATCAGGAAGGCCACGATTATGGACGCATAGAGTCCGTAATCACGGGACATCCTTTTCAGCTCGGTCAGCATGAATGTCAGGGTCTGACTGGCAACAGATGCGGCCTTGTATTCGGTATCGCGGTGAGCCTCCTCATCGGTTGCAGCATATCCGGAGGATTCCCATGATCCATCGGATACTTCTTCATAAGTCTTCGAGAAAAGGCTCATTCCGACACCTCCTCCGTAAGGTCCATGTAGAGGTCCTCGAGATCCATTCCCTTCTCGTTGACCGACAGAAGCCTCAGACCACCGTTGTAGGCCATGGAAATGACGTCAGCCTGCTGTTCGGTGCTACCGTTGAACTGCAGCTTGACTATGTGCTCTCCCAGCTTGTCATAGCCTGTTACTCCGGCACATCCTGAGAGGTTGGTAACGAATTCATCTGTGAGCGGATCAAGAACCTTGACCTCTAGGGTTATGCCGCTGTCGCTACCATGCTCCAGCAGTTTGGCCACATCTCCGGAAAGGACAGCCTTGCCGTTGCGTATCATGGTGACCTGCCCGCACATCTCAGAGACCTCTTTCAACATATGGGTGCTGATCAGAAGGGACCGGTCCCGCTTCTTCAGATTGTTCAAGAGGGTGCGTATCTCGATCATCCCTCTGGGATCGAGACCTGACGTAGGCTCATCCAGTATAATGACCTCTGGATTGGTCAGAAGGGCCTGAGCAAGGACACATCTCTGTTTCATTCCCTTGGAGAAACCCCCGATCTTCTTGTCCCTCCATTCCCAGAGCTTCACCTCTTCCAGGACATCGCGAGTACGGATGGCGTTCTCGGCTTTGCTCATCCCATAGAGCCTCCCTACATGTCTGAGGAACTCATTGGGGGTGAATTCCGGATAGGGTTCAGGTGTCTCCACGACACATCCGACATGCTCCAGGGCCTTTCTATGGTCCTTGATGTCTACTCCCTGTATTGTCACTGTACCCGAAGTGGGAGTCAAAAGTCCTGTGATGGCCTTAAGGGTGGTGCTCTTACCGGCCCCGTTGGGCCCGAGCAGTCCCATGAACTCTCCTCTAGGGACATTGAAGCTTATGTCGGACACCGCTGTGAAATCACCGTACTGCTTCACAAGGTGAGAGACCTCGATAGCGTTCTCTGCCATGATATCTGGAGATACGTATGGAGGAATGAGGATAAAAGGTAAGTGCGGATGGCCAGAGGCCACCCGCTAAGGGGGAAAACTTAAGCGTTAATGAAAGCGAAGATGGGAGAGTTCCTGATGAAGGAGTCGAACCCATCGTCATTGTCGATGGTCTGAGATACACCGTCGTTGTCCCTGGTGATGTCCATCAGGCGGGCCTCGATGTAGTTCATGATCTCGTTGTTGACGACCGCGTATGCCTCGTCAAGGGTCTTGTCGGACATGAGTCCGATGAGCGAATCGTTCTTGATCGCGATGCTGTAGGGGCAGACGGCTCTGATCTTGTCGTATCCCTTGCTGGCGACCTCGACCCTGCTTCCCTCGAATCCGAAGGGCTTGATGGCGATGGCGTCGGTCATGATATTCAGAGACTGGATGGCGTCGATGATCACTGGAGTGGCACCGGTTCCGGTACCTCCGCCGAGTCCTGCGATGACGAAAACCCTGTCATAGCCTGAGACTGCCTCTTTGATCTCCTCGATGTGGATGTCAGCGCACTTCTTACCGAGCTCTGCCTCTCCTGAGGTTCCCTGTCCGTGGAGGACACCCTTGCAGATGTAGATCTTCGCGTCAGCATGTGCCTCGTGAAGGGCCTCCTTGTCGGTATTGATAGCTATCGTATCCATTCCATATCTTCCGGTGAAGGCGGAGACGACGTTGCATCCTGCGCCGCCGACTCCTACGATCGCTACTTTGAGTTCGTTCTTTGCGTTGTACACCATTGTGTGCATCCCCATTCGTTTTGATTAAAGAGTTTCCAACAGCATGATCCGGCTAGGCCAGAGGCCTTTCCCATCCGCCGGACTATGCTTTTATTTCCCATCCATTTTTTCTTCACTTGTATACAGCTTTCATCTGGGCAGCCCTGAATGCATTCTCGATGCTCTCATCCTCGACGTTCTTGGGAACGATCTTCTCGATGAGGCACTTCCTGATGAATTCCTCTCCGGACACGGTTATGCCGGTCCTGACGAGGCCATCGAGGGCGTCCATCTGTATGTCGCTGAGGCGGACGAAGATCCCGCCTTCCTCAATCTGGGGCTGTCCGGCTCTTATGGAGGCGATGTAGCCCTTGATTGCGTCACGGATGAAGTCGGATCTGTTTCCGATATCGTGATCAGCCATGAAGTCCTCCATCATCTGGATTTCCTCTGGTCCCATCCTGATCGTGATCTTGGTCCCGTCGTCCGACATTTTCATCCGTCCTTCTTTTTTGAGTGCAGCTCATTAAGAGTCCCATCCCTTTCTTTGCTGCAATAACTACAATACACTGAGGGTATATATAGCTGTCGGACAAAAGACGACGTAAGTCTGTCACAAATCTTACAATTGTCTTATCAGACACCTCATCCACATCATCGATAAAAAGGTTAGTCCTCCAATTCTCTATAGACCCTTCTTGCAGGCGCGCTATAAATTATTATAAGCGGGCAGTATTCCAGCATTACTCATACAGGGATACGTATGGCATACGACTACGGAGCGATGGAAAAGAAGTGGCAGAACCGCTGGACTGAAGCGGGTCTCGACAAGTCTGATAGGGATGACAGCAAGCCGAAGTTCATGGCGATCTTCGCATACCCCGGTGTCACCGGATACCTACATGTCGGACACCTAAGGGGATACACCTATCTGGACGCCATCACCAGGTACAAGCGTATGACAGGCTACAACGTACTCTTCCCTGTGGGAACTCACGCTACAGGAAACGGCGGAATAAGTCTCTTCAGGAAGATCTCCAGGGGAGACGAGAACACCATCGACTACCTGAAGAGGAACGGATGCACCGACGAGGACATCGCGAAGATGAAGGATCCCCTGTCGGTCATAGACTTCTTCAACCAGGTCTACCAGAACGATTACTGGCGCAAGTTCGGTTTCTTGTCTGACTGGCGCAGATTCACCTGCACCCTGTATCCCGATTACAACAAGTTCATCGACTGGCAGTTCAGGAAGCTCCATGATGCCGGTATGCTCATACAGAAGCCCTACTACGCTCCTGTCTGTCCCAACTGCGGACCGGTGGCGGTCGACGCCTCGGAGACCGATATCTCCAAGGGAGGTAAGGCCGAAACGCAGGAATACACCATACTGAAGTTCAGGCACGGCGACGAGTATCTCATCGCCGCCACGCTCAGGCCCGAGACCGTTTACGGACAGGTCTGCTTCTGGGTTGACCCCGAGACCGAGTACAAGAGGGTGAAGTACAACGGAGAGACATGGATCGTCTCCCCCCAGGCAGCAGAGAAGCTCACGCTCCAGAAAGACGGAATCGAGGAAGTCGGTTCCATCCCCGGAAAGGACATGATCGGCTGGATGTGCGAGGCACCCATGATCCACCGCGAGATCCCCGTATTCCCTGCCACTTTCGTCAACCCTGACGTCGGAACCGGACTGGTCACATCCGTCCCTTCAGATGCGCCCGACGATTGGATCTCCCTTGAAGCTATCAAGAAGAATCCTGAGATGATCACCAAATACGGTCTCTCCAAGGACATACTTGACAAGGCTGTGCCCATCTCCATCATCGAGATGAAGGGCTACGGGGACTTCCCCGCTAAGGATATCATCGACAAGCTCGGCATCAAAGAGCCCGGCGACCCCAAGCTCCTGGACGCCAAGCACATCGTGTACAAGGATGGATTCCACACCGGAAAGATGAAGGACATCTGCGGCGAGTTCGCCGGACTCCGTGTCCAGGAGGCTCAGGAGAAGATGAAGCAGGCGATGATCGCTTCCGGTGAGGCGGATGTGTTCTACGACCTGACCGAGGAGGTCGTCTGCAGGTGCGGATCCCGTGTCCACATCAAGAGGATCGACGACCAGTGGTTCATCAACTACGCCGACCCCAAGTTCACCCAGATGACCAAGGATCACTGCAAGGACATGGAGCTCAACCCACCGGAGTGGAGCGACAACGTCTACGGTGTCCTGGACTGGTTCAGAGAGAGGGCCTGCGTCAGGCTCGGAAACTGGCTTGGAACGAAGTTCCCCTACGATGACAAATGGATCATCGAAGCCATCTCCGATTCAACACTCTACCCTGTTTACTACATCATCTCCATCTACGCCAACGAGGGAAAGATCAAGCCCGAGCAGATGACCGAGCAGTTCTTCGATTACGCCATACTAGGTAAGGGCGATGTCAAGAGCGTGTCCGACAGCACCGGAATACCCGCCGATCTCCTGGACACCATCAGGAAGGATGTCCTATACTGGTATCCCCTCGATCTCAATCTGGGAGGAAAGGAGCACATGACCGTGCACTTCCCGGCTTTCCTGATGAACCATGTGGCCATCCTCCCGCCGGAGATGTGGCCCAAGGGAATCACCGTCAATTGGTACATCACCGGAAAGAAGGACAAGTCCGGAGAGGCCAGCAAGATCTCGAAGTCCAAGGGAGGCGCTCAGCCTATCCCCGGAGCGGCGGCCAAGTACGGAGTGGACGCCATGAGGCTCTACTACGCCAATGTCGCTTCCATGTTCGTGGATGTCGAGTGGGATGAGGATACCGTCATGACCTACCGCCAGAGGGTAGACAAGCTGATGATCGCCGTGCAGGATCTCATCGCCTCAGAATCCGATTCACCCAAGTCCGACATCGATGCTTGGCTGGTCTCTAGGTTCAACAACCATCTGGTAGCCATCAGGAAGGCGATGGACAAGAACGACCTGAGGGCCATGACCACTATTGTCTACTTCGATATGTTCAACGACCTCAAGTGGTACAACAGGCGCGGAGGAAACAACAAGGAATCCATCCTGGACGCCATGAAGATCTGGATCCAGTGCATGATGCCTGTAACCCCACATGTCGCAGAGGAACTCTGGGAGCAGGCGGGATTCGAGGGACTCGTCTCAGCAGGACAGCTTCCCGAACCCGATCAGTCCAAGATGTCCGACGCAGCGGAATACGGGGAGAACCTCCTCAGGGATGCCATGTCCGACATCACCGAGATCAGGAAGATCGCGGGCATCGATGTGAAGAAGATCGTCCTCTACACTTCCGCTCAGTGGAAGAAGGATGTCATGTCCATGGCCCTTGACATGATGAAGGAAGGAAAGCTCACAATACCCGACCTCACTAAGGCCTGTATGGCCAACGAGGAACTGAGGAAGAACGGAAAGGCCGTCTCCTCTCTCGCTCAGAAGGTCGCTGTCGAATTCCAGAGGTCAACCGTCGAGCAGAAGCTCCCGCTGGTCACCACCGACGAGACCGCATTGTTCACATCGGCCGCCAAGTTCCTCTCCGAGGAGAACGGTGTGCCCGTGGAGGTCTACTCCGCAGATGCCGAGGGAATCTATGACCCGCAGGGCAAGGCCAAGGTTGCAGTGCCCGGAAGGCCAGCAATCTATCTGGAATGAGAAACCTGAAGGAATGACGGGGGAGACCCCATCATTCCCATCTTTTGTAAAGGCTGTGCTCCTGGCCCAGCTGGTCCAGGCATCTTCCGACGACGATGTTGACAAGATCGTCAACCGTCTTGGGTTTGGGATAGAAGCCGGGGTTGGCATCCAGGATGCACACCCCGAGCCTAGCGAGTTTGAGTTCATTCTCAAGCATTATGGCGCTCTTCGGCGATTCCCTGGGGAGGAGGATGAGTCTCCTGCCTTCCTTGAGACATACCGACACCGCACGGGAGATGAGCGTGTCGCCGATACCGCAGGCGAACTTCGCCAGGGAGGACTCGCTGCATGGTGCGACTATCATCGCATCGTAGGAGAAGCTCCCCGATGCGATGGATGCGAACATCTGGTCATCCTCGAAGACCTGGTCAGCCATGGCGTATACCTGTTCGACGGTGTAATCGGTCTCTTCCGGGAGAATGGCCTTGGCTGTGGCTGACATGACGAGTATCTTCTCGCCCTTGAGCTCTTGAAGGAGCCTTACCCCGTAGATTGAACCCGAGGCCCCGGTGATCGCGATCACGTATCTCATGCTATCAGCTGATGAACTTGTCCTTTGCGGCGTAGATGAAATAGGTCATGAGCAGACCTATGGCCGATATCAATATCGTGCCAATCATACTGCCGCTGACATGGAATGACATGTCCAGAGGGATGGAGAACAGAGGCACCAATGACGCCACCAGACAGCAGACCAATGCCGCTTTCCAACTGGAGACCTTCCCTGCGAGATGTCCTGCGACCAAGGCGAAAATTCCGCTCAGCATCATCAGGATAGCTATGGCAGTGAAGTAGATCATGTTCAACTGGGCCAATACCTCGATTACTGCCAGTATCTCAGTCCTTGTTTGAGGGTCCATAGATTCGGCGTATTCCCTGGCGATCGTGATTATGGAATCGATCGACATGCCTACCATGATCATGAAAATGCCTGCAACGATGGCCAGTACGCCATACACCATGATGAGTATGGGAATGATCCCCATGTCTCCCTTAGGTGGTTCCTGTGTAGGCCTAGCCGTATATTCAGCCCTCTGAGGCTCCTCCTTCCCGGTGAGGTTCGCACCGCATTCAGGACAGAAGTCGCTCGGTTCAGGAAGTTCAGCACCGCATTTGAAGCAGTACTTGATCTTGTAGTCTGACATGCTGGTTGCATAGTTATCATAGTTAAAAAGTGTCTTGCGAACTTGTTTAGTTTAACAAACTGAAACACCCTGCGATTATGACTTATATCTAAGGTAAGATTCGTATCCTATGGAAGATAAGTACAACTTCTGCGTGAAATGCGGAAGGGAATTGCCGGACGATGCCGAGTTCTGTCCCGAGTGCGGAGCGGTCATTGGAGGAAACCACGAGCACCGTGATCTCAGTCACCAGATGAGCGCATCCATCAGCGACGGTAACGGCACCATGATGACCGTACTGATCTTCGTCTACGTCCTGTTCGCATTCTATATGGCGTACGAGTTCTTCTTCATAGGACTCAATCCCGAATGGGTTATAGAGAACACCGCCCAGATGTACGAATCTTTCCCAGAGCTTGAAGCAGCCGTCCTGAGTCTGAATCCCGAGGTCCTCACCTACATGGGGTTCGCACTCGGAGGCCTTTATGCTGCAAGCGGTGTAATGGCAGCCATCACAGGTATACTCTGGAGCACCAAAAGTCGCTTCAAAGTGGCCTATTACTCATGCCTAGCAGCATCTGTCCTGTCCTTCCCCACTGTGATAACTGTGGTCGTAGGTATCGTAATTTCAATGAAGATCAAAGAGAAGCAGTATCTCTTCAACAATTGAGTAAGAAAAATCCGATGGCACCGAAGGATAGGATAGGATGGATGGAATTTCGGTGCCATCCGGAGGATTTGTGCTTTTGGGGATGCACTTCTTATCCTCTGATTATACGATCGCCCCCGGAGTATTTAAAGCTCTGAAGGGGAGGTGACTGAAAGTGGACTGTTTGATTTTGCAGTCTGGATATCAATTTTTTGGACTGAAAGTGGAAACGAAACTGGAGTGGGGAGACGGCCCCTCTAGAGTTATGGAATCAGTATGCAGATGAGAGATCCTAGCTTATTTCCTGAGGTTGAAAATCAATCGGTTAATGAAATCAATCTTGTGCAGCGATAATCGGTATGGGTGCGATGTGCGGTAGAGTTCTTATACTAAGACTATATCGGGAGTATCACGGAGATCAGGGTCCGCATTATGGATTCTGCCGTGGAGGATGTTTCATCCTCAGGCCGTACGGGGGCGAGTGCCGAACGTGCGGAGTTGGAATACCTGATTTTATATCATTTATTTTAGCAACGCTTATATACAATACCACTATACCAAAGTATCAGTTAGGTCCACTCTGTGGACATTAGCGAGGTAATGAAATGGTAACTGTCTACGATGTTCCTGCCGAGCAGCTCATACTCAAGACAGCCCAGAAGCTCAAGGAGAACGACAAGATCGTTCCTCCCGAGTGGGCAGAGTATGTCAAGACCGGTAGGCACACAGAGAGAGCGCCTTCCCAGGATGACTGGTGGTACACTCGTGCCGCCTCCATCATGAGGAAGCTGTACGTCAAAGGACCCATGGGATCCTCCAAGCTCGCCGCCGAGTACGGTGGTTACGCTGACAGGGGATCAATGCCGAACCAGGCAGTCAAGGGAAGCCGCAACATCGCAAGGAAATGCCTGATGCAGCTCGAGGCCGCCGGTTATTTGGTATCCAAGGACAAAGAGGGCCGTGCAATCAGCCCCGCAGGTCAGTCCCTTCTGGACAACACTGCGAAAGAGGTCTACGACGAGATGAAGGCCTGAAAGGAGGTCTCAGCAATGGACGATCCGGAATTAGAAGCATTGAGACAGAGGCGCATGCAGGAAATCCAGCAGCAGGCTGCACAGCAGCAGGCGCAGGAGCAGCAGAGGCAGCAGGTCGAGATGCAGCTTCAGAACGCTATGAGGCAGATCCTGACTCCCGAGGCCAGGGACAGGCTCAACAACATCTTGCTTGCCACCCCCCAGATGGGACAGCAGATCGAGATGCAGTTGGTCCAGTTAGCCCAGAGCGGAAGGATCCCCGTCCCCGTCGATGACGACACGCTGAGAAGTATCCTAGGTCAGATCACCCCCAAGAAGAGGGAGATCACCATAGAGAGGAGATAATCATGTCAAGTACAAAGGCCCCCGCAATGAAAGCCAGGCTGAACAAGAAGGTCAAAGAGAACCGCCGTGTCCCCGCATGGGTCATGATGAGGACCAGCAGGCAGTTCCTCCGCCACCCCAAGAGAAGGTCGTGGCGCATGAGCAAGATTAAGGAGTGATTCGGATGGCAGACGAAATCGAGAGAACAATCGTCGTTCCCCTCAGGAAGACAAAGCAGGCGCCCCGCACCCGTAGGGCGAACCGCGCTGTGAAGGAGCTCAGGGAGAACATCGCCAGGCACATGAAGGCCGAGGATGACCAGATCTGGATCGACGCTAGCGTCAACGAGAAGATCTGGGAGAACGGAATCCGCAACCCTCCAAACAAGATCACAGTCAAAGCTGTAAAGTTCGACGACGGTCTTGTCGAAGTCTCGCTCGCAGAGTGAAGGTGCCGTCGATGATGAGATTCTCGCGCTATGCAGGCACATCCAACATAGGGGTGTTCGCCGTCGCCAACGAGAGCTTCTCATTCATCGCGGCCGACGCCGCCCCCGAGTTCGTGAAGGACGTGGAGGAGGCGTTACAGGTAGAAACGCAACTGATGACGGTGGCCGGATCATTCGTGATCGGGTCACTCGTCGTCATGAATTCCAACGGTGCCGTGATCTCCGGTCTGGCAGACCCCAGGGAAGTATCCATTTTCGCGGAGCGCATCCCATGTACCGGAGTAGATGACCCGCTGAACGCAGCCGGAAACAACATCCTGGCGAACGATCACGGAGCAATACTAAATCCTGAGTACACCGACGATATGGTCAAGGTCATATCCGATGCCCTCGGAGTCGAGTGCGTCAGGTCCACCATAGCAGGACTGAATACAGTCGGTTCCATATGCAAGGTCACCAACAAGGGATGCGTCTGCCATGCTGACGCATCCGATGACGACATACAGCTGATCAAGGACATCCTGAAGGTTGAGCCCATCAGGACCACCGTCAACCACGGTGCGCGCATGGTGGGAGCAGGCATACTTGCTAACTCCAAGGGCGCATTGATCGGCGATGACACAACACCCATCGAGATGGGTAAGATCGAAGAGGGTCTCGCCCTCTACTGATCAGCTGTCGAAAATCCAGCATTCTTTTGTTTCCGGAAGGTCGGAGACCATTATGTCCAGCTCGTTACCGATGTAATCGGTGGCGCCGTCTGGTATGATCTCCAAGAATTTGTCCAGTGGGGAAAGGCGGAAGGACAGCCCGCCGACCATGTAATGCATGGGGATGATGATCCTCGGATTCACCAGCTCAATGAACTTTCTGATCTCAGGGATCTCCATGGTGTAGATCTCCCCGACGGGGATGAACATGAAATCAGCGCCCTTGATGGCCTGGATGACATCATCGGACGGTATGCATCCCAGATCGCCGCAGTGGCATATCCTGATGCCGTCCATGACGAAACTGTAGATCGTGTTGGGGCCGCGCTCCGAACCCTCCGAGTGGTCATGCCATGACGGATAGCCGGTGACCTTGAGTCCGTTAGAAGTCTCGAACTCGCCTGTAACCAGCTTGAAATCTTTGTGCTCCCCTTTGATGACGCGGGATGCGTTATGATCGTAATGGTCGTGAGTCATGAGGACAACATTGGCCGTCGCCACAGGAGGTTTGAGACCGAGCGAACGGCCGTCGTGCGGATCGATTACGACGGTGGTCTCCCCGTCGGTGAATTCGAAGCATGCGTGGCCGTGCCATCTTATGATCATGAGTGTCGAATGCGTGATTTAGATAATAATGGTATCAGGAGCGCAGGGATTATGACATTTATACGCGGTTGACGATTACGGGTATATGAAGCGGACTCTGGTCTTGGCAGTTGACAGGGATGACGATTTCGGCGTCAAGGGTAAAGTTGTGACGCCCGTCATCGGCATGGATCAGTGCCTGGATGCCGCCAACGCCCTGGGGATAGCGGACCCTGAGGATTCCGACCTCAATGCTCTATATGCGGGAATAAGCACATGCATGGAGCTCAGAGAGGACGGCGTGGATGCCGATGTAGCTCTGATCTGCGGTGACGAGAGGGTCGGGCACAGGTCCGATTTGGCTCTGGTCTCCCAGCTGGAGAAGGTCCTCGATGAGTACAAGCCCGATAACATCATCTTGATCGGTGACGGGGCAGAGGACGAATACATCTATCCGATCATATCGTCCCGTGCACACGTTGATTCAGTCAGGAAGGTGTACGTCAAGCAGGCACCCAACATCGAGAGTTCGTTCTACGTCATCACCAAGATGCTCTCCGAGCCAAACAAGAGGAAGAGATTCCTGGCCCCGATAGGCGCCCTGATATTCGCGATAGCATTCGTCATGCTGGTGCCCGATCTGGTCCTGCTCATAATGTCCGGCGACTTGTCATCACTGCCCGCCATAACCAGAGACGCGGTTCTCCTGGTCATCGGATTAGTCATACTGGGGTACGCTTACAGCTTCCAGGATAAATGGGAAAAGATCACCTCTTACGTCAAATCCAACATCCTCGGCAGGGGAATAATGATGGTGATGAGTTTCTTGGCAGTCGGTATTGTTCTCATCGGAGCTATAGTGTCGTACTATCAGGTGATGGATACGTTTTATCCGAACGGCCTGGTCATGATCGTCTCTTACGGGAACACGATGGTCTGGCCTGTTATGCTTGCGGTTATGGCCTTCTTCTTCGGAAGGATGATGGATGACATACAGGTTGATTCAGTTCTCCGTCTGACCAATCTCTTCAACTGCTTCAGCATAGCTAGTCTCGGGATCACGCTCACGGGTATCATCGACATTGTCCTGTACTACATCAATCCCGGATATGATGGGCTCATCGGAATAGTGGAGATCTTCTTGGGATTGGCTATAGCGATAGCATCCAACTTCATCAAGAGGCAGTATTCAGTCCCTACCGTAGCCGGGTGATCCGTTGGATTTCTCAGAGTGGGAACCCATCTACATTGAGATCCTGAACGACCTCGGTTACAGCCGCGATGAGGATGAGAACTCAGTACGCATACTCAAAGCGGTAACATTGAATTCCGATCTCCGCTCGGGTGAAGATGCGGCGGAAATTCTGGGGGATGTGGTCACAGTCGTGGGGAATGCTCCATGTCTCGAGGCGGACATCTCTAGAGGGGTAGAAGGAACGGTTCTTTGCTCAGGTTCCGCAGTGGGAAGATTGATGGCCCAGAGCATCATGCCGGACATGATATTCACCGATCTGGATGGGGATATCGATCCCCAGATAGAGGCCAGTTCCAAGGGGGCATTCACCTTCATACATGCCCACGGGGACAATGCTGATCTGATCATGAAGTATGCCGGCATGTTCAAGGGGCCTGTCGTCCAGACTACACAATCCGCTCCGGAGTACACAGTGTTCAACTACGGAGGATTCACCGACGGGGACAGAGCCTTTTGCTTCGCCAGACATTTCGGTGTCAAGGACATACACCTGGTCGGTTTTGACTATGATAATCCCATGCCCAAGGAAGGATCGGATCCTGCTGTGAAGAAGAGGAAGCTGGTCTGGGCCAGAAAGATCATCCAATCCCAATGCTGATTCCACTCATCCTATTATTATAGGATGAAGGCTTTGTCTGCACTCGAGGCATAGCATGGATACGGCATACTTGGTCATGATCATTCTCTGTGTCGTCTACATCCCAATTTGGTTCTGGGTGTGGAGGAATCCTGAGAAAGCGGCCAAGTACCATCTTGTCAAGTACGGTCCGACCGTCATGATCAAGACCCAATTGGGTATCAAGGCCATGGACAGGATCGGGAAGCACCGTCTGTTCTGGCGCGTCTTCGGATTCATATCGAGGCTGCTCGCGGCCATCCTGTTCTTCATCATGATGTACATGCTGATCATGTCGCTGCTGGCCCTTCCTTCCAGAATAGGTTCCGGAGGAATAGGCATCCAGTATGCTCTGGCCATCCCGGGATTCAACCCCATGCTGCCGCTCACATACGGTATTCTTGCACTATTCATCGCTATGGTCGTCCATGAGATGGGTCACGGCATCCAGTCCAGGGCCAACGACTGCAAGGTCGATTCTACCGGACTTCTCTACGGAGTCGTACCGCTGGGAGCCTTCTGCGAGCCTAATGAGGAAGAGCTCAAGCATCTCTCCCGCAGGGCTCAGATGGATGTCTACTCTGCAGGAATATCGGTGAACACATTCGTCGCGGTCATATCGCTGGCGCTGATGCTTCTGATATGCTCTGCCATCCCCGTTGCAACGTTCTCCAACGAGGTCGACGGGGATCTGCCCGGAATCTATTCCATCGATGAGGGCTCCCCAGGATACCTATCCGGTCTGACCACATCAGCTTTGATCACAGGAGTCAAGGAGGTCGACGGCGAGGATTATCTACCAGTCTATGCCGATGTATACGGCAGATACGTTTCGATAGGTTCAGATTTGGAATTCTCTCCGCTGAACATGTATCAATTGCGTTACGTCCTAGGAGACGGCGTCGTCAGATATTCGGAACCTTTGCAGATGGGTGCTCTGATCAAATCAGTCACTAATAACAGTCCTGCCAGTTCAGCTGGACTGCAGCCACTCAACTATCTCTACTCCATCACGATAACCGATGATGATTCAACCACGGTCTACGAGATACATGACGCTAATGACTTCATGTCGACCATGACCAAGACGCATGCCGGAGACAAGGCGACGATAACCACCGCTACAATCGCCGAGGACGGAAACATAGAGCTGCATGATTACGAGACCACGCTCACGGCATCTGGATCGCAGGGTTACCTCGGACTGTCGGTGACCAATTCCGGTTTCACCCTCACCACTCCGACCATCATGATGGATTCCGCCACGAATCCGTTCAAGAACTGCACGGATCCGCTGAGTTACGTCCAGGCTCTGTTGACCTACCTTTCAGGCCCGCTGAACGGTCTGGACCCCATTCCGGACAAGATCACATGGTGGTATGACGCCCCCGGCGGAGACCTCACATGGATTATCGTGAAGATACTGTATTGGGTGTTCTGGTTGGACATCCTGCTAGGCATTTCCAATGCTCTCCCCGCCTATCCTTTCGATGGAGGATTTTTATTTGAGGGAGGCATCAATTGGTTGTTGGAGCTCCTAGGTGTTAAGGACGAGGAGAGGCGCAGGAAACTGTCGGAGAGCATCTCCGGCTCGATATCCAACGTCGTACTGCTCATGTTCTTCCTAGTCCTGCTCGCATTCGTAATATGAGGAAAAGAGGTGAAAGAGATGATCGATATCTACGAGATGGTCAACGGCAAGGTCGCTAAGACCGACGAGATCAAGGACAACGTATGGATCAACATGGTGAATCCCACCGTTGAGGAGATCGACGCTGTGCAACAGGCGCTAGGTATCGATAGGGAAGCCCTCACCGCCGCTCTGGATGACGAGGAGGGTTCCAGGACAGAGGTGGCAAAGAACTATTCTATCGTCTTGGTCGATGCACCTACCAGGGAGTGGAGGAATGGACACGAGGAGTTCACAACCTTCCCTATCTCCATCACGCTCACGGACAAGGTCATCGTTACCGTCTGTCTGCAGCCCCTGTTCGCTATCAACAACATCCTGTCGTCGATGAACAAGTACATCAACACAGTGGATGTCACCAACAGGTCGCGCTTCCTGCTCCAGATCCTCTTCAGGATTGCAATCAACTATCAGTCCGACCTCAAGTACATCGAGGTCAAGCGCAATGCGATCGAGGAGTCGATACGCAAGGCCACCAAGAGAGAGGACCTGTTCGAGCTCCACGAGTTGGAATCCAACCTGGTCTACTTCAAGACCAGTCTGTCTGTGAACGCTTCCATCATAGAGAGGATCAGCAGGCAGTCCAGGCTCATCACGACGCCCGAGGACAGGGAGCTCATAGACGATGTCATAGTCGAGACCAACCAGGCTCTGGAGATGACCACCACGTACTCGCAGATCATCAAGGGTACCAGGCAGCTCGTAGAGGCCGATCTCAACAACTCCCTGGCGAACGTCATGAAGTTCTTGACATCGATCACTCTGATCATCTCTATTCCGACTATGATCGCCAGCTTCTACGGAATGAACGTGGAGCTTCCGGGAGGAGGCTACGAGTACACGTTCGTCATCCTGCTGATCATCATGGTCGTGCTCTGCGCCATATCCGTCGTGATATTGCGCAAGAGAGGTCTTTGGCGCTGATCACCATGGTAGATCTGGAGAAGCTCGCTAACGCCATCCGTACCTATCCCGGGGTCACCAGGAAGAACGCCATCCACAAGGTCGTGGACATGTTCCCGACCTCCGGTTTCCCCAAGGTGATCGCTGCCGAGGGTGAAGATGCCGCTGTTCTGGAGAACGGTGACCACTGCGTCCTGTTCGCGGCAGACGGTATCATGGAATCCCTCATGGAGGCCGATCCCTATCTGGCAGGCTATTACGCTGTTCTCGTGAACGTCAACGATATAGCCGCTATGGGCGGGCGCCCTCTGGGGATGGTCGACGTCCTCTCGATGAACGACGGCAAGGGCGAAGAGGAGGTCATTCGCGGAATCCAGGCGGGTATCAAGAAGTTCGGAGTACCCATAGTGGGCGGCCACACACATCCAGACTGTGATTACAGGGCGATTGAGATCTCTATAATCGGCTCAGTGAAGAACGGTGATGCTCTGCTCAGCTCCACTGCACAGGCAGGGGACGATATTGTCTTCGTGATCGATCTGGATGGCCGCTTCCCAGAGTCTGTTCCCTATACTTACGATACCACATCCGCCAGGTCGGATGAGATCGTCCAGGCACAGCTTGAGGCCGTAGCAGTCATCGCAGAGAAGCACCTGGCCCATGCATGCAAGGATATGAGCAATCCGGGACACCTCGGTACACTTGGAATGATGCTGGAGACCTCCTGCAAGGGTGGGCTGGTCGATGTGAACAAGATCCCTATCCCGGAGGGAGTGGATCCAATCGAGTGGTCCAAGATCTATCAGGGATGCGGATTCGTTTTCTCTTGCGACCCATCGCATTCACAGGAGATTATCGATCTATTCGCCCAGGTATGCTGTGCCGGTGCCGTTGTGGGGAAGGTGGACGATTCCAATGTCCTGAAGATAACCGATGGAAAGCAAACTGTCACGCTTTTCGATTTCGATAAGGACATCATAACCGGTGTCAAAGTTAAGAAATAAGTGTCTGGCCACAGCGGTTGTTCTCGCATCCGTCCCCAAGTTGACCATTTCGCGCCTCAACCCTGCGATCCCGTAAACGTCAGTGGTTCGAAGTAAGGCTGCTCCCGTCAGGACCTGACCCGGTTCCCCCGATTAATGCCTGGAGAACGACCCTCCGGCCGTTTCTAAGACAAACTCCGACTCTACAGGACAAGATTTCATAGTTGCTCGATGGGCTCAAGGACATCAACGGGCCCGCCCGCTGCTGTCACCCCCGCGTATTGACGATTTCGGGTATAGGGCACGCCAAGCACCCCGGTCAAGCCAAACAATAGGTAATTCTTGATGTTGTTAAAAAAACTAATGCACAATAAATCCAAGTCGTTGAATGTCTCAAAATTAGGCCAGTAATTGCTGGTACGTCAATTTTATATACCAAACTATCATAACCCCAATTACCGTGCTATGTGTTAGCACGCCACATTGGTGATTGAAAATGAGTATCTTAGGCCTAACGGACCCCTGGGTAGTAGCCGCATACGTAGGATGCATACTGTCTGTTGTGTTCTGCATCTGCTACAGCATAAAGAAAGGCAGGGAGCCCGACGATGGAGATGATTTGGATGACTGACGGTGTCGATCTCGTAATCCTCGGCGCAATGACGGCGGTGTTCATCGCTGTCACGCTGTTCCTCGGTTGGTACGGATACAGGAACACCAAGAACAACCAGGAGTTCCTTCTCGGACGTAACAAGACCAGTCCGTTGATCATCGCTCTGTCCTATGGGGCAACATTCCTAAGTGCTTCTGCCGTCATCGGTTTCGGCGGTCAGACTGCCGTACACGGAATGTCATTGATGTGGCTTTGCTTCCTGAACCTCTTCGCAGGTCTGGTCGTAGCATTCATTATCTTCGGTAAGAGGACAAGAAGGATCGGCAGAAAGCTCGGTGCGGCAACATTCGCGGATTTCCTTGGAAAGGTATACAACTCCAAGGGGATCAGGGTGTTCACTGCGATATTGATCCTTGTGATGATGCCCATCTACTGCGCTGCAGTTCTTAAGGGAGGAGTGAACTCCCTGGCGGTCATCACAGGCCTTACAGAGTACTACAACCTCATTCTGATCGGACTTTCCCTTGTCGTTGCCGTATATGTCGTATACGGAGGTATCATCGCTGTCATGTACAACGATGCTTTCCAGGCATTCATCATGTTCGCTGGTATGCTGGTCATCCTCTTGGTGACCTGGGCATACACCGGCGGAATCACCGCAGGAAATGAGTCTCTAGTTAGCCTCTGGGATGCCAGGATGGGAGACATATCCGGAATCGGAGTAGCGGACGGATTCAACGGATGGACAGAAACGTCATCATTCGGAACCCGCGAATGGCTTACCGTCGTGACCACATTCATCATGGGTGTAGGCATCGGTGCGTTGACGCAGCCCCAGCTGGTCGTCAGGTACATGTCTGCTAAGTCCGACAAGGATCTAGACAAGTCCCTCCTCATAGGGTCGATATTCATCTTGGTGGTTGTCGGCGCCGCATACACCGTAGGTCCTCTGACCAACGTGTTCTTCACAAACGAGCACGGAATGTTGTCTTACGAGTACCTCACCAGCATGGGTCTCGGAACGGATTTCATCATCCCGCAGTACATCCTGGAGGTGTTCAGCAACATCACGTTCGGCGAGGTATTCGTATCGCTGTTCCTGCTGTCGCTGATCTGTGCTTCCATCTCGACAATCAGCGCCCTGATGCACACCATCGGAGTCGCTGGGGGATACGATCTGTACTCGGAGTTCAAGAGCAGGAAGACCGGAATCAGAGCGGATTCACAGAACATCAACCTGAACAGGGCATTCATCGTCGTCTTCATGGTTCTCGTGGTGGTTTACTGCTACATGATGCCCAGCGACATCATCGCTAAGGCGACTTCAGTGTTCATGGGAGTCACCGCTGCCGCATTGCTGCCAGCTTACTTCCACTCTCTGTACTCCAAGAGACCGAACAGGAAGGCTGCAGTGGCGAGCATCGTCGTCGGTACCACGGCGTACATGTTCTCCGCACTCTTCCTGAATGCTGGTATGAGCATATTCCTGCCAATCTGCAAGATGATTACCGGATCGGCCGTGCTTTTCCCGGGAACCACCATCGCATTCGTGGATCCCCTGGTGATCTCGCTGCCTCTTTCGACAATCGTAATGGCAATCATGATATTAGTTCAGAAAAAAGAACCAAATACAGTGAGCGCATAAAACAACACAAGTGGTAGGACGACTGTGACCAGAGAGAAGTCTGTTGCATCCTTCGAGGAGAAGCATCTGATATCGATAATGATGTACATGTCGATAAACGAAGAATGCAAGAAGATGGACATCTACGAGCAGATCACGTCGAACCCACGCATACCGGAAAAACTCGACCGTCTGGAGGGCATGGGTCTGATAAAACAGATCCATGACCCCAACCAGAGGTCCATTATCATTTCTCTAACCCCCAAAGGGAAGCAGGTCTGCGATCTCCTGAAAGAAGTGGACAGGCTGATCAAGTCGGAATAAACCGGGAGCATCCCAGCATTCTTCGGCATTCCGACCATTGACGGGCACTGTGCTCGGGCATCTCAGATATCAATTATGCCCGCTGATGCCCCACATCTATAGTCAAAGTATTAAGGGCGAAGAGCATGGAGGTGTCTAGATTGCATTTGGACGGAGGTGAAGTTCAGTGAGGCATGTGTGCATCGGATGTGGAAACGAGATCCCTGAAGGTCAGGAGTTCTGTTACGTATGCGGTGCCTTGGTCAAGGATTCTCTTATGATTAACGATGATGGTAACATCATCAACGTTCCTTACTGCAAGAATTGCAACTCGCCTGTCCCCAGAGGACTGGAGACATGTCCAAAATGCGGAGAGCCTGCGGATATCGCCTCTATAGACATGGGCTTCACCAGACCCAAGAAGTTCGGAGCAATGGATTACATAGCTTTGTTCTTGGCCATTGTACCGGGATTCTTCAACGTGTTCGGATTGGGACAGATAGTGATGAAGAGATGGTCAAAGGCCTTCTTCTACATCTGCGCCACGATAATGCTATACTATCTGGCCCCTAATCTAATGACGACTTCGTCCTCCTACATGCTGCTGATAGTCGTAGAGATGTTCATCTTCCTGTTGTCCATAATGGATGTCTACAACGCCGTTCTGAGAGGTGAGTCGTGATGGACTGGACAGAGAAGTACCGTCCTAAGACACTCGATGACGTCATAGGCAATCCAGGAGCCGTGAGCTCGTTGAGGCTCTGGGCCGAGTCCTGGGAAAAAGGCATACCAGAGAAAAGGGCGGTCGTGCTGATAGGCACTCCGGGAATAGGGAAGACCACTTCCGCGGAAGCATTGGCCATGGATATGGGCTGGTCAGTTGTGGAGATGAACGCTTCGGACCAGCGTACGGGGGATGCCATCGAGAACATCGCCATTCGCGGATCCAAGTTCAATACCTTCTCTGATTCGGGTGAATACCTCGATACGGGCAAAGGGCAGCGCAAGCTGATCATCCTGGACGAGGCCGATAACTTCTTCGGCAATGTGGACAGGGGCGCGATCCCCGTCATCACCAAGTTGATCAAGGAGACGCTCCAACCGGTCATACTCATAGTGAACGATTACTACGAGCTGTCACGCAAATGCAGCGCAGCCAAGACCGATACGCTCCAGATAACTTTCCAAAAGCCCAAGGCCGTTTCCATGGCCAAGGCACTATACAAGATCGCCGAGGCAGAGGGTATCGAAGTAGATCCCGATGCAATGACGATGATCGCTGAGAAGGCCAACGGGGATATGCGTGCAGCCGTCCGTAATCTGGAGGCGCTATCGCTCGGCCAGACACACGTGACTGCTGCGATGGCCGAGGACCTCTCCACCCGTGACAAGCGCAACGACATGTACGCCCTCATGTCCGCTATATTCAGATCGAACGACGCGATGAAGTCCCGCAATCTCTTAAGGGATGTGGATACCGATCCGCCAGAGTTGGAGCTTTGGGTAGATGAGAACCTTCCTTACGAGTATCTGGACAAGGGAGATCTCGTCCGCGGATACGAGAAGCTCTCACGTGCCGACATCTATCTCGGCAGGGTTCAGAGGAGGCAGTACTTCGGCTTCTGGTCCTACGCCAGCGATACTATGACTGCTGGGGTCAACTCGGCCCGTATGAGCAACAGGTTCTCACACGACCGTCTTCATTTCCCATCATATCTGATGAAGATGTCCAGGAGCAAAGGCGTCCGCGCTCTCAGGAAGAGCATTGACCTCAAGCTTGCTATCTATCTACACACTTCTACAAGGCGTGCTGATCTGGACATCCTGCCCTATCTGAAGCAGATGATCGCAAATGATTCTGATCTCAGGATCATAGTTACAAAGGAACTCATGCTGGAACCGGAGGAACTCGGATTCCTTCTGGGGAAGAAACCGGATTCCAAGGAAGTAAAGGCCGTATTCGCTGCTATCGAAGCAGATTCTGTCCCTGAGGTCAAAGAGGCCCCAATCAAGAAGGCGAAACCAAAGAAGGCCGAACCTGTACCCGAGCCTGCACCTGTCGAGGAGAAATCCGCCTAGCAATCCAACGATCGCAAGAAGAATCAGGCCAGCCTTTTCGATTTCTGAGTGGATAGCATGGACGAGGATTACAGGAACCTACTGATCAAGCAGCAGTACCGTATCTACAAGGACCATGCCGCCGTCAAGCTCTGCCATTGGATGAAGGAGAGCATGCTCCATGAGCGCCACTGCTACAAGCAGGATTTCTATGGCATCCAGAGTCACAGATGCCTTCAGATGACCCCGGCCATAAACGAATGCAGCCATCTCTGCACGTTCTGCTGGAGGGTACAGGGCAGCGATTTCCAGGTGAACGACTGGGCCGAGCCCAAGGAGATGCTAGACGCGCTCATAAACGAGCAAAGGAAGCTCATTCAGGGATTCAAGGGCGACCCCAGATGCGATCGCCAGAGGTTCGAGGAGGCGATGAACCCCAACCAGGTGGCAATCTCACTAGCCGGTGAACCTATCACCTATCCATATCTGTCGGATTTCATCAAGGAATGCCACCGCAGGAAGATGTCAACCTTCCTAGTAACGAACGGTACTTACCCCGAGAGGCTTGCTGCCTTGGAGGAGCTGCCCACCAAGGTCTACGTCACTGTAGCAGCGCCTAACGAGGAGACCTATCGTAAGATCTGCAGGCCCAAGATAAAGGATGGATGGCAGAAGCTCATGCAGACCTTAGAACTGATGCCTTCCCTTGAAACGGGTACTGTCATAAGGCATACTTTGGTCAAAGACATCAACATGATGGAAGTCGACAAGTATGCGGCGCTGGACAACATCGCTCAGCCCGATCTCATAGAGCCTAAGGGTTACGTCTTCGTGGGCGGATCGAGACAGCGTCTCTCGATGTCGAATATGCCTTCTTTCCAAGAAATAATGGATTTCGCTAATGAACTGGGCCCCCTGGTGGGGATGGAAGTCATCCGCACCAGAGAGGACAGCCGTGTCGTTTTGTTGGGTCACCAGGACTCAGAGCTTGACGTCAGCAAATCTTATCAGTTGAACAGGTGAAGCAGGAAGTCCAGGCGTCCGGTGTACGCCAAGTATGCGATCGCGATGACGTGCAGCACCAGGAACAGGTAGACCAGTTTGAACTTCAGCTTCTGCGTCTTATGCCTGACTGCAAGCATTCCCGCGGTCGCACCGAAAGGTCCGAAGAAGGCCAGAGCGATGAGTGTGGACTCCTTGGTCCTCCACATGTCCTCCTTCGCCTTGTGCTTGTCCCAAACAAAGGCCAGGAAGGCGATGATGTTCAGTACGATGTAGACGAGGAATACGATAAGTCCGTATTCCATCGGATCATCCCAGTCTGGAGATGAATGAATCGACTTCCGCAGGGAATCCGGACTCGTTCATCTCTTCTGCCTTCTTGGGGATGTAGAACGCATTGGAAGCTTCTACTCCAAGATCCTGAGCGATCTGAGCAGCCTGCTCAGCGTTCTTCTCATCGTCTTTGGAGACCAGGACGTAGAGGTATTTCTTCTTCTTCGCCAGAACATCTGTGTTCTTTTGGACGAACTCATCAACAAGCTTATCGGCCCTGCCGCTGTTGTTCGCGGTACCGAAGATGATTGTATCGTACGCATCCAGGTTCAGAGTCATCAGGTCCTTCAGGTTGAAGATGTCTGTCTTAGCGTTTTTTGAAATGTACTTGGCAATGGGGATGTTCCCCTTTGTCATGAAAGTTGTAGCGAATATGAGTGCTTTTGCCATCCCATCACATCCAGCCACGGCGCTCCGTGACTAAGACCCAGATGCAGTTGATATTATATACATTAATCGACCGATTAATCAGAGGATTTCAAGGCCTTCTAAAAGCGCCCAGATGCTGTTGAATATGAGGAGGCATCCGCCGAAGATGGCAGCGATCGTACCGAACCTTTCACCGATATGGTTCCCCAGGTACATTCCTATCACTGTAGCGAGGAACACGGTGCATCCAAGAAGTACCGACCCCTTGAAGTTACCGGTCTCTCCGACAGCGAAATAAACGCCCAGAACCGCTGCATCTATACTGAGGAGGATAGATAGGGGAAGCATCCTTTTGAAGGAGAGGTCGAATTCGGGCCTCTCATCCTCGTCCAGCAAGGCATCTTTTATCAGAACTATTCCCAGGACCAACATGATGACGAAAAGAATGTAGAAGCTGTAATCAGAGATGAAATCAGAGAATTCCGCACCCAGAGACCAACCGATCAATGGCATAAGGCCGTGGAATACACCGAACCATAGTCCGACCTTGAACAGCATCAAGGGCGTGATCTTCTTTTCGGAAAGACCTATCCCCAAAGACACGGCAAAGACATCAGCAGACATTCCGATGCATATCAAGACTGTCATCCAGGTGATCATCTTAACACCGTGTAATAGAATATGATCTTTATAGAGAATTTCATCGCTGAAGATGAAATTTTGTTGTTCAGGCTTAATCGCTTTGAGTGAAGCACAACATATCACTTCACTCCCTCAGGGGAGGATTCTCCTTTTTACCCGATAGCGCCATTACAGTCCGATAAGATGGCGTACGAGACCAAGATCATCGACACTGCAAGGACCAATGAGCTCCTCGAGATATGCAGACCCATGAACTACTATCGCCACAAGGCCGATATCAACGGTATCTGTGTGGAGCTGTTCTCCTGCAGGAAAGAGTTCATCGATATGTGGTCTGACAACTTCTATCATATGTCCGATTCAGTGAGGTCACACGCCAGGATCTATTGCATAGATGACGGTACAACGGAGCTGCATGCCGAGTACGACATCTCCACACATACGATATTCCTGTTCAATTTCGACTACTACGGCTGGATAAAGAGCGTGGCCTTGGGATTGGCCGGAAACATATTGGAGAGGGAGCATTGGGTGTATTCCGTCCACGGAGCGGCCATCGACATCGACGGCAAGGGTGTGACCCTCATAGCGCCTTCTAAGACCGGAAAGACAACTCAGTCGTGGGGCCTTCTAAGAGAAGCCAACTCCCATCTTATCTCGGACGATTGGTATTTCGTCCAGTTCGGAACCGGCCGTCCTAGGATAAACGGTTCTGAGAAGAACTGCTACATCGATGCGGATATAGGGGACGTCTGGGAGGAATACAAGCCCCTGGTCACCGGCGTGAAGTTCGATAACAAAGGCAGAGGGATCGGCAACGTCCGTTGGGTCCGGGGACAGGGTTCAGTCATCTCCAAGACATCCATGTCCATCGTCATCCTTCTCAAGAGGGACAAAGAAGATCCCACAATCGTCAGCGAGCTTAGCACGGAAGATGCCCTCAGCTATCTCCAATCCCATGACTTCTGCAATCCGCACCAGCTCATAAGGGACGAGACCAGCGTAGGCATCCGTACCGACTTCTTCAGGAAGTATCTCTCACAATGCAAGGTCTACATGGTCAACACCACATGTTCTGCCGAGGAGACACAGGAGCGTATACGCACATTGATCAGACAGTCGTGATTCTAAAGACCGACAACACAGGACTTATACGCGTAGAGCTTATCGGACGAACCATGGACTTCATGACCCTGGATGCCATTCCGCCGGACGAGATATACGTCCTCGATACCGAGACCACAGGTCTGTTCGGTGCACCGAAGGATGTCGTAGTCGATGTGGGCATCACGAAGGTCTGTCTGAGGCAGGAGATCGTCGAGGACGTCTATTCCTCCGTTCTGGGCTATGATGTGGACGAATGGGACGATTACAAGCGCAATGCATGGATCTTCCAGAACACTGATTTGACATTGGACATGGTGGCAGGTGCTCCTCCCGCAATGAACGTTATTGAGGATGTCCGCAGGATCCTCAGGAACAAGGCAGTCACTTCCTACAATGTGGCATACGACATGAACAAGTTCCTCTATCTGGAGCCCTGGTGTCTCAGGGGGACGTTCAAACCCTGCACGGACATCATGGTGGCCGCCACGGAGGTCTGCAGGCTCCCCAGCGAGTACTACGAGAGGAAGTACCGCTATCCCAAGCTGGATTACGCCTACGCCAAGATCCTCGACGGAGAGGACCCTGCGGGCATCCACGGAGTCCAGGACCACAGGGCGCTTTCCGATGCCCGGATGGCCTCTTACATCATGATAAAGATGTTCAAAGACGGCTCATATCGTCCTTGATCTTCTCGGAGAGGTTCGTCTCATTCACAACGTCTCCCTTGGTGTACTCTTTGTCGAGCCTGTTGAGATACCACTTCTCGAACATCTCCACCGGTCTGTGCATGATGTTCCTCTTCACACATATCAGGATCAGGAAGAACGCTATCGCCACCGCGGCTACGACCAGCATCGCGCAATCGCTGGGGAGACGGGCCATTCCGATGACCGCTGCGAACCACGGGAAGAAAGCGAACATTATGCATACCAGTCCGAGGACGAAGACCACCAGGAAGATGGGCAGTATCTTCTTGTTGACGTTGCCGTCCACCGACAGGAACTTGAAACGGGGACAGACGATGAGCAGCTGAAGGGCACCTACGATGGCAGCGAACTCCACCATGCTGGACCTTGCAACTATATCTGCTACGGCGGAGGCCGATGGATATTCGTAATCCATCGATACCAGGAAATAATTGACGAACTGAGAAAGCGATATGCCCAGTCTGTCGGCGTACTCCTGAAGATAGCTGAAATCCATAAGATCGGGATTATCGTACATCATATTCCATGTGAGGGCGTAGATGATCACGCCCATGACACCTATGATGATGGCTGAGGGTATGGCGAAACGCAAAACGCCTGGCAGGATAAGCTCATCGTTCTTGTCTGGGGTCGCGAAAACGGTCATGAAGAATGCGATGACCGTGACGGCCACGAATGCGTAGAACATATTCTGGATGGGGAGCATGGGCATCCTGCCGAACACGAAGAACACCAAGGCGAACATTATAGCAAGGGCGAAGTTCCTTGAGATGTAGACCTTGAGGATGTCCCTGATTCCAGAGATCGTCCTCCTTCCCTCGACCAGAGCCTTCGGTAGTGCTGAGAAGTTGTCATCCACCAGGATCATGTCGGCGACTCCCCTGGCGGCACCGGAACCGGATTCCAAAGCTATACCGACCTGGGCGGATTTGATGGGTTTGACGTCATTGACCCCGTCACCTATCATCGCGACGTACTTGCTGTTGCGCTTGAGAACCTCGATGACCTTCTCCTTGTTCTCAGGTTTCATCCTTCCGAAGATGTTAGTCCTGAGGACGACCTCGTCCAATTCGGAATCCGGAAGGGCCTCAAGCTCGGGACCAGAGATTATGTTCCTCTCTCCGGGGATGTCCGCGATCTTGAACAGTGCATCGACCGTTACCGGATCGTCACCCGAGATGACCTTGATGTCCATGCCGTTCTGAATGAACACATCGATGGACTCCCTGCAATCGGGCCTGACCTCATCCCTTATCGTGATGACGGATACGGGAGTGAGAGGGTTGATGACGTAATCATCGCCCTTGTTGAGCGGAAGGTCCTCGGATCTGCAGAGCACCAGTGTCCTGAACCCCTTGGAGGATTCTTCCTGAATGATGGAATCGATCTTGTCTGCGTCGGAACAGTGCGGGCGCAGGACATTCCATGCTCCAGAGTACAATGTGTAAATAATGCCCTCGTCCCTGACCTTGACCGCGCTGTATTTTCTGGCCGAAGAGAACTGTATCTCTTCGATTAGTTCTGTCTCGGTCTCTCCGAACTTATCAATGAGGGTCCTGATCGTTCTGTTCTTGCTGCCAGTGGCGTTGGAGAATAGGCGGACCATGTGCTCCATCTCGGAATCGTCCACGAAGTTGGTGGCGGATTCATAGAGGAGGTTGTTGGTCGTTATGGTCCCGGTCTTGTCCATGCAGACAACTTCCACATGGCTGAGTGACTCAACGGAGTTGAATCTCTGAAGGAGCACACCGGTATCCGCCATCCTGATCGCGGCTATCATGTAGGTGAGGGTGATCAGGAGGAACAAAGCGATGGGCACGATATCCAGACAAAGGACAAGGATCTCAAGGATGCTCTCGAAATCCTCTATATCGAAGATGTTCAGCCCGTGGATCACCTCGAATATGATCGAAAGGAATAGCAGGAAGAAGGCTACGACCATCAGCACGGTGGTTATAGTGCCCGTCTCCATCTGGAGGGGGGTCTTCTTGGATGTGAACTTCTTGGCGCTGTTCAGCATCTGGGATGCGTATGATTCGTTTCCGAATGCCGTTACGACATACTTCGCCTCACCAGTGACGCAGACAGATCCCGAATAGATCGTGTCCCCCACGTTTTTCTTTACGGTGCTGGACTCTCCCGTGAGCAGGGATTCGTCCATCTCCATGGACCTGCAGTATATCAGTTCGCCGTCAACCAGTGCCTGCTCCCCTGCGGCGATCTTGATCAGATCGTCCTTCACGATGTCCTTCTGGTCGATGACGACCTCGCCGCCGTTGCGGATGACCGTAACCTTGGGACGGGTCAGGAGGGATATCTTGTCCAGACGGCGTTTGGCACGGATCTCCTGTATGGTGGAGATTATGATGTTGACCGTGATGATTCCGGTGGCGGATATGGCGCTGGTGTAGTTCTCGAGGACTATCAGCGCCGCTCCTACGATGAAGAGTATTATGTTGAAGGGTGTGACGATGTTCTTGACTATGATGTCGGTGTAAGACCTGCTGGTCTTGATATCGGCATTGTTCATCTGACCGTTCTTTATCCTCTCGTCAACTTCTTTCGAAGTCAGCCCTTCCATACCACAAGGATTACTCTATCATTTATTAAGTTCACCCGCGTAATCCAGTACACGTTTCTTGATTACCGACATATCCACGGGCTCTATCTTCTTGAAGATGCCTCTGGACACATAGTCGATGTAGCAGTCGACGGGCTTGTTGTAGAATCCTTGCACAGCGTACGCGTAGACGGAAAGCTGAATGGTGTACTCCTCCTCGAACCTGTCCGATACGTCGGTCTTGTAGTCGTGGACCTCCATACGATCCGGATACAGGACCAGCAGATCTATCACCCCTCTAAGGGTGGCGTTCAGGTCGTCTATGGGGAGACCGCAATCGATCTCGGTGTACTTGATATCGGCATCGGAAACGCCGGCCAGGACCTTGCGTATCTGCTCCACCTCCGGATAGCTCTCGTCAACGGGCTTGCCCTCCGCCATCAGCTCTGCTATCTTGTGGACCTCGGTTCCGTACTCCATGCCCTTGCCTCCGACCTCGTCGGACCCCATAGTGTTGGATGTCCCGTCCCCGTCATTGAAGTTCAGGATCTCGTGCACACCTATTTTTTGGCGTCTGGAGGGGTAGTCGGGCACGTCTGGTCTGTCGATGAGCTGCTCTCTTAGAACATCCGGATCGTATTCCACATTGGGGATGGCGGAGAATCCGTCTTCCATGAGCCCTTCTATGAACTTGGAGGGTTTGGGTCCGCAGATTACGGTCTCGTACTGCTTCGCCCTGGAGAGTGCGACGAACATCAGTCTCCTCTCCTCGCTGTAGTCCATGGAGAGGACGGATTTGGCCAGCCTGGTCCTCCAGTTTATGCAGATCTTCGAGTAGTCGCCGAAACGGCCTATCTCCTTACCGCAGCGGACTCCGAGGGTGTCGTCGAAGAAGAACGTTCCCGAATCCCTGTTGGTGCTGGGCATCACGCCGGAATCTATGAACGGGGTGATGACAACTGGGAACTCCAGACCCTTGGATTTGTGCATGGTCATGATAGTGACCGCTTTGGTGTCGATGAGATTCTCGACCGGATATGTGGAACCATTCTCGATGTCGTCGTCGATTATCCTTATGACATCGGAGATCGTGAGCAGGGTGCCCCTGTGCACGGAAGACACGGTCGAAATGATGGCCTGGGTGACATCATTGTCCAGGCTGTAGAACTGGAACAGGCTTGTGAGAAGATCCGTGATGCGGCGGCGTTTCTTATAGAGCTCATCCCTCTGTTCGACTAGGATCTTGGGGATCAGATCGGGGTTCTTCACGGCTGACCTGATCTGCACAGGTGTGTAGTCCATATCGGCCATTATGGGGACGAAAGCCCATGGATCGCGCTCGTTGTTTACATATCTCAGCCATGCGAGGGCCAGCTTCCCTTCGCGCGTGGACATTATCTGCACATCCCCCTGGAGATAGGCGGGGATCCCCTCCGCCTCGCAGGCGTCCCTAATCATCCTGCAGTGCTCGGTCTTGCGGCAGATGACCGCTATGTCACCGAAGCCCACGTTCCTGGAGGTCTCACCGTCCCTGACGGCGTATTTCCTGGAGAAAACGTATTCCTTGATGGCACGAACTGTGTCCGTGACCTCATCATCCTTCGATTCGGACTGGACAAAACGGATGCCCTTGCAGTCACCGATGTCCTCCCTTCCTGCCTGGATGAGGACGACGTCCTCCTTCAGCTGTTCCTAGCCGATGACATCATCGTTCGAACCCGGGAGGCAGATGCACTCGAATGCGGTATCTATGATCTCCTGGGAAGAACGGTAGTTGACGTCCAGAGGGAGCTTAACAGCCTCGGGGATGGAGAAACCGACCCTCTTATCGCCTATGTTCAGGAATCTCCTGTACTCTACCGTCTTTTCCTCGAATCTGGTGATGTTCTCTATGGAGACGTACCTGAAGCCGTAGATCCCCTGCTTCCAATCCCCGACAACGCAGAGGTTGGGCTCCTTCAGGATCATCAGGGAGATCATCAACTGGTTGGCGTTGGTGTCCTGGAATTCATCCACCATCAGGTAGCGGAAGGAGTTCCTTTCCCTGACGTTCCTCTGTCTGTACAGCACAGTGAACGCGAGGATGGCCACCAGATGGAAGGTCAGGCGGTTGTCGGTGATCGACTGTTTGATGTAATCATAATAGACGTCGTGGACGAACCTGTAAAGCTCTGTCCTGTTCTCACTTGCGGATTCCTCAAGAAACGATCCGTCGATGTTGCCGCCGTCGTTCCTCCCGGGGACATTGTATCCCTGGTCGTCATCGATCTTGGACAACGCGTTGACGTTGAGGCATTTGCCCCTGGCGGTCACGGAGTTGTTGGCCCTCAGGAGTTCGAGTATCTGTTCCGTATCCCCCTCCAGGATGCGGTCGGCGTGGTTGCCGAACCATCCTTTGCTCAGTGGGATGAGACCGCGAGACATCAGGTTCTCGATGAGGTCCATCAGGGATTCCGGGTTCTCGCTGGCTATGACGGCAATATCACCGTAGTCGGAACCCTTGCTGCTAAGGAAACCGTCGAAGAAACGATGGAAGTAGTCCCTGTTCAGGGAGTCGTTCTCCTGCATGTATGCCGATCTGGTAAGCTTCTCCTTGAAGCCGAAGAATTCGCTGATCTCGTCAGGGGAATCCATAACTATCGACAGACAGAATGCGTCAAAGGTCTTGGTCATGACAAGCTTGGAATCCCTCTCCATGCCCTTCTCGGTCATACGCCTCTTTATGCGTTCTTCCATCTCCGCCGCGGCATTGTTCGTGAAGGTTAGCAGGAGGACATCCTTCGGGGATATGTCCTGCCTAGAGATCATGCTGATGTAGCGCTCCACTATGGTATGCGTTTTCCCGGTACCGGGACCGGCATCGACGACAATCATTCCCTCGTGGGTGTCCGCGATCCTCTGTTGGGAGGGGTTCAGCTCACTCATCGGTCTCACCTCCGACATCAATGACCTCCTTGGTACACACCGAGAAATACTGACAATCCTTGCATTTTTGTCTGGGTTGGGCCGGAAATTCTACCTTGCTCTGCTCAATCATCAGCAAATGCATATCTGAGATTCTCTGCATCCTGGAATCCAGCTCGGACTGCGGCATCTCGATGATGGAGCCGTAGCTGAGGATACCTCCCTTGGTCAGCGAGGCTATCTTCCTCAGACCGGGTTCGATGGTAGATGATTTTATGCCCAGACGATTGTTGATGGCTGCAACCAAAACCGTATCCTGGTCCCAATAGGCAGGATCTTCCCCGCCCAACTCTTGGATGACGGACATGAGGCTGTCAACATCGTTCCTGAGTTCCTTGCTGAGATAACAGGCGAGGAATGCCCTAAACGGCCTGCTGCTTACGACGATCTCCTTCAGGGTCTTGTCATGTACGATGACGGATCTTACGTTGGATGTGATCGGGGTCTCGCCTGTGGCGGCGGTCGTGTCGTTATCCATGGCGTAGAACAGGTCGAACCTTCCCTTGTTCCCGACCTCCTGCTGAATCAACGAGAGGTATATCGGTGCTTGGAACTCGGGGTATCTGGCCTTGGAATCGAATGTCATGGCCTTGGCGATATCCGCAGGTGTACTGGCCTTTCCGGTCTTGTAATCGGTAATGGATCCGCCCCAGACGAGGTCCAGCTGGCCGTGGACGGGGAACTTATCAGACCTGATGTCCCTCTCGCATACAGAGCTGGTCCATTCCTTCCCCAGAGCCTCCATGAACCTGTTGGGGTTTTTCTTGTCGGAGATCTTCACGTCAAGGGGTGCATCCTTAACGTCCAGATGATCTATGTATTCGATGATAGCCGACATGGCCTGCTTGATCTTCGCCACATCGAGGTCCTTCATCATCGGGGATGAGAGGCCAGAGTACCTGTCGGATATCAGCGACACGAAGTGGTCGATACCGAGTTCCCTGACATCTTCGGGATAGCATACATAGAACTCAGCGAAGGAGTGTATCAGGGTACCGAACTCGGTGCTCTTCTCATCCGGTGTGGTGAGGAATGAACCGTAGAGGTACTTCCTCGGACATGAGTAGTAGTTGTTGAATGATGATTTGGAGAAGTAAGATGAGAAACCGTCGTCCGCAGGCCCCTGTTTGGTCGGATCCGCGGGTATGAGTTCGTCCACGGGCCTATGCCATCTGCCCTTGACCAGTTCCCTGCACATCATAGAGAAGGATTCCATCGGTTTCCTGTAGATCAGGTCGAACAGCATGCAAGGCCTCGCCGGTTTGCCGCCTTTCGTGGAGTTGACCAGATAGTACCTCACATTGCCCTGCTGGAGCAATGCGTTCAGCCTGTCGACGTTCTTATCGGTCTCGTCCTCGACATCTATGTAGGGTTTGCCGACAACGGAGATGTTCCATTCCTGCTCCATGCCGAGGTATATAACCACAGGCCTATCGATGTAGACGGAGTTCTTGCAGTCGACCAGGAGCACACCTCTCTTCTCGTTCTCGGGGATCTCCTCGTTGTGGTGAAGCTCCTTCACGTTGTCCACTGCGTATTTCACCTCGTTCAGATTGACCGATGTGATTCTCGTATCCGCCACCTTCAGGTCCTCGATAAGGATGCCGACCTGTATCCTGGCCCTCTTGTCGCAGACAATGTCGCATACATCCCTGTAGGTCATCGAGCGGATGGCCTTCATAACATTCCACAGCTCAGACGCCCGTTCCGTCATGTCTGATTCGTTCTGCTTGCAGAGGAGGAACTCCTCCCTGCCCTTCCTGAAGAATCCGTTGTAGTTGGAGAACAGCTCTTTGACGTGCTTGACACGAATAGTATCGAATTCCATGGCCAGGGTTATGAACTGAAGGTAGTCCCTAATCTGTGAGAGGTCCCTGACGTTGAGGGCGTTTATGAATCCGATATTCACTCTGTACAGGGATGCCCTGACCGCATCCGCGATGGGCCCGCCGGTATTCAGGACGATGGCGTAATCGGTGCTCTTCTTCGGATCTATCAGATCCACGGCATTCTCCGCAAGCTGGCGGTCGTTTCCGATCTCGTAGATCCTGTTGATGGTGTAATCATCATCCTTGGAAATGGATATGGATTCGTGATTGATGGGGATGAAATGCTTGTCCAGGTCGTTGAACAGCTCCTCGGCTATGACGGCCACCCTGTTGCCCCTGTAGAATTCATCGTCATCGGGGACGAAGGCTCCCATCACGCGCTCCAGCGTGGGGATGGCCTCGTACGAGTCGTATACGGCCCTTGATGCGGCGGTATGGAGATGTTTTGTGACCTCCTTGGTGTATTGCCTAATCTCTTTGATATTCTCGATCTCGCTGTGGACGTACTTCATGCTGAGGCCGGTCTCGGCCGATACAGTGGAGATGACCTTTAGTTCGGAGTAAAGGGGGACGCCCATGACCCTGGATGCCACGTGAGCGGCTATCTGTTTGGGCGTCATGGCGAAATGCCCAATTATGGGCCTGTCGATCCTGCCGTTCAGGGCAGTGGCCAGGGCGGCATCGGTGGTGATGACCAGATCGAAGTCCCTGACCTCCTCGTAGAGTTCGTCTATGCTCTTGGTGCATCTCATCGTGTTCCTGATTGCTTACACCGTGATAAAGGCATCCGCGTTATGCCTGTAATGCCTGTTATCCGTGTTAGTACGATGTTTTCTTGTACTCTTCAGCCGATAATCGGTCATGGACGATGTGTACATCGTGGAGATCGCTACAACCGGACCGAAAGGCTTCCCCATGGACAGGGTGGTCGACGTTGCGGTGTGCAGGATGCATCGGGACGGTCAGGATTTCGACACCGTGTACAACTCCACGGTCTTCGCCGAGCCGATGGACATAGGGAAGGATTCATTGGATTACATCCAGGAGAACTACGGGATGACTGCGGAGGTGCTGTACGCATCCCCTGAGGTAGGAATCGTCGCCAAGGAGCTTTTGGAGAAGCTCAGGGACACCGAGGCTACATCCTTCGATGTCAACAGGACCTTCGGTCAGTTCCTGTGCGTGGAACCGTGGGATCTCAATGGAGAGCTGGCGCTGTTCCCTTCGATATCGTCCAGACTGCCGCCCGAGCATTCATCGGATCTGAAGGATGCCTACGATTACGTCACTCCGGGCAATCCGATGCAGATTGAAGGAAAGACCGCTATGGACAGGTGCCTCATGTCCACGTCGATCATGATGAAGCTCCGTCAGACAGGATTCTTCCGATCACATATGGCGTATCTTCACATGGAATCCTGAAGCGGAATCAAGTACCGATATGACGAATGTGATGAGGTACAGCAGAATGAATCCAATTCCGACGGGCATCTTCAATATGAATCCCAACCAATCCGACGGGACCGTCACGAGGAACGTCCCTATCGAAAAGAAAACAAGCCCGACGATGAGGAACTTGTATCCCCTGGGCTGTTTGTAATCCATGTAGATGTGCCCAAGGCCGAGAATGCCGAAGAATCCGGGAACGATCGCCAGGATACGGCGGATGCTCTGATTCTTTCCGTTGGAACCAGTCCTCTGCTCTTCCTGCCTTCTTTCGTTCTTGACAGGTTCCGCAGGGATCTTGGCGTAGCACTTTGGACAAGTGAGGCAGTTGCTCGGAACGGCCTCTCCGCAATTAGGGCAGTAACGGGTCATTCTGCCTTCTTGATGATGAAGGCTGTACAAGTAGATGACGCTATGAGCTTCCCCTCTTCCGAATAGACCTTCACGTCGTAGACCGCCAGGGAGCGGGAGATGTTGACGGGTTTGGCAACACATCTGAGGTTTCCGTTGGCAGGACGGTAGAATTTGACCTCGGTGCTCTGTCCGGTTCCGTCGTGCATCATGTTGGAGATGATGGCGAACGTGTGGTCCAGAAGGGCATAGACGGCACCGCCGTGCATCCTGCCCATGCTGTTGATCATGAAATCCTGAACATTCATCGAGCAGACAACCTCTTCCTGGGAGATCGATTCGATCTTCAGTCCCATGTGCTGGGCGAAGGGGGCGTCGAAAACTTCCAGAACGCGGTCGGCATACTGCTTGGTGTCCTCCGACATCAGGGGAAGGAGGTCTGATCTGTCCATGGTCGTGCATCGGGGATCACAATAAAGAACTATCCGAGCTACCAGCATGTTTTCTGGGATGGTGGTATCTCGGAGTAGGGTTCAGGATCTCGATCATCCTCGTAGGCGACAATCGTGTAACGTGCCGCAAAGTCTGGTGATCTCAACGTTCAGACGATCCGCTTCTCAAAGGAGACGGTCACAGCCTGTCCAGCTGGTTTGAAAGCATATCCTTGCCACTGAATGTCCCTTTCAAACGGGATTTGTCAAGCAGTACATATCCGAACTTGTTCAGGCGTTCCACGGTGGAGTTGTCATAATCCTTGTTCGGTATGAGCAGGATCCTGGCATCGATGACTTTCTCCCCCATCGTTGTCGGATGAGCGCCGATTCTTTCATCGAGACTGTTCGACGGCGGCAATCTGGTCATGATACTTATCTCAAGATGATACGTCCTCTCTGACCTGATGTGTCTGATTGTCATGTCCGGCCCGGTCTTCCCCTTCCCGTGAAGCGGTCCGACATACAGTTCGTATCCCGTATCCATCGAAAGACCGGCCCATAGCAAGTCCACTATGTACCAATTCGTTGGAGGGGCCTCCGAGGCCTTCGGCATGCCCTTTTTCTTCATCATGGAATCCAGCAGATGCAGGATACGCCCCGATTCCACCCTCAGGAAGAAGTTGTAGTTGTTCCTGTTACGATCGAAACCGATGAATGTGGAATCTTCCGTCAGAGTGAACCTCCCGTGAGCCAGAGAGTTGCGCAGATGGGTCAGCATGGACATCATCTTCGTCTGTCCCTCTTCCTTCCCGCATCCATAGGCCATTATCATCCTGCGAGTCGGATCGTCCTTCTCCAGACCCATGATCTTTCCGTTCACATCTTCCGGTCCGCTTCCCGCGCATCCGATGCATATGACCTCGTCCAATCCCATGGCCGAGGTGAAATAATCGAATATCTCGTCGCTCAGATCGGTGCTCTTTATTAAGGGCTCATCTATGGACTGATATCCGCCCGGATTAGGCGAATTCCATAGCAGAAGCTTGAACATACTGGCGACATCCTCGCCGTACGAGAGCGGTTTAGGACGATGGGAGAGTCTGAATTTCCTCTCCATGGCGAAGATCTGTTCACCAGGCATGTCGATCACGAGAAGGATGAGAGGGGCGATGCCCCTCTCGGTTTGTCTTGTGGTTATCGGTTTTCGTTGCACCTTATTCCGAAGTTACCTTCAGCTCCTGTTGAGTCTCAATGCGACGATGACTGCCATGACGGCGATCAGGATCACGAGGATGACGAGCAGGATGGTGGTGATGGTCCACTCGGACTGCTGCTCCTCGGGAGCGGGCTCGGGGATGAGCTCGGTTCCGTTCAACTGGAGAGAGACGGTCTTGTAATCGGATGCACCGGAAGCAGAGAACTTCATGTCCTTCAGGATCGTACCGTCAGCAGTGTACAGGATGACTCCGTTGTTGTCCTCCTGGTAAGTGCTGTACAGGGTGTAGGTGATCTTGTAGGTGCCCGTCTTCAGTTTGGAGAGGGTGTCCGTGTAATCACCATTGGTCATTCCCATGGTGAAGATGTTCGTTCCGGACTGCCTTACCATCTCGATTCCGTCGATGGCGACGGACTTGATTCCGGAGTCGGTGATGACGGTCACGCTGTAGATCTTCGTTACGATCTCTGCATAAACCGCGTCGTAGGTTCCGATGTATGCATCATTAGCAAGAGCATCACCATTCTCGTCCAACCAAGCGGAGATCACTGCCTCCGAGATGAGGGGCTTGTATACGGTGTAAGTGCTGAGGGCCACATTATTTGCTACAGCATAGACGGTGTAGTACACATCATCGTCGATGACGAATGAGGTATCATAATGTGCTGCCAGTGCGGTGAGGGCATCGTAGTCGAGCTCTGCATCGCCCATGACGATCGCTGATGTTACAAGAGTTACCGGCCCGTTGAAAGCTGCGGTGGCGAAGGTCTTCGCATTCTTGGGTGCAGCGTCCGCACCGATGTAGAGGTTGGTAACGGTCAGGGATCCCTTGGCGGTCGTGCTGGTCGCGGGTGCGACGGTCACGGTTCCGAGATCGATGAGGTTGGTTACCGGAACTGTCTTGTTTGCAGGGACCTCGAAGGTTCCCTCGACCCTGATTCCGCTGATACTAGTCACTTTCTCGACCACGGCCTTGGCGCCCTTCTCGATGAGGAGGTTGTTGCTTTCTCCGGTGTAGGTGAAGGTAGCGTCGCTGGTTCCGAGATAGACGGTTCCGGATGAGACCGATGCGGATGATCCGGTAGCGGACGCAACCATCGTACCGGTGACATAGAGCTTTCCGTCGTTCTCTTTGATGGTTAATGCATCCGTCGCGATTCCCTTCACTGCGGTGAACGCCATGGTGGCGTCGATGTCACCGATGTATCCGGTGACGGGACTGATGGCAGTCACGGTGACCCCGTCGAGGACGAGAGACAGCACTGACAGGGATGTGCCCACTGCGCAGCCGGTGGCTGTGCTCGTGGGTGCGGTGACATTACCATCCTCAGGAACAGTGATGGTGCTGAAGTAGTTGGTCTCCTTAAATGCCACCACAGAAGCAGCTACCTTTCCGTGGATCGTGATATCTCCGACGATGTAGTCGTTGACCATAGCTGCATAGGACAGCGATGAGACCACGTACAATGTCTTGCTGCCGTCCTTCACCTGGTAGTAAGCACCGGCGATGGGTGCGGTGGTAGGGGAACTTAGGTTGGTATTAACCGTATTGTATGTAATGTAACCCTGACCAGTGATGAAGTTTCCTCCGAGCAGTGCGATCTTGTTCGCATCGGGAGTCTTTGGATCTTGGTCGGTGACTGACGCGTATCCGTCGTCGTATCCGACTGCGACTGCGGATATGAAGGCTCCGTTGACGACGATGGCGGAAGAGTACCTGCTAGCCGTGCCGGTAAGCTTCATGTTCTGCGCTTCAAGACCGAATGCCTGCTGGGCGTAGATGTTGGATCCGACGATGATGATACCGTCCACGGTGAGGGTCACACCGTTCTTCAAAAGAAGAGGTGCGGCGTTCTCGGGCAGTTCGAGGGTCACTCCCTCGGGAACCGTGAGGTTTCCGCTGAGTGTGACGAACTTGTCGGCTGCCTTGGTGATGGTGACGATGGAACCGGGCTCGGCATCGGATAATGCCTTGGCGAGGTTGGTCCACATGATCCATCCGGTCCTAGCCGCCTTGCCCTTATCGTCGAGGGCTTCGGTCTTGACGTCTGCGACGATGGTGAGGGCGGACTTGACGTCTCCCTTCTCCTCTGCGTAGAGGGTTCCGTCCACATTGACGGTTCCCTCTCCCTTGAGGGTGGCCCCGTCCTTGATGGTGAGGGTGATGTCCTTCTTGACTTTCATGTCCGCACCGGTGTTGATCACCAGGGTGATCGGGGACGGCAGATCGGTGCTCTTGGAAACGGTCTGGCCGGATCCGAGGACCACGATCTCGTCAGTTACAGCCTCGGCGTTAACGACAGCAAGGGCGCCGTCGATGGAGTAGTAGTTGTAGATCCTGTAGTTCCTTCCAGAACTGTCCTTCGCAACGACGACGAACTTCGCAGCGCTGATTCCGGTCTCGGAATTGATGGAAGAACCGAGAAGGGAGATGGCTCCGTCGTTCGATACGGTGATCTTGGCGGCGTTGGTGAACAGTCCTGCCGAGGACTCGTTTGTGATGGTTCCGGTAACGGTGAGGAGACCCCGCGTGTTGGCGATCGTGACGTTGTCGCCGATGAGGATGGCTCCAACAACCTTGACCGCACAGTATTTTTTGTTGTCACCGGCATCGGTGTATGTGGACACCGTGGCCTGTGCTGTGAGGTCGGTCCTTCCGGTCGTGTTCCCGATATAGGTGTAGTCGACCGAAGTCAGTCCTTCGACGACGAGTGCCTTCGAATACTGCTTTCCGTTGTAGATTCCTTTTGTTGCGTCACTTCCATCGCTGGTCGAAGAAGAGGAAACGGTGGATTTGACTACCAGTCCGCTGAATGTGACCGAGTAATCCGTTCCCGTGATCTCTCCAGAGGGTACGGCGAGACCTGTCGAGATGACGACCTTGTCCTCGCTGTTAGCAAGTTTTACATCGACATCTGCGGCTCCTCCCCAGTATGTGAGGAACACAAGGTCCCTGTCGGAGATGGTCAGTGTCGCGGTACCGTTGGCGGATGCCTTGACGGTGTAGTTCTCGATTTCGACTACCGCGTTGGCGGCCATGTTGTAGATGGTCGTGGAGGTGGTCACCGCGACATCGCTGTCGACCGTGACAGATCCGCTGTTCTTGATGACGGTTCCCATGGTTCCGTAAACGACCAGGTATCCTCCGTCGTCGACGATGAATTCGAAATAGTCATCCTCGGTGACCGTTCCGTCGTCACCGATGGTGAACAATCCGGACTCTGCGACCTCGACTGTGGATACGATGGCATCTCCGTTCTCGAACGAAGTGATTCCGTCCATCTCGACCGTTCCCTCGACATAGACATATCCTGCATCGATGGTGAGCTTTCCGGCGGATTCCGCGCTCTCGGTCTTCTTGTCGATTATCAGCTGTCCGTAGACGATCAGCTTGGCGTTCTTGTGGATGACGAGCTCCGCATCGGCCTCGACGGTGAGCTTGGTTCCCTCGGGGATGACGAGCACTCCCTTGATCTCGACTTTCGATCCCTCGCTGAGGGTCCAGAACTTGATCTCGGAGCTGACAGTCACAAGCTGCTTAGCGGAGTATACTGTGCTCTTACCCTCGGAGTCTCCTCCGATGATGATCTCCTTCATGTCGCTCTCGGATGTCTCGTCATCGATGACTCCGGTTCCAGTTATGTTCAGGTCCGAGATGTCGGCACCGCTCTCAAGAACGATCGTTCCTGCGTTGGCAACATTACCGGTGACATTTCCGGTGAGATCGAGTGTTGCTGTTGCGGGAACCTCAAACTCGCTACCGGCTCCATTTCCAAGGACGACTGTTCCGGTGGTCGCGAGGATCTTGGATCCGTTGAGTGTTCCAAGTGCTCCGGTGACCTTGACTGAACCTGTCGCGATTGTCAAGTTAGTTTCGGTTCCAGCCTTGACCAGCATATCTGCACTGGAGTTGACGGCCTTGTTCGTGTAGTGGGAGATGGTTCCGTCGAAGACTGCTCCATTAGCATTCGCAGTGAGTACGAGCGAAGGTGTGGTAGTCCATACGACAAGATCGATATCGGCCTTTAGGGTCTTTCCTGCGGCCACGGTCACGGATCCGTTCAGGATGAAGAGCTTGGTGATGGTCAGGTCGCTGGCAATTCCGATGTTTCCGCCGGTATTGACCTGTGCCTTCGGTATTGTCGCATCGACGATCACCTCGGCTCCCGCCGTTCCCGAGACTCCTATACCGTATCCTTTTCCGATGAAGTGGTAAGGTCCGAATGCCTCGAAATATTTGGCATCGTCGATATCCGTGAATGTGTTCTTGGTTAGGTCCACTGTCGTGTAATTACCGAACGTCTGGCTCGTACTTCCTCCGACCTGGATACAATAATAGATTATTCCATCGTCCAAGTCCGCTGTGAATTTGTTGTTCGTGACTGATATCGTATTCGATGCATTTGCGATATCGATCCACGCTGCGTATGCGGTCTTCTGGGTTATGTTGTTGTTGGTGAGTTTCGAGGTTCCGGTCCCTCCGACCTTGATTACAGCGTCCTGTATTTCGCCTTTGAATTCGGTCGTGATGTTCTGGTAGGATACCGTTCCCTGGGTGATCGTGAGCGCATTTGCTACAGTGCTCTCGACGATGATGGTTCCCTTCACGGTCGTCTCGCTCGAGCCGCTGTAGATCGCAGCGCCATCTCCGTTCACGATTATTGTCGTATCCCCTGTGATATCCATCGTTCCCAGGTTGGTCACTTTTTTGCTTAACGTCAGGACCGGGGTACCGGCTGTATTGGTGACCGGAGCGATTGTGAGTGTTTTTCCATCATTGATTGTGATATCATTAGTTATAGAAGCTGCTCCACGGACATACCATGTAGTATTAGCATTGATGGTGATATCTCCTGTGTCAACGACCGCAGTTGTTCCTTCTTCATTTGTGAAGACGCCGTCGTTAACACCCGCATCGTCTGTCTCCGCAGGTGCGACGACAGCGAATGCGGCGAACGCCATAGCCAATACAGCCAGGACTGCCAGGAATTTCATTCCTTTTGTATTCATATTTCATTTCTCCTTTTCAGCGGTGATGTTACCTCTGATCCGGGTTGCTCCAGGAATACTGGAGTGATGTCGAAAAATCTCCGTTTACTTGCAGGACACATGCCCTATACATTGCCCCGCGGGCCTTTCACCGCCCGACCGCAATCATCCCATAAGGCCCCTAACCTCCCTCAGGACGAAAGTTTGGTCGGAAACAATGTATCTGAACAGAATATTAAGCGGGTTTTCAATCTCGTGCCTAAATCCATAACGAGTTTTGACAAAACCCGAGATGGTCGCTTTTTGTCGCAAAAGATGTACATCAGGCATCTGGACCGTCTGATTCTATGATGCCCCTGATCTCCCTGATGCAGTCCGCCACGAGACGTCCCTTCTCGGTGATCATCATGATATGGGAATTGGTGCGGCCGGTGTAATACGTGGCAATCAGCCCAAGACCATCCAGATCATCCAGTTTTTGAGTCATGTTGGAGCACCTCGACACATCGTTGTAGATGTCCGTTTTGAGAACGGGGGACATCTCGTCGAGATAGAGGATGAGCGTGAGCATATGCTTCTGCTCGAGAACCGCGATGGTCGATCTCGCCTCCTTGGTGAGCCTGTTCTTGCGGCTGACCAGGAGTTCCTGGACATCCTTGGGCAACTGGTCGAAGGACCTGGGCGAGGAATCAACGTTGTTCCTGTCATCCAATTTGCCTCCGAAGGGGATCCTCTTCTCAGTCAAGTTCTCTACCATTTTGGCGCCTCATCTGCTGTTTTTTCTAACTGTTCAGTATAATATTATACTTTCGGTCGAAAGTAGATATAAGAATATGATAAAGAAATCAGAAAAGATTCTGTCGAGTATGGAAGGCGACAGTGTGTTCGAGAGGCACGTCTTCGAGATATTGGACTACCTCGTGAGGGATGGAGACCATATCAGGACGGAGATCTACGACCACATCGGTCAGAACGGCCATACTGCCGTCAATGTCGTCGACAAGCTGATCTCTCTCGGCCTCATAGCCGAGACCAGATATGGAAGGTACAACAGGAAGCTCATATCCATCACCGAGAAGGGAGTGTCTGTCCACGAGCTCATGACTTCGATAAACGACATCATTCTGGTGCGAATGCTCCTGACGCCGAGCGATCCCTGGATTGCTGATGACAGCATATGGGTCGATTGTACGATGCAACATCCTTTATCCTCCGTCCCCATACGGTCCAACGATGCCCGAAGTGATCACCGTAACCCAACTGAACACCCGCGTCAAGGAACTGTTCTCCAGGACTGTAGGTCTCAGCGATATTTGGGTGAGCGGGGAGATCTCCGGATTGACCAAATCCACGTCCGGGCACTACTATTTCGTTCTCAAGGACGAGGGCAGCGAGATCCGCTGCGCTCTTTTCAAGGGTTCCCGCGCCAGGATCGATTTCGAACCTACAGAGAACATGAAGGTCAGGATGTTCGGGCGCGTCGACATTTATGTCGCCCGCGGAAGCTACCAGTTCATAGTCGAGACCATGGAGAAATCCGGTGTCGGCGACAGATATGTTGCATTTGAGAAGCTGAAGAAGAAGCTATCCGACGAGGGACTATTCGCTGAATCGCACAAGAGGAAGCTCCCCCTGTACCCTAAGACCATTGGGGTGGTCACCTCCCAGACGGGTGCTGTCATCCATGATATCATAACAACCTCAGAGTCCAGGTACACCGCGGACATCCTTCTGGCGCCCGCGATGGTCCAGGGAGAGGGCTCTGCGGAGTCCATAGTGGCCGGCATAGAGCTGCTGAACAAGGCCGGAGTGGATGTCATCATAGTCGGAAGGGGAGGAGGTTCCATAGAGGACCTATGGGCCTTCAACGAGGAGATCGTCGCCAGGGCGATTTACAATTCCAAAGTCCCTGTGGTATCAGCAGTAGGTCACGAGACGGATTTCACCATAGCGGATTTCGTCGCTGACCTGAGGGCACCAACCCCGACCGGGGCAGCGGCATTGATACTACGGGACAAATCCGAGATGAGGTCAGAGATCTCCTCTTTTATGACCAGACTCAACCGTGCCATCTCTTCCGTTCTGGATGAGATGCAGCATTCGTTCGAGGTTCTGGATTCCAGGTTGGACCCGCAGAGGGGCCTGGATGCCCTGTCCCTTCAGCGCATGAGGATAGAGAACCTGTCAAAATCAGCCGATAGGGCCCTGGTAGACAAGATGCACGACATGATCCTGGACTTCGAGGGGCTCGAAGCAAGGCTCCAACCCTCCAGAGCTCTGGACGATATGGAGAACAAGAAGGAATACGTCGAGGCCTCCCTGGAAAGGATCAATGTAGGTATCATGACCTCCGTCAGGGAGAAGGAGAGCGAGCTCTCGTCATACAGCAAGCAATTGGAGGGTGTGAACCCGCTCAACGTCCTCACAAGAGGATACAGCATGATCACCGGCCCCGGAGGGAAGGTGCTCACCACCATAGATAATGTCAACGTCGGCGACAGCGTTACCATCCATATGAGGGATGGAAGGGCTGAGGCCGACATCAAATCGAAGGAGATGAAGGAATGAGCGATTATTCGGAAGAAGTAGAGAAGATGAGCTTCGAGGAAAGCATCGAGACCCTGGAGGGCCTGGTGAAGGAATTGGAGGCTGGAGGCATAGACCTCGACCGCAGCATAGAGATCTATGAGAAGGCCGTCATCCTTAGGAACCATTGCAGGGAGATACTGGACGAGGGCGAGCGCAGGATCAAGAAGATAATGGAATCCTCAGGCAGCATCAAGGTAGAGGATCTGGAATTCGATTGATCTTCCACAGTTTTATGTTCCTCTCGGAGGCCCATTCGCTGGTGTTCTTGAAAAGATCGGTGGATTCGAACTCATCGTCATCGAAGGCTAATCTGAGAGCGCCACCGAGGCTCCCCTCGTTGAGATTTGATGAGTTATAGCTTCCGAAGGCGTCCTTCAGACCTATCATCAGTACGTTGACGGCATCGTGTCCTCTGGCGATCATATGCTTGTCGGTATGGTTGGACATCTGACTTTGAAGGTCCCTGAGGACGTTCTTCCTTGACAGCTCGCTGCCGTAAGTGTTCTGGATGACGGACTGGACCATCCTGGTCAGATCGACCTTGAGGGTCTTCCTGTCTATGAAATCCCTGAAGTCCAGGTTCTTGAAATTGAGGTTGTATCCCCTGAGATGGGACACATACATGAGCAGCCCTAACGGGTACGAAGCCTCGATTATAGCTTCCCTTATGTTCCCGAACTGGCGCTCGAACCTCTGCATCCTGTCCTGGTCGCCGTATTCTGAAAGCACATCATCGAGGGCGTCGCTGTTGATCAGCATCATCTCCAGATCCCTCATGTCTGTGTAGAAAACCGGAGGGGAATATACCCTGCCCTTGAGTTCGTCCAGGTCCTTGTCAACTATGCCCAGTACCTTTCCGTCCCTGCGGGCGGTCATCTTGTTGACAACCTGTATGACATTGCTCTTGGAGTGTGCGGGGAGGATCTTCGTCCCCTTACGGTCTATGAACTTGCCGTACAGCCTCTGGTCGGTGTTGCCCTCAGAAAGCAGTATGGTTCCCTTGAACAGGGATCTGTTCATCGATATCTGGTTGCAGATATCATCGACAGTAAGGTAATCACGCATTCTTCAGCACCAGCTCCTGAGCCTGATCCCACCTGTCATGTATCACCTGGGGCGAATGGGTGGCGACAAGCATCTGAATCTTCCTCACCCTGCATATGTCACTGAAGTAGTCCCCTATCATCTGCTGCCAGGATACGTGCAGCGATATCTCGGGCTCATCCACTATGACTATGCCGTCCTGGTGGGAATGGAAAAGGATATTGTAGAACATCAGTAGGATCTGAGTCTCGCCGGATGACAGCTTGTTCAGCTGCAGCGAGGTCCCGTTGGCCATGGTTACGGTCAGCTTCCCTGTTTCGGTGACATCGATGTACTTGTTCAGGAAGATGTTGTTCACGATGTCCTTGAAGACTATTATGGACTCGGCCAGCTGATAGTCCCTGTCCACGTATTCCGAGATGGAATAGGCCAGATCCTCGCAGGCCTTCCTGTTGTCTATTATCTCGTATCTGGACGGAGGGAACTTTATGTTCGTGGGAAGAACAGGGTAGAACCCTGCGTCCTTGATGAAATCGAGCTTTGCATTCAGGTCCTTGCACCAGAAGTCGAGTTCGCTGTCGGACATCTCCCTGCGCTCTCCGGTGTATTCGGTCAGGGAATTGTCGTCCTTGGCGCGGCGTATGGTCTCATACAGCTCCTGGGCACAGAACTCCAGGGCATTCACAAGATGCCCGTCCTTCTTCCTGATGGTTAGGCGGTCGGGACCAATGTATGTTATGTCCGACATGGATTCGACATCCTCATCGGTCACACGGGTGTCCAGATCCATTTTCTGTACCATCTTGGTCAGCTTGCAGTCCTTGTTCTCAATAATAAGGACGGTACCATCCACGAACTCTATGTCGAATCTCTTGAATGGGATCTCCTCCAGATATGCGGAGTCACCCTTGAGAGCACTGTAGAGCATGTGCATCAGGGTGGACTTGCCGTAACCGTTTGGAGAATGGATGTATGTCAGATCGGGATTCAGTTTGAGCTCATAATCGAACCCGTTGTAAAGCCCGTCCACACTGACCGAGCGTATCTTCATGAAAGTAAATCGGACTCATCAGTTAAAAATATATGAGCGGGGATGTCACTTCGATGTCGAACGAGGAGATTTTCAAGAGCATCTCTGCTGATATTTCGTCCGGGAACACGGAAGGGGTCAGCCAGAGGATACTTTCTCTGTCCGAATCTTCGGACGACCCGTTCGAACTCCTGAAGTGCATGTCGCTTCTGAAGCTCCTTCCGAACGACGGCACGGAATCCAAGATCGCCAACAGGCTGGTCGCGATGGCCGATACGGAGAACGGATTCGAGATCGCCACAGCGCTGTACAACCTCGGATGTCCCTATTTCTCATACCAGATTGCGAAGGATATGGACGGGGATGACAGGGTCAAGAGGCTGAGATGCCACTGCCTTGTGGACATGGAAGAGTACGAATCCGCGATGGAGTGCTATCCACAGATATCGAATCCAGTCATCAACGACAGGATCATGCTGTCTGCGATACAGAGCGCGGTGGGGGAGCATAGGCAATCCCTTGATACCTCATCAGCCCTTCTGAAGGAGAATCCCAAGGATTACGATGTCAGGGTGGCCTATGTCACATCGCTGATGCTTGGCGGGCATGACAGGGAGGCCGTCAAATACGTCCGTGAAGGCCTGAAGGACAAATCGGCTGATTCCAATGCAATCGCGGCATATGTGATGAGGATCCAAGGGAACGTCAAGGCCGCGGGCGGATATGCTGCCAGGGCTGTGCAGAAGGACAATCAGCATATCGGAGCCTTGGAGACTTTGGGGATATGCCTGGCCCTATCCAACGAGTACGACAAGGCCAGGATAACCGCCGGTGCAATCAACGAGATCTCGCCCGGCAACAAGGCTGCCATGAACATCCTTTCTTACTGCGAAGGTCACTGAGACTTCTTGAAGAAGTTAGAGTACCTCATATTCATCCTCAGTTCATGCCAGAATGTAGGCGTGAGGAAGACCAATGCCAAGGATATCTCGAGACGTCCGATCCACATCAGGAGCATCAGGAACCCTTTGGTGACGGGATCTATGAAGGAGTACGTTCCCGCTTCTCCGATGGTACCGAATCCTATTCCGGTGTTGGTTATCGAACCGACAGCCATTCCCAGAGATTCCTCCCAGCCCCAGTTCGGCAGGAGGAAGATGATCGCCACGAAGGTGGTTCCTAGATACAGGAGCATTATCGAGACGGCTGAAAGAACACGGGAATCGTCCACATCCTCTCCGTCAACCTTGACTGTGTACACTGCATTGGGGTGGAGGATGTTCTTCAGGTTGTTATGGAAGAACTTCAGGATGAGCCTGACCCTGGTAATCTTTATACCTCCAGCGGTAGAACCTGCAGATCCTCCGATCATCATGAGCACGATGAACAGGAACATGATGATCTCCGGGGCCGCGGTCGTGTCGATGACGAAAGCTCCTGTGGTGGTTCCCAGGGATATCGCCATGAACAGCGAGTTCTTGAAGGTCTCTCCGTATTCAGAGGGTGGAACGCTGCCAGTGTTGAAGATCGGGAATGCGTAAAGCACGAATATCACCAGGGCAGCGAAAAGGTACCATCCGAGGAGGAGCTTGATCTCCTTGTTGTGGTAGTATTCCTTGAGGTTCTTCCCGTATATGGCTTTGAAGTGCAGGTAGAAGTTTACTGCTCCGATGAACATGAAGAACATGGTGACGATCTGGACCGCCAGCGAGAAGTCCATCATACTGTTGTTGGAAACTATGCTTCCGCCGGTCGATATAGTGGTCAGCGACAGACAGATGGAATCCACCAGAGGCACATTCAGCAGCATCAGGATGATGAAGTTCAGGAAAGATAGCAGGACGTAAACCAATATGAAGGATTTCGCTGCGCTCCTGAGCTTCATCGAGAACCTGTTGTTTCCGGAACCTTCCAGCTCATTGCTGAAGAATGAACGGCCCATTCCGAACATCGGCAGGATGTACATGAAGATGATAACGACTGCTATACCTCCCAGCCACTGCGTAAGGGATCTCCATATGAGGATGCTGACCGGGTAGGCATAGACATCGTCTATGGTGGAGCATCCTGTAGTTGTAAAACCGTTGACAGATTCGAAAGCCGCATCGATCAGCGGGAAATTGAGCATGATGTACGGGAAGGATCCGCAGACGAACATGACAATCCAGGCCAAAGCCACGGTGATCAGTCCGTTAACCGTCCTGAAATTGATCGACGGGGCGAAAAGAAGGTATACTATCGTACCGAAGATTATCATCGGAACGGCCGGTGTCAGGAAAATGAATGGGTTTTCACCGTTCAGGAATGCGTATAGGGCAGGGAAGAGGTATGTGCCTCCGATGATGGCCACTAACCCTCCCAAAAGCTTCATCTCGGTGCTGTTCCACCTTGAGATCTTGCTCAAAACACTCTCTTCCTTGATACGGCCCATTGGAATCAGCTCTCTGAAACGATGTTCCTTCCGAAGACCTTGGCAAGATCCTTCTCCTTCGTGAAATTGGTGAATACCAGAAGACGGTCGCCCTCAATGAACTCGGTGTCCATGGCGGGATAAAGAACATCTTCGTTGCGTTTGATGGCCACGACTCTCACACCGTTAGGAAGGATGAGATCACCGTAATACCTATCGATAAGCTTGGAATGCGAATCCACATCGTGGATGAAGAACTGCTCATCGCTGTTCCTCATCCTCATGACCACCTTGTCCCCGGAAATGACGCATTTGGCGATCTCGTTGGATACGATCTTGTCGAATCCTACGATGGTGGCCAGACCGGTGAACGTGAAGATGTCCTGATACTCCTTCTTGAGGTATCTGGATACGATCTTGTTAGTGTTGTACTTCTGAGCCGACATGCACATAAGAAGATTGGTATCGTCCTGATTCGTTACGGATACCAAGCAGTCGGATCTGAAAAGGTTCTCAGATGACTGAATTTCCGGATCTGTGAAATCCCCGTTGATGACGAGCACACCGCTCAGGCTCCTAGAGAGGTCCTTGCAGCGCTCATTGTCCTTATCGATGATCCTGACGTACCTCTGCTTATCATCAGCTGCCAGAAGCGAGGCCAGATGCTGTCCGACGATGGTTCCTCCGAGGATAACTATGTCCTTAGCTGAGATTTCCACTCCCAGGGATGCATTGTAGCCTGAAATGGCCTCATAGGTTCCCATGACGCATATCCTGTCCCCAGCGTGTATCTCCATCGTGTCCACCTGGAAGAACAGGTCATCGCCGCGATAGATGGCGAACACGGTTGCATCGTTCAGTGAGAAGGTATCCTGTACAATCTTCCCGACCATATTGCTGTCCTGAGAGACCTCGAATACGGCCATGGAAGAGTTGAAAATGGGCATGACCTCGAAGTCGACAGCATTCTCCAGGGTGCATATCCTGTACATCTTGTCGGCAGTTATCAGCTCAGGGGAGATTATGACATCCACTCCCGTCACTCCATCTTTGGTGGTGGCGATCATGAAATCTGGATTGGTGATCGAAGCCACGGTGACGATCTCGGGTCTGATCCTCTTCGCCATCATGCAGATGAAGAGATTGGAATCGTCTCTCTTCAGGGTGCTTATGAGAACGTCTGCTCCATGAGTCTCAACAGCATAATTGATCGTCTTTGGATTGGTACCGTCCTCATGAAGAACAGATACATTCAGACGGTTCTTAACCATGTCCGCGATATCGGAATCGTTCTCTATCACAAGCACATCGTGCATGTTCGAAATGGTCTCGGCAGCTACGTAACCGACAGCGCCGGCACCGATTATTATGACCTTCATGGTACTGAAGACCGAGATATTCGTAACGTTAAAAGCGTTATCATTCTTTAATAAAAGGGTTAATATACAGGCGCGTGTCGTAGCCATAATCATGTGGAAGCAAGTCAGCGAGGATTTCTGGGCAAAGAATCGCGCATCGAAGGTCGACGACGTCAACGAGATCGTCAAAGGCATCATAGACCAGGTCCGCAACGACGGGGACAAGGCTCTCATCGAACTCGCAGAGAAGTTCGACAAGGTGAAACTGAAGTCCATAGTCGTCACGAGGGACGAGATCGAGGAGGCCTACGAGAAGGTCTCGCAGGATGTCGTGGACGAGCTGGAGAACGCAGCGTACAACATCGAGCGCTTCCATAAGATGCAGAAGCCCCAGGGACTCTGGCTGACCGAGGTCGAGCCCGGTATCACCCTGGGTGTGAAGACGACTCCTCTCGAGAGGGTAGGATGCTACATCCCCGGCGGAAGGGCCTCATACCCCAGTACCGTCCTGATGACAGCGATTCCCGCCAAGGTGGCTGGTGTCGACGAGGTCATCATGTTCACACCGGCTCCTGCCAACCCCCTCACACTCGTAGCAGCCGATATCGCAGGCGTGGACGAGATCTATTACAGCGGAGGTGCCCAGGCGATTGCCGCTATGGCCCTCGGTACCGGGAGCGTTGAGCCTGTCCAGAAGATCGTAGGTCCCGGAAACGTGTTCGTCACCGCGGCAAAGATGATGCTCAGGGACAAGGTGGACATAGACTTCCCTGCAGGACCGAGCGAGGTAGCTGTCCTTGCAGACGAGACAGCGGACGTCGAATTCGTGGCCATGGACCTTGTGGCCCAGGCCGAGCACGATCCATCATCAGCCTGTCTACTCGTAACAGACGACCCCGAACTTCCTGACAAGGCCTGGAAGATCATGGAGAAGTTCATCAGCGAGACTCCCAGGAAGGAGATCATCGAGAAGGCCATGAACAACTCAGGATACATCATCGCTGACGATATGGACCTGGCTGTGGAGATCATCAACGAGATCGCTCCGGAGCACCTTTCCATCCAGACCAAGGACCCCTTGGATACGCTCAGCAAGGTCAAGAACGCTGGTTCGATCTTCGTCGGCCCGTACACCCCTGTGGCCGCAGGCGATTATGCTTCGGGTACCAACCACGTGCTGCCCACGGCCGAGCACGCTAAGACCTGTTCCGGACTGAACGTGATGGCCTTCATGAAGACATCCACTGTCCAATATCTCACCAAAGAGGGATTGGCGGAGCTCGCTCACACGGTCGAGACCCTCGCGAATGCCGAGGGACTCTATGCCCACGGCGCATCCGTCACGGCTAGGAAATCCGATTCGGACGAATGAATTCATACGGGGCAATGCCCCGTTCTTTCCATCTTTTATAAATACCTCCTGTGAAAAACATTCGATAATTGACCATTATCCAACTTTTAACTACTGTTAATCAATGGGTTTTATATTCTCCAACCCATATGCACAATCATAGTGGGAGACAGCCCCTTGCAACCGGAGAAATCCAACTGTCTCTCCTATTCGTTCCTTATTTTAACATCTAACCCATACCTAAGTCCATGGGGGAGCAGAGCACTTTATTCGAAGAAGCACTCGAGAATAGCGATTCCATTGTGAAGAACGGTCTCTGCAACGTATGCAAGGGTACAAGACGCCTTTGCGGAAAGGACAGATGCCCCCTGATGGTGAAGTTCTACACCAAGAAGCTCAACACCCCGGAGATCAAGAGCAACGACATCGCTGGTAGCTCACCCCCCGCTGTTTTCGTGGGAAGGTACGGCTATCCAAAGGTGGAGATAGGTCCACTTCTCCCCACATACATGGGAGACACCACAGTCCTGGACAAACCCGAGCTCTGGGGAGGCAAGTCCATGTACGATATCGCCGCCATGAGATTCCAGCTTGTCCGTGGAAAGTACAGGATAGATGCGACAGATTTCCAGAAATCCGGCAGGATCGTTGACAACGTGCAGGAACTTGCATTGACCGAGAAACCTGTCAGCGTAGAGACTATGTTCGAGAAAAGGCCCTCAGGCAGGATAGTCCTGGATGACGAGATCATGCCGTTCGGACCTTCAGGAAAGATGTCCGAGATCCGTGTTGAGAACGGGAGATTCGAGCATAATCTGGAGAAATCCTTCTATGATACCGATATGAGGTCAGTGGATGCCGTCATGGCAGCATATAACAACGGTACATTGGTTTCCGAGATAGAGAAGGCCTTCTCCGTCGGCACCATGGGGATCGGAAAGAGGAGGAGGTTCGTCCCCACCAGATGGAGCATCACCGCTGTCGATGACATGATCGGCAAGGAGATGATGAAGGATGTCAGGTACCTTGAGACCATCGATGAGTTCAGGCTCTTCCAATGGAAGGAACTGGATAACTGGTGGTCCATAGTCATGATGCCCACGACCTGGAGGTACGAGATGATCGAGGCTTGGTATCCCAAGACCTCTTGGAACCCAAGTCCTAACGAGATGATACTCGACCACGACTACGAGTTCTTCGATGGACGCACATCATACGCTGACAACATCACCGGAGCCTATTACGCCGCGAGATTGGCAGCCACTGAATACCTGGCAAGCATCGGACGCTCCGCAGCCGTACTGGTGTTCAGGGAGATACATCCTGGATACGACATCCCACTGGGAGTTTGGAACATCAGGGAGAATGTACGTGCTGCTCTCAGGACCAAACCCTACACCGCAGAGAACCTGGAGGGACTCTGGCCTCAGATCAACGCGTTCATGGACCTGAAGAAGGAAAGATGGCTGAGGAACTCGGAGGTGCTCAAGGATTACCTGACGCAGCGGCGCATAGAGGACTTCTATTGACGCTGGCTTCACCCGACCTTTCTGAATTCCTATTAGCATACTTTATATAGAAGAACTAAAATATCGTCGAACCATAGAAAGGTGAAAGCCATGTATGGTTCTGGAAATCAGCCTGTCATCGTACTCAAAGAGGGTACACAGAGAAGCAAGGACAAAGAAGCCCAGTTCAACAACATCTCCGCTGCCAAGGCAGTCGCGGATGCGGTAAGGTCCACACTCGGACCCAAGGGAATGGACAAGATGCTCGTCAACACCATCGGTGATGTCGTCATCACCAACGACGGTGTGACCATCCTTAAGGAGATCGACGTCCAGCACCCCGCAGCCAAGATGGTCGTCGAGGTCGCTAAGACACAGGACTCCGAGTGCGGAGACGGTACAACAACATCCGTCGTCCTCGCAGGAGAGCTCCTGAAGCAGTCCGAGGAACTGATCGAGGCTAACGTCCACCCCACAGTCATCACCAACGGTTACAAGATGGCAGCTGCCAAGGCCATGGAGGTCCTGGACAAGATCGCAGTCGACGCAAAGAACGACAAGATCCTCAAGCAGGTCGCAGTAACAGCCCTCACCGGCAAGTCCGTCGGAGACGAGGAGTCTCTTCTGGCAGACCTCGTCGTCAAGGCTTCAAAGACAGTCGTCGAGAAGGGAATCGTCGACCCCAAGAACGTCCGCCTCCAGAAGAAGGTCGGAGGAACCATCGCAGACACCGAGATCGTCACCGGAATCGTAGTCGACAAGGAGAAGGTCCACAGCAGGATGCCTGACAAGGTCGACAAGGCAAAGATCGCACTCTTCTCCTGTGCCCTCGAGGTCAAGAAGACAGAGTTCGATGCATCCATCCAGATCACAGACCCCACAATGATGTCCTCGTTCCTCGCAGAGGAAGAGAACTCCATGAAGGCCATGGTCGAGGCCATCAAGAAGGCCGGAGCCAACGTCGTGTACTGCTCCAAGGGAGTGGACGAGCTCGTCCAGCACTACCTCGCAAAGGCAGGAATCCTTGCCTACAGGAGATGCAAGGCATCCGATCTCGACGCACTCGCACTGGCAACCGGTGCAACAATCTGCGGAAACGTCCTGGAGATCTCCAGCAAGGACCTGGGAACCGCAGGATGCGTAGAGGAGAGGAAGGTCGGAGAGGACGGAATGTCCTTCGTGACCGGATGCAAGAACGCAAAGGCAGTCACAATCTTCATCCGCGGCGGAACCGAGCATGTGCTCGAGGAAGTCGAGAGGGCGCTCAACGACGCAATCCGCGCTGTCGGAGTCGCACTCGAGGACGGAAAGGTCGTTGCAGGAGCAGGTGCACCCGAGATCGAGGTCGAGCTCGCTCTCATGGATTACGCATCCTCCGTCGGCGGAAGGGAACAGCTCGCAATCGAGAAGTTCGCGAAGGCCATGGAGATCATCCCCTGGACTCTCGCTGAGAACGCTGGAATTGACCCCATCGACAGCATCATCAAGCTGAAGAACGCCCACGAGAAGAAGAACGCCAAGGCCAAGTACTTCGGACTCGACCTCGAGACCGGAGAGGCTGTTGACATGCTCGCACGCAACGTCGTCGAGCCCCTCAGGGTTAAGTCGCAGGCAATCAACTCAGCCGAGGAAGTCTCCAACATGATCCTCAGGATCGATGATGTCATCGCATCCCGCAGGGCCCCTCCGGCGCCTGCCGCAAGCGATGCTCTCGCCAACGGCCCTCACGGCATGGCCGGCGAGATGTGAGTTTTAAAACCATTCAAGGGGGTTTATCCCCCTTTTAATTGATTAATCCATTTAGATAACAGTTCAATTTTAGCTAGGCATCTGGATAGTGATTTTTGTTCTCCAAGATATACGATGTTTGGCTAGGGTTTTTATCAGACTAACATATTAAGTCCGTTAACAGGTAATAATATGGATGCGTCAAAAGATTTCGATAACATGGATTTCAAACAGTCCCTGTTCGCGAGCTACGCAAACATAGCAATCATGGAGCTCAAACTGTTCAATAACAGTCCTGAGCACCTGAGGCCCACGCACAAGGAGATCCTGTATCTATACAGCATTTGGTCCAGACCGGGCTGTACAGCGACGGACCTAGTTGATCTGTTCGACAGTTCCAAAGCCCTGGTATCCCAAACCATCATCGCTATGGAGAAGAAGGGATACATCATCCGCGAGAAGGATCCGGAGGACAACAGGCGTCAGAACCTGCGTCTCTCCGACAAGAGAATCGAGGAGGGCAACGATGAACTGAAGCTCATTGACTCCGCTGTTAGGAAACTCTCCAGCCAGTATTCGGAGGAGGAGATCCATAACGCGGCTAAGATCCTGGCCTCGTTCACCAGCAATATGGTGCATGAGACCGTCGATCCTAAGATCAAAAAACACTGAGGACTGGGGTCATCCCCAGATCCACCTTATTTGCAGCATTCTACGAGTTTATATTGTCCATTTTGTAAAAATTAAGGTCAATGCTTAAATAAACAGAATCAGATAATCTTCTCGGGATGGATAGCACTTGCGTGCAGCACTTTACGCCAGGGTATCCACTGAGGACCAGGCTTTGGAAGGTTTCTCTCTGGACGCCCAGATGAAGAAGTTGGAGGCCTATTGCAGGGCAGAGGGGTTGGATATAGCCGACCGCTACATCGATGACGGTTATTCCGGTACTAAGAGCAACAGGCCTGCCTATCAGCGCATGATGTCGGAGATGGACTCTTGGGACAAGCTCATCGTTCTCAAGATGGACCGTATCCACAGGAACAGCCTGAACTTCACGCTCATGATGGACCAGCTGCGCAAGAATGACAAGAAGTTCGTATCCATCTATGACAATCTCGACACGGAGGATACCATGGGAAGATTCGTTATGGATATCATGCAGCGTATAGCTCAGCTAGAGAGCGAGCAGATCGGGGACAGGGTTAAGCTGGCCATGACGTACAAGGCCAAGAACTGCGAGGGCAACCTCGGATCAGCCCACCCCTACGGATATCAGTATTTGAACGGCAAGCTCGTCGTCGTAGACGATGAGGCGCACATCGTCCGCGCCATTTACAACATGGCAATCGGAGGATCGACCCTTCAGGAGATCTGCGATCACCTCAACGATGCGGGCATTGAATCCAAGAAGGGAGTAGGATGGAGCAGACAGACCATCTCGAACATCCTGCACAACCCCCTCTACATCGGACAGAGGCGCTGGGATAACATCCAGCTCAAGTCCGCCGTTCAGGCCATAGTATCTGTCGATAAGTTCAAGGCCGTGAACCCCGAATACCTATCGTCATGAGCAGAGGCAGGGTAGCCGCATACATCAGGGTCTCCACAGAGGAGCAGGCACGCGAGGGATACTCTCTAGCGGCGCAGAAACAGGCTCTCGAGGATTACTGCTCGTACACTGGCTACGAGATCGTCAAGTTCTACATCGACGACGGTTACTCTGGCCGCAACACCAGACGTCCTGCATACAAACAGATGCTGGAGGACATCGACACCTGGGATTCTATCCTGGTCCTGAAGATGGACCGTATCCACAGGAACAGCCGCAATTTCCTGGAGATGATGGACCTCCTCAAGAAGAAGAACAAGGAGTTCATCTCCAAGCAGGAGAAATGGGACACCAACACCGCCATGGGCACCTTCGTCATCCAGCTATTGCAGAGCGTCGCCCAGCTCGAGAGCGGACAGATAGGCGAACGCACAAAGGACGGTATGCGCCAGAAAGCAGAGACGCTGGAGAACAACGACGATGAGAAGAGGACCATGGGATTTACCCCTCCCTTCGGATACCGCATCAGCGAAGGGAAGCTTGTAGACGATATGGACGAGCAATACGTCGTATCGCTGATTTTCGAGCTCTACGCCCAGGACGAGACCATGGATTCCATCTGCTATTCCCTGAACAGGCAGGGCCTGCTGACGCGCAAGGGGAACCCATGGAACAAGTACAACCTGAGGAACATCCTCCACAACCCCGTTTACGCCGGCTATATGCGTTGGGACGGACTATTGATAAAACATGACGCCACCCCCGTTATATCTCCGGAAAAGTTCAACGGCATACAGGATAAGATGGCCAAGAAGGTCAGGGATCCCTTGAAGAGGAATCCCGAATACGTCCCCGTCTACGACGAGGTGGAGGGCATCCCTCCGTCCGACAGCAAACTCGATCCGTCCGAGGATGGCGATTGAGCCGCCCGTTCACCCCGTCGAGATGACCGTACCGTTCGGTCCCGGATCAACAACCCAGTCTCCTTTTTAAATACCCTGAAACAAACTATTAAACTTCGTTAACTGTACAGTTGGTAAGCGGGGTCTTACTCTGATAGAGGAGTTTCAGCAGCTGAGGGAGCCGAACAACAACCATACCAAGGAGTTCGAAGTCTACCCAGAGTACTCTCCGCAGGTTTACAGTAACTTTGCATACGTCGACGAGTATCACTGCGATTATGCAGAGTTCCCCATGCAGGAGTACGGACCTCCCCTTCAACTGACGGAAGAGGAGGAGGAACGCCAGCAGAAGCGCGAGCAGGAGCAGAGCTCCGATAACCCCAGCACCGACAGCTCCTCCTCGGACCTGTCGTCTGCCTCAGGCTCGTCCTCTTCGTCATCGGCATCATCATCCGCATCGTCTTCCGCCTCTTCCTCGGCGGCCTCGTCTTCAGCGGCGGCGAGTTCATCCGCTGCCGCATCGTCTGCGGCCAGCGTCACAGCGGCCCAGGTCATGGCGACCACCATGGTCGCCATGGTAGTGGTCACATCCGTGGTCGTGCCCACCATCGAGAATGCTGATGTCCAGATATACCTGGATGCGTATTTCGTCGGAGGGATGCTGAGCTACTCGATCGAGCTCGTCGATGCCGTTGAATCCGAGACCTATTACGCCGTCCTCCTCGAGGGCGGGACGATCGTCCAGCAGGAGGCGATACCCGATGGCCAGCTGTCAGGCAATCTGGCGGGCCTGGACGGCTCGAAGGACCATTCCGTGGAAGTGAGGACAGGACTGCCGCCGTTGCTGGTCCTGGCATCCCAGACCATCCCTGGAGAGCCGGTCTGGGCGGAACTGGAGTACTACGACGCCACGTTCGATTCGATCGGATTCTCCGTGCGTCTCCACGGTACGGATGAGGGTGCATACGCCACGCTCAGCGATCCGGACACGGGTTCTACACTCTATTCGTCACCGTTGACCGACGGGCGCTGTTCCGCCACGGTCTCGGGACTCGCGGAGGCGCACACCTACATCCTCACCGTGGAGTCGCCCACTGCATCGTACATGCAGCAGGATCTATCCACGCAGTCCCCGGTCATCACCCTGGACAGCCTGTCCGCATCGAAGAACGCCGTATCCTTCAGCGTGACGGTCGAAGGCATACATTCCGAGATTACAGCGGAACTGAAGGACGCGGAGACATCCGCCGCGGTCTATTCGGCCCTGCTGTCCGAGGGCGCTAATTCGGGAACGGTAAACGAACTCAAGTACGGGCACACCTACACGTTCACGGTATCCACCTCCGAGTCGATTCTTCTCAGCGAGAGCGTGACGACCGAGCCCTCGCCCGTCGTGGTCGAGCTCACCGACCTGACCGTCTCCGAGAACAACGTGTCCTATGCGGTCCAGGTCACCGGTTACGGCGAGACCGTCACCGCCCATCTGTACGGACCAACCGGAGAGTCCGTGTACGCTACGGATCTGGCCGACGGGGCTAACACCGGCACGATCAGCGGACTGGAGTACGAGAAGGCATACGAGTTCAGAGTCTCCACGGAATCACAGTCATTCGTCAGTCAGACCGTCACCATTGGGTCCAGAGCGATAACCGTGGAGCTCGTCGGCCTGGAGGTGGAGGGGAACACCGTCTCATACGAGATCAAGGTCACCGGCACAGGCGAGATAGCGACAATATACCTCTACGATGTGACGGAAGAGGAGAGCCTCATCGCCAGCAAGGAGCTGTCCGAAGGCACCAATACGGACACGTTCACGGACCTGGAGTCCGGTAGAGAATACCGGTTGACCGTAACTTCTGGCTCTGAAACATTCGTGAGCGAGACAATCACCTTGGAATCCACAGAGGCGGTCATCGTCAATTATGTTAATGCACTTTATTGCATGATCGAATACAGCGTGACTGTGACAAATGGTGCTGAAGTTCCGATCCTGACAATCACTGATGAAGAATCTGGTGAGGCCGTATATTCAAAAGGATTGATCTTAGGCGAGAACACAGATACTGTCACCGAGTCAATTAGCTACGGTTCAGGAGATTGCAGTTACCTAGTCGAGATCAAAGGAACCGGGATGTATTACAGTAAGTCTTTCATTATTCCGAATCATTATGAGTTCGAACTCGTACAAGTTGGGGAAACCATACACTATAGTGTCACCATCAACGACGATTTCTCGGATAAGATCATATATGTCATCGATGACAAATATAGCCTGGATTCTGTAATGGAGAATGGGCACTTCATAACTCCTAGCAGTCACACAACCACAGGGGTTCTGGATGACGATTGGGTCCGTTTCAATAGTAGTTATACATTCGGCATACTGTATGAGGGACAGATCCAGAGCTATTATGGACACATCTCCGTACAATACGCAACCGTAGACATAATCTCTGCCGACACATCAGGCATCACGTGCAAAGTTACGATAGTGGAAGGAAGCTATGAAGATGTTATAATACATCTGATGAAAGGAGCGGATACCATCGCTTCGAAACAAGCGACTAGCCAATCAGACACGTACATGTTCAATCAGAAACTACTCAGTAATCAGTACTATTACATAGGAGGGACGTTCGGAGACCACGTTTGGACACTTGAAACGGTGTATATTGAAGGTACTAAAACAGAAGTCAGTAAGAATAATGTCCGTGTCAATGGCAATACCGTGGTATATAATTTCACCGTGACAGGTGATTCTGATATTCCCGTGTTCCGTATTAAAGATCCAACCACCAGCGATGTTTTGTTTGAGGCGGATCTGACGGAGCACCCTTCCGGAACCGCTAGTTCTGGAGGAATAGAATACGATAGAACGTATCACTGGGAAGTTGCTGGAGTTAATGGGAATACTTATTATTCAGGCGAGTTGACAACGCCACCGTTCGCATTGGTATGTGGGTTCAGTTTTGACGACTTTTCATTCTATGATGTAACAATCAATACGAATGATCTGATCGATCTCGTGATGTACCTATACACTGACGAAGATAGAACAACGTACGTGTCGACAGACATCTTCCAACCTGTAAAGATAACGACGTCTCCTGCAAGGATATTAGTCAATTCTGAGGTTTTTTATTATCCTGGCTTTGTTCACCATGACAATACAATGAATGTGGAATTACAAACTGCCAATTTCAATCTTGAAGCATCAATTGAGGGAAGCGTAGTCCATACAACTGCTGATATTGACAACGAGAAATTTGATACAGCAGACATCACTATAGGTCTGTACACAGATGCGGCATGTACTACTCCAGTATCAGGTACGGTTCATCCGTTCTCAGATGCAGCATCAGGTCTTGACTTTGTAGTAGCTGACTCTGGCACCTACTACATAGGGGTGATTCTTGACGAGTACATAATCAAGAAGATGCCGGTTCAAAGACTATTCGATGATAGTAAAGTGACATCTAGTGTTGTCTTTGTACTTTCCGGCAGTACTCTAACACCTACTATCGATTACTCTGTGAAGACCTCTTTGCCCGTTCCCATGGTGTTAACACTTTATCATGATGGAGGTGAAAAGGGAACAGCGAGTTTTGGATCTGCTGATGATTTAGAATATACAGGGAGATTCCCTGTCACTGAGTATGGCGCCTATTCATTGAAGATTGTCGCATCTGCCGAATCTGGCTTGAAGCAAACCGGACAAAAAACCGTAAATGTGGAGAATGTCGGATTGGTATCATCAGTAAATGTCGATACTAATTCTTCAGGATCGTCCTTCAATGTAAAGATCACCATGAAAGCAACTGAATCTATTGAATTAGGATCGATATATCTGGACGGAGAATCAATTAGCCCAGGTATTAGTGAAAAAGACAATAATGTATATGTCATTGAAATAAGCAATGTCTCTGGCGATCATGAATTGAGCATAAATGTAAGGAATGCTTCAGGCTCTTCTGCTAAATACGAAAAAATAGTCGTCCCTATAGATTTACCGAATTTGTTATGATATTATGATATGGGTGAGAAAATGACAAATGAAAAGGAAAACAACAAAGAACTCTCCGATGAACAGAGAGAAAGTCGCGCAGTGCTCGTGGCGGTGGCCCTGCTGGGCATCGTCACGGTGCTTGCCGTGGTATTCGACCAGTACATCTTCGGTCCGGACTCGATATTCAACGACGCCCCCACAGGGAACGCCGTGATCGATTCGCTGTATCAGGAGATCCCTGCTTTGATAAGGACCTGCGAGATCCTCTTCGTCACGTTGCTGCTGTTCGTTGTGCTCAACGTCATAAAGAACAGAATCAAGGCGGACACCCACTTCCAGACCGCCCTGAGGCTAATCCTGAGCTTCTCAAGGTATGCGATATTCATCGTCGCCATCATTTGGATCCTATCCTCATGGGGCGTTGACACCCAGGCTTTGCTGGTAAGTGCGGGAATCTTGGGACTGATCATAGGTCTTGGTGCACAATCGCTCATCGCAGATATCATCGCCGGACTGTTCATCGTGTTCGACGGTGAGTTCAAGGTCGGCGACTTCATCGTCGTGGACGGCTGGAGGGGATCCGTCATGGAGATCGGGATCCGTACCACCAAGATCCAGGACGAGGGCGGCAACATCAAGTACCTCAACAACAACACGATCAGCGCCGTCGTCAACCAGAGTCAGGAGCTGTCTGTCATCAGGTGCGAGTTGCCGATCAACTACGCTGACGATCTCGAGAGGGTCGAGCTCCTCATCAGGGACTACATGCCCAAGATCAAGGATAAGATCCCCTACATCGTGGAAGGCCCCTACTACAAGGGGGTTCAGGACATGTTGGACAGCAGCGTCAACCTCCTTTTCCTCGCTAAATGTAAAGAAGTCGACTTCTATCCTGCGAGGAGAGCCCTCAACAGAGAGATCTATAGGATGGCCAACGAGATCCACATAGAGATTCCGTTCAACCAGATCGTGCTCAACCAGCCTTCCCCGCCGGAGACATTCGCCAAGAAGACCGACGAGAGGGAGAAGCGCATGGCAACGGCCTTCGTCTATGACCAGGCCCACGATTCCGATGGAATGGAGGCAGAGAACCGCTGAACGGCCATAAACCCATATCATTAGGTCCCGGGGCAACCCGGGACCATCCCAGATGGGAAGTCAAATTATCCAATCAATTCAACCGTTATATATCTGAATGAAATTCTGACCAATATGAACAAGCAAGATAAGGCCAAGTGGCGCGCGCTGCTAATGGTCGGTATAATGGTCGTTGTCGCCGTCGTAGCCGCAGCATCCGTATTCATCTGATGTCTGTAGCTATCGTAACCGGGGCATCCTCAGGCATGGGTGCAGAATTCTGCCGCAGGCTCGATGCCCTGAATCTTGATTCTATTTGGCTCATCGCCAGGAGGAAAGACCTCCTGGACGATATAGCCGCTTCTTTGAAGACTTCTACACGTGTTATTCCTGCCGATCTAACAGACAGGGCAGAATTGGACTCCATAAGGGCACTCATCGATGCTGAGAAACCCGAGATCTGTTTCCTGGTAAATTGCGCGGGGTTCGGCAAGTTCGGTATGACCTGGGAACTTCCCAAGGAACAGACCAGGGCCATGATCGACCTCAACGTCACTGCTCTGGTCGAGATGACAAACATATGCATCCCCTACATGAAGCGTGGGAGCCACATAATTGAACTATGCTCCGAATCTGCATATCTGCCGCTATACGATCTGAATGTATATGCATCAACCAAAGCTTTCGTGCGTCACTTCTGTAGCGCATTGAGGATCGAGCTTAAGGACAGGGGCATAACGGTAACTGAGGTCTCTCCCGGTTGGGTCAGAACCGATTTCATTGACATAACCCTCACCGAGTCCGATGTGCCCAAGAAAGTGTTCACCAATGCAGTATCCAAGGAAGAGGTCGTTGCGGCTGCTTTGAAAGCTGCTATCAAAGGCAAGAAGAGGTCAGTCTGTGGTTTAACCAACAAACTGATCATTTTTATGTGCACACACTTCCCGGGCTTCGGTGAAAGGATTTGGAAAGGGCAATTCAATTGAGTTAAGCTTTAAGCTTAATTCAATTATCTAATAGCGTAACTAACTAATTTAATTAATGTATTAAATTTTGCAATATGAGTTAATCAATATTAATTAAGCTAATAACTAAACTAACATAATTATTAATGCACTTTAGAATTCATCGAGATCTTCTGTGAAAAATGAAACAATCCGGGATGAATATGCATAGTCTACAGTTGTTATTCTAACAATCTTAGATTTTCCATTCAATAAGATGCCCTATATCGAATAGTTAGACTTAAAGTATAGTCTCAAAGGCATCAAGCGCTATGGTTTTGAACAAAAATGGCCCCAATTAGCACAAAATAATGGAAATCTGCTAAACTACACGATAAGTACACCCTTTTTAGGTCAAAAACAGGGTAATTTAGTTGATATTCGGGAGACCGTTATTGACAGAATATTGCCCATGAATCTGATGATTTTTGATCTATGAATCGATTTTTGATGTATTTTCATTGAAAATGCATAATAATATACATTTTAACCAATTTTTCGATACAACGAGCATTATCTGCAATTAATTTATGTAATAAAGCAATTAGCTTTATTAATTGCAAACTATCTTAAAATTCCGTTACATTATACTATTAATCATTAAAAATAAAGTCAATTTAGTTATTAGCTAAATTAATTATGAATTTACATTGCATTACAGTTTTCTGCATTAATAATTAAACTAATTAATGTAATAGCTAAATTAATTTAACATATTCAAACAAAATAGCAAAACAGAGAGGCAATTTGATAATAATTAATGTAATAAAGTAATCAGCTTAATTAATTACGTTATAGCTGCATCTTAGCAGAAACGATGAGCAAAGCATACAAGATATCGCCTCTTGCAGCAAATTTGTTCTGGAAAGCGATTATATCTCTGCGTACCTCCGGTGCATAATCAGGAAGGAATAACTTGTTGAATGCATCGACATCAACATACTCCCTGAAATCCAAATGATAGCACAGCTCATCCATCGTAACTATCTTGGACAGATGAGTCCTCATGAGGATGCTGCATTCATCGAGCATACATTCGATATACCGGCCTGCTTCGACATACGGCAGATCCGTTTCATCCTTCATCAAATCGCAACGCTCTCCTGCAATCCTCAGTAATTCGCTCAGACGCTGGAGCGCCATGAAATCGGAATATGATACTGCTTTGCTCCCCGCCAATATCTCCTCGGACCATTTCTGCGCCATGGAGAAATGATAGTATGCGCCGATGCCTATGTTGCAGTAAGCGACGAATGCAGATTCCATACGCATGTCCTCTTCCGTCAGGCTTTCCATGTAATGCTGGTGCAATTCTACAGGAAGCTAGATGGGGTGAGGGGCCAGGGCAATGAGATCCTCGTCAAGATTCGAGAAATCGTTCTTTGCTATCCTGAGCATCGCATCGCATCTCGACAGATCCAGTTGCATCTGACAGTCCATAGCGGAAATGAAAGAAGGTGGAAGGAACTCCATGCTGTTGTATATGACGCGCTCAGAACTCTTGCGGTTCCGGATAGATTCGATTACAGCACATTCATCCGAATCGTAGATCATCTCATCTCGTCCCTTATCTTGGTGATGTTCTTCTTCAGATTAGTGAGGTAGGCATGGGTGATCTTCTCATTCAGCCTCTCGGCCGGATCGATCTCCCTCAGATACTCTGCATACAATCTTGGAGGCAGCTCGCTCTCCTTCGTCATTTCTAGAAGATCTTCGTTCGATCCATTCTCGAAATAAGAGAAGTTTTCAGCATAGTAATGCTCGGCCATATCGTAGTAGCGCGATTCGATGTCCGCATAGGTGCTTAGTTCAGAGTACACGTTCTCGCGATCCGGATTAGTATTGGCACGCATAGCGAATATCTCATGTTCCTCGAGCTTGCGGATAGCCCCGTTATGGAAGAGTTCCACGAGTTTTTCCTTCGATACGGGTTTGTTGTTCATTGTATCTTTATTAATTTAGCTTGTAGCTTTATTAGATATATTATTTACATCTAATTCGTTATCTATCCTTTCAACATCCTACCTAATGGCGTGTAGATTTTTATTAGTGGTGCAGATTGGAGGGCTGATGCCAGATACTAAGCTCCTGATCTTCGATCTAGACGGTACCGTCAACAATTCTTCCCCAGGTATCGCCTACTGCTACAAGAGGACTGGAGAGCATTATGGCAAGATGGACATCACGGACGACAGGATCGCCGAGGGCCTTTGCGGACCTTTCGATGAGAATCTGAGGATGATTCTAGATGATCCTACGATAGATATCGATGAGGCCATTAAGGTCTACACGAAATTCTACGTAGAATTCGGACAGGCGATGTCCGAACTGTTCGACGGCATAAAAGAAGTCCTCATAGACCTCAAGGAAAGAGGATACCTTATTGGTCTGGCCACTCTCATGGCAGATGAGTATGCAAAGAGTACGCTGGAGAACTATGGGATTATCGACTACTTCGATACCGTACACGGAGCGAGCTTTGTGATACCCTACGTCAAAGAGGACCTGATAGACATGTGCATCTACGACGTGGATGTGCTGCCTGAAGAAGCAGTGATGATCGGCGATGGTTTGGATGATTACAGGGCATCGAAAGTCTCTGGCACGGACTTCCTGGCAGCCACATACGGCTACGAGCTGAACGAGGATTACTGCGTCAAGCACGGCCTGAAATACGTCAACTCTCCGTCAGAGATTTCAGATAAATTCTGATCAGTCGACGATCCTGAAACCGCTCTCGTCGCCTTCCTTCTGATACCTGACGTTCCTCATATCCATGAGCTGAAGGATGGTGTCCACATGCAGTCCGACACCCACGTTCATGAACTGAGTCTCGATGTACTTCTGCCCATCGACCTCTGCAGTAGGGTGGAATCCGGTTACACGGTGCTCTGTGAGTATCTGCATTCCGTAGATCCTTCCCTGAGCATCGAAGATCGGACCGCCAGACTGGCCTCTCAGACCGATTGATGAGGTCTCTATGTACTTGAGGTCAAGGCTGCCGTCTTTCGATTTGCCCTTGTCCTCGTAGTGGGTGAATATCCCGTCTATGGGGTAGAAGAACTTGTCATGAGGTATGGAAGGGATGCTGAAAGCCTTCCTGTCCTCAAGGAACTTGGGAGTGATCTCTATGAATGGATAGCCGCCGCGGCAAACGCTTGTGCCTATCCTCATGTGGGATGAATCGGCGAACACGGGGTACTCGGGAACATTCTTGGGGTCAAAGTTCTCCAATTTCACCAATGCGATGTCCGCCTGACGGTTGATGGTGACCGTGGATAACATGACTCCGTCCCATCCCCACCAGAATGAATGGTTGGTTAGGAAGGTTTTGTCCTTCTTTATCTCGCCGGAGAGCTTTCCTGCGCCTTGAGATCTTCCGGAATTGATCACATCGATCTCCTCCATCTTCTTGCTGTCGCTCTGGAATTTGGCGAAGGAATCGAATACGTGGCCCGCGGTAATGGCCCAACCGTCCTTGTTGACGACTATGAAGGAAGCGATATCCGTACGCAATGTGCCGTCGAGAGTACGAGTCGAGACGGCTACCGGACGTGTGTATCCCATGGCTTTCTGGCAGGCATCCGCGAACATGACTACTCCCCCTTATTGTCTGAGAACGGGTTTTCCGTCCTCGACAGCGACATCGATGAGCGTGTAGATCGGTATTCCTATCTTCTCGGAAAGGGCATCAAGATCCTTGCACTTGTTCAGGACGCAGAGGGCCTTTTCGATGATGATGTCGTGTTCACGTAAAATGTTCACGATGGCCTCCAGAGTACCTCCAGTGCTGACAACATCATCGACCAGTATGGCCTTTGTACCCGGCTCCATGAAGCTCAGGAACATATCGGCGGTCTCGTAGCCGGTGGCCTTCTTCAGCTTGATCTCCTCTGGGATGCCATGTCCTCTCTTACGGATGATCTGGAATGGAACTCCGGTGCGCATGGTAAGTGCAGCTGCGATGGGGATTCCCATAGCTTCCGGAGCTAGATAGACGTCGGTGTCGAGGTCTGTCAATCTCTGGAAGTTTCCGACTATCTGGTCGAGAAGCTCGCGTGAGATAGAGGGGTTTCCGTCCGAAATGGCGTTGATGAAATAGGGATAATCACCCTTCATCACGACCTTAGAGGCCAGATAGGCCTTCTCCAACTCATTGGTTTCCATGGTATCATCTCGTAATTAATTGGTAGATTAATGCTTTGAGGTCGCTGACCTCCTTCTCCAGAGCGGCGATGCGGGCCTCCAGATCTCCGGACGAGTCTGTGGTCTGGGAGTTCATGTTCCTAACCTCATCGATAAGAGCCTGCCTCCTGGATTTGAGTGCGTTGGCGGATAGCTGAAGCTTGATCTTCTCGCTGTCGTCTCCGGACATCTCCGCTTTGAGCATCTTGATCTCGATCTCCATCAGCTCGTCCGTGATGGATCCGATCTCCTCTGAGAGCGAATCGAGATCGTTAGATGTTTTGGGAGAATCGTCTGTCAGCATTCCTTTCTGCTGATAGAGCTCGGCCAGCTGTTCCTCTATGAGCCCTACCTCCATGGCCTTCTTCTCGGCATCGAGAGGTGTCTCGGGCATCTACTCCCTGAGAATGGAGAGCTTCTCCTTCAGGAACTCTATCTGCTGGTCCGTATCGTCCATATTCATCAGAACTTGGTGTCGCGGGGTATGATCTGGATAGGTGCTCCGCAGAACGGGCAGTGGTCCAGTACAGCGTCCATTCCGTCCTTGTCCTCGCCCAGAAGTGCGGGGCCTGTCCTGGAGTCGATGAAGACTATATCCTCGGATATGAGATGGTCCAGCATCGGCTTGCAGCAAGCAGCCTCGACATCCACATCGGAAATCTGGAGGTGCAAGAGAGGTCTGGCGCGGAGCTTCTTGACCCTCTCGTCGTAGAGTATCTTATCGACTCTCTCAGCGTCTGTATCCGCTCCGGGATATCCCATCTCTGCCGCGTAAGCGAGCATCCTGACGCTCTTTTGGAGATCCTTGGGGATTCCGATTCCTACCTCATACATGAGTCCGAGGTGGTACAATGCGCTGGGATCGAGCTGGTCAGCTGCCTCCGAGAGGTATTGAATGGCTTTCTCCATGTCAACATCGACACCGTCACCGGCGGCCAGGAGCAAAGCGAGTTCCCTGCGTGCGGGGAGGTATCCCTGATCTGCCGCCTTCTTGAACCACTCAGCGGCCTTGGTGGTGTCCTTAGGGACATCCGTACCATAGATGTAGTTGAGTCCTAGCTTGTACTGGGATTCGACGTCTCCTGCCTCTGCGCTTGCTTTGAGGTTCTCGCTGTCCATTTTATCGAGACCCCTATGGATTGGACAATATAAATCACAGTTGGGCCAACAGTTCCTTGGCCTCGGGGATATCGCTGTCAGCGGCCATCTTCAGCCACTTCTTGGCCTCTTCGACATCGGGGGATACGCCATGCCCTCCGACGTAACAGTAGCCGACCATGAACATGGCTCCGGGGATGCCTGCATTGGCTGCCTTCAAGAACAATTCGAATGCTTTGTCGGCATCGGGTTCGATGCCTTCGATACCCTCGGCATAGATGTAAGCAAGCCTCTCGGCGGCGAATGGATCGTTGGAATCAGAGCCTTTTGCGTACCATTCCACTGCCTTGGAGATGTCCCTTTTGGTACCGGTACCGAACTCATAGGCGATGGCAAGATGGAACATGGCATTGAGGTTGCCGTTATTGGCCGAGGTCCTGTACATCTTGAATGCCTTGGATTCGTCCTTCTCGACACCCAGACCTTCCTGGAAGAGGAAAGCGAGATTCGTGCGGGCCTCATCATTCCCCTGGTTAGCTGCCAGACGGAACAACCTTACGGCTTCCTTGTAATCCTGTTTGACGGCTATGCCGTCCATGTAGGCCAATCCTGCGTACAGCTGGGCATCGGGGATGCCGTCTTTGGCGGCCAGGATGGACATCTTGGCGGCCTTCTCCTGATCCATGCCGTCATACTCACCCTGCATGTACATCCTGACCAGAAGGGTCATGGCCTCGCTCTGGCCCTTATCTGATGCCTCCTCGAGATACTTGTACCCCAAGGCCTCATCCTGGGGGATGTCCCAACCGTAGAGATATGCCATCCCGAGCGCGTACAATCCATCCGGATCGTTCCGCTCTGCGAGCTGCTTTACCTCTTCGATCGAAAGCTCCGTCTCTCCCTGAGACGAGTGGAAAACGAAGCCTCTTTTGTCTTCATCCGACATATGATTTCCCAAACTCAACAAACATCTGCATCTCAGATGTCACGCTCAGTTCGGAAATGAATCAAAAAAACACAATAAATAATCTACTCTGTTGGTCAGAACAGTGCAGAAAAACGCCTCTTTCTTTTCCACATGCGTCTCACATCCTGCTCGGATGCTACCATCGTTCCTGCGATGGATGATGGGTCTTACTGATAGATAAGGGTAGGTGAGAGGTCTGAGCCGGTTGCCGGGCTAATTGGTTATTTAACCTCCATGGGTATGGAATCATGATCGATGTCAATAAGATGCCTGAAATCGGAGATACAGTGCCTGAACGCGGTCATAGGGTGCACCAGAGGATGCGAGTATTGCTATACGAGAACCGTCGTCAGAAGATATCATGTGACGGAGGACTTCTCGATACCGCAGTTCTTCCCGACAAAACTGAGGATCCTGGACAGAAAACGCCCGCGCATCTACTTCATGACCGGGATGAGCGACCTCTCCGATTGGAAAAGGGAATGGATAGACACTACCATGGATGCCGTCGGGAATAACCCGCAGCACCAGTACATATTCCTGACCAAATCCCCGGACAGATTGAGGATTAGGTGCGATATGGATAACGTGTGCTTTGGTGTGACCATCACAAGAGATTCCGAGAAGGGCAGGATAAGGGAGCTTCGGAGGAATGTCCGTGCGGGAAGCTACCACATTACTTTCGAACCGATGTTCGACCGCATATCTGACATTGATTTCGAAGGAGTCGATTGGATAGTCCTCGGTACGGAGACTGGAAACCGCAGAGGAAAGGCCGTATCGCAGCGCGATTGGATACAGGACATCGCCGATTCGGCCATCGAATCGGGCGTCAGCGTCTTCATGAAGGAGGATGTAAAAGACATCATGGACGAGGAGAACATGATACAGGAGCTTCCCAGAGCCTACGAGGAGCTTCTGGTCAGGCAGAAAGAGTGGAGATTATGAGCGATATAGTGGTTAAGGAGATAGAGACGAAGAACATCATGACCAAATCATCCGGTCCGCTGGGTGGTTATGCGGTCAACCCGTACACGGGATGCACCCACGGATGCAGATACTGCTATGCGTCGTTCATGAAGAGATTCACAGGACACACCGAGCCCTGGGGAAAGTTCCTGGATGTCAAGGACTGGCCGAAGGTGGACCCCTCAAAGTACGACAATCAGACCGTGCTGATCGGTACCGTCACGGACCCCTACGTCCCGCAGGAGAAGAAGTATCTCAGGACGAGGAAGCTGCTCGAACAGCTTTCCGGGAGCAAGGCCGATATCACCATATGCACCAGATCGGACCTTGTTCTCAGGGACTTGGATCTGCTGAAGAGTTTCGAACGCATGACCGTTTCCTTCTCCATCAACACCCTGGACGATTCCTTCAGATCGGACATGGACAAGGCCATGAGTATAGAGAGGCGCCTGGATGCCATGAAGAAGCTCTACGACGAGAGAATACGCACGGTCACCTTCATCTCGCCTGTCTTCCCGGGGATAACCGATATAGAAGCAATCATAAGGAGGATAAAGGACCAATGCGACCTGGTTTGGCTGGAGAATCTCAATCTCAGGGGAGGATTCAAGTCCGATATACTGTCGTACATAGAGGAGAGATATCCTAACTTAGTTCCGCTGTACAAGGAGATCTATACGAAGAAGGACCGCTCCTATTTCATCGACCAGGAAAGGAAGGCGGAGAGCCTGGCCAAGGAATTGGGTTGCCCATTCACCGACAACTGGACACCATACGGGAGGGCGGAACCCGGACATCCCGTCATAGTCGATTACTTCTATCACGAGGAGGTCAGGAAGACCAACAACTCCGGGGTCAGGAACAGGAAATGATTCCACCCGCTCAGGACCTGATCAGATGCGGATCTCCTGATACTTGGCACTCATTCGCCGTATGATCACCGTTCTGTATTGCTCCGCTCGAAGTGGTTCCATGTTCTGCCAGCGGCGAATTCATGCCGATAGTTACCTCAGCGTAACTATGTTACCCTCTGGTTTCTTATTTCTTATTAGTTTCTGTTCGATACTAATACTCATAGCGATATCTAGTATCGGTGAGAAACCATGTCACAACAGATAGAGACACTCGAACATGGAATAATCACGAAGATCGCATGCGGGGACATGAACGTCCGCGTATACAGCACCAAGGACGCCATCGAGGACCAGGTCATCATCCTGGACCGTCAGGGAAAGGGGATCATCATCGAACTGCCCTGCTTCCATGACAGCATCGCGGAGCTTACCAAGTATCTGGCCGATAACAAGCTGGAGATCGTCGGAAAGCTGGTATCCTACCACGCGGAAGGTTCCTCCTTCCTCCCTGATGTCAAGAACTATTTGACCGAGTCAGCAGTCGCATACAACACCGACGGAGAGGGAGCACACCTGGTGCAGAACTTTTCCGGAGTCTTCGGAGCCGCTTTCGATTCCGGGATAATCAACGCCGGCGAGAAGCTCAACGGAGGAAAGATGAACATCGCAGGGATCGACATCGAGATCATCCCCCAACGGGATACCTCTCGTGTATGAGTTCGATAAGGATTTCAACGTCATATCGAAGAGATATCTGGACGACAAGTCCGTTCTGGCTTGAAAATTTGGAGAGATAAGTAAAGGGGGTTGGAGGACAGTTTGCTGCTGTCCTTCATTGCTTGTTGCGGTTCTTGAACATCTTGATGGCCTTGGCTGCAGCGTCGAGGTCTATGTTCAGTCCATCGCCATCTTGCTCTTCTTCCCATCTGGCCTCTTCATTGTCCGTCTCGTGCTTCTTAAGGAACTCTCTCAATCCCATTTTGAGTCACCGGATATGAATCCGTTTAACTGATTTATATACCTTTGACCAGGAAGGTCGGATCGAATAGAAGTTTCGGAACCTGAACCTCATATGCATGAGATCAGAACGCTGACAGCATGTGCAGGGCCCGCTGTCCTCGAATTCAAGCCCGACGAGGTCGAGGGGCTTACGTCTCGATAAGGAAAGAAAAGTCCAGCGAGAATTACAGCATCGATGATGGGCATAGGTTTTCAATGTAGACGTTTCCTCGAATAGAACGTCCTCAGGTACTCTTCGCAGGCATCGTATTCCGGGAACAAGTGCTCCCACGATCTAAACTGAGCGTTGTGGGGGCGATGGGCCTTGGACATATCCTGCCTAAGGTGAAGGATCTCATGATAGATGACGAAATCCAGGACCAGGTCGGGGACGCTGTCGTCATCCAACAACGGATTGACGGATACGACTCTGAAGAACTGGTTGCACTGGCCCCATTTGTACTTCTGCATATGGTCTGCCCAGGAGAAATAGGAGTTCCTGATGTCATCATCGAAGATGAGCTCCATATCCCTTAGCCTCTCGACTGAATCCAGAAGGTTCTTGCACTTCCCCTGCTCGGTCAGCTTGAGGGACCTGGTGCGTTGGAGGAAAATAGGTCTGCTCTTGACTATGAAATCCGGGGAGAGGATGTACTCGGTTAGCAGGGGCGACTGCTTGTACCTCTTGCCCCTGGACCACGCCACGATAGCCTTGCATTCATCACTCAGGACGTTATCAGGCGCATCCTTCAGGTAATCGGAGAGCTCTATCTCGATGGCCTCGCCGGTGATGCGGTATGCATAATGCAGATGCATCTTGCCTTTCAGGATGACCTTGTAGGAATCATAGGGATACATGTCCAAAGGGCGTATCCTGGATGTGACATCGACATCACGCATCCTTATCCCTCACGAGTATCCTCTTCTGGGCCTGCTTGCCCTTGATCGAATGCTCCGAGAAAACCCTGTGCCCCTCCAGATCCTCTCCGGTATGATACATCGAGGTGGAGGCCGTTGAAGGCGTGGGAGTGAATATCTGCACCTGCTCAGGATTGGTCTTGAGCCTGCTATGGCAGAATCTCGAGAGCTCCTCCATGTCCTCGTTCCTGCAACCTGGATGCGCAGCAATGAAGTAATAGGTCAGGAACAGCTCCTTCCCGCATCTGGCGGTGCACTTGTCAAACCTGTCCTTGAACTCCGTAAGCTTCTCTGGCCCAGGTTTGCCCATCGTCTTCAAAACCCTTCTGCTAACATGCTCCGGGGCGATCTTCATCTGACCGGATACATGATGCCTGACGAGATTCTCGAGATACCTCTCACCGTTCTTCTCGTCTGCAAGGATCATGTCGTAACGGATACCGGATCCCACGAAGACGCGTTTCACTCCTGGGATGGATCTGATATCCCTTAGCAACTGCACCTGTTTTCCGTGGTCTATGCAGAGCTTGGGGCATGGTTTGTCACCTAGGCATGACTTGTCCTTGCATGCGCCTATGCGGAGCTTCTGACGGCATTCTATGCCGTACATGTTGGCTGTCGGTCCTCCGACATCCCTTATGACGCCGTTGAAATCTGGCTTGGAGGCGAAGCCTTTGGCCTCGTTCAGTATGGATTCCTCAGAACGGGATACGACTGTGCGTCCCTGATGCACCGCGATAGCACAGAAGGAGCAATCGCCGTAGCATCCTCTGTGGGTGGTGATGGAGTTCTTGATCGTGTCCATCGCCTTCACCGGGCCGTCCTTCAGATAGTATGGGTGCACCTCGTCCTCGAAATCCAATCCATAGATGGTGTCCAGTTCCTCTGTGGTAAGCAGCCTTGACGGCGGATTCTGCACCAGATAACGGTCGCCGTGCTTCTGAACAAGACCTTTGGCGGTTATAGGATCGCAGTTGTCCCTGAACAGACTGAAGGCTTGGTTGAAGGCCTTGTGATCCTTTGAACACTCCTCATACGAGGGCATCTCCAGATATCCCTCAGGAGCGGTATTCGATGCATAGCATACACCGTTGATCCCCTTCCAATCCGCTCCGTCCTTCATGGCATTAGCGATGGCCAGATTGCTGAGCTCTGTCATTCCGTAGGTTATCGCATCAGCTTTGGAATCGAACAGAACCGATCTCCTGACAGAATCGGACCAATAATCGTAATGGGCGACCCTTCTCAGACTGGCCTCTATGCCGCCGAGGATTATGGGCTTGCCCTTGGCGTACTTCTTGATGAGATTTGTATATGCGATACATGCCCTGTCAGGACGCCTGTTGTTCACGCCTCCAGGAGTGAAGTCATCGTCCTTGCGGAACTTGTTCACTGCGGTGTAGTTGGCGACCATGGAATCCACGCATCCGGCGGAAACCGACCAATACAACTCAGGTAAACCCAAACGGGTGATGTCATCGGGGGCATCGATCCTCGGCTGGGCTATGATGCCGACCCTGAAACCGTTATAGATCAGCCAATGGCCTATCAGCGCAGCGCCGTTGTACGAGTTGTCGGTGTAGGTGTCCCCTGAGACGATGACGACGTCCAATGCGTCCCATCCCCTCTTGGCGACCTCCTCCCTGGTCGTTGGAATGAACATCTCAGGTCAGAATAAGAGTTCCATTATGTAATCGTTCATCTCGAAACCGTTGCCTATCGGCTTGTCGATGGATGCGCTTATGCTGAATCCCATGTGCTTGTAGGCCTCGATGGCGCGGTAGTTGTCGCGCTTGACGGTGAGGTGGATCCTGTGGATGTCCTGCTTCGTGCAGAGCTGCTTCAGGAAAGCTATGGATCTCGATGACAATCCCATTCCCCTGTGCTGGCCGTCGATGTAGAACTTGGACAGGAACATGCCACCATCATCGGGATGGATCCCGAGATAGCCGATATCGTTGCCCTCGCTGCGGATGATGTAGTATGAGTATCCGTCGGAGATCTGCTCTTTGATGGCATCGTAGCACTGCATGGTCGTGACCATGTAGTCTATCTGCTCATCTTCTACAATCCCGTCATAGGCCTCCGGCCAAATCCTGGCGGCCAGTCCAGCCACACGGGATATCTCCATGTTTGAGGTAGCCTTCATAAATTCCGGTCCGTTCCTAAGGACCTCCACCTGGCGTACATACTGTCCGATGCCCTGTTCGAAATCGACTCCGTACCTGACGTCTGCACCGGAGTAATAGGTCCTTTTGATGGAACCTACGGTGTAATCGACGGCTATGCGGACGGAATCCTTCAGGCCTATGCCCGATTCGAGTGCCCCTACCAGTGCTGAGCTGAACACATCGCCGGTGCCGTGGTAGTAGCCTTCTATCATGTCCCTCATGACCTGCCCAGTCTCCCCTGTATCGTAGTCCTTGAAGACTGCGCCGACCTTTCCCGGCTCGAAGCTTACACCGGTGATTACGATCTTCTTCAGTCCGAAGACCTCAGCAGCATTCAGCATGGATTCGATGTATCCCCATTCATAAGGCCCGTCCTTGTACTCCTGGCCCAGGAGGAAAGACAGCTCTGTAAGGTTGGGCATGAGGACATCCGCTCTCTCGCAGAGTTTCCTCATCTCCTTGGGAAATTCCATGTCGAACACGGAGTACAGGTTCCCCTTGTCGCCCATGACGGGGTCGACATAGGCCGTGGTCCTCTTGTTGGAAAGCTTGTCCAGCAGATCGCAGACAAGGTCAATCTGCTCGAATGACCCGAGGAAACCGGTGTAGAATGCATCGAAATCCAATCCCAAGGATCTCCAATGCTCCTGGATGGGGTGTATGTCCTCGGTCAGATCACGGTAGGTGAAACCCTGGAATCCTCCCGTATGGGTTGAGAGGACTGCGGTGGGCAGCACAGAGCATTCGATACCAATTGACGATATGATGGGCAAGGCTACGGTCAACGAGCACCTGCCGACGCATGATATATCGTGCACAGCCAACATTCTACCGTGGGACATCGGCCACTTCACAAGGATAGTAAAAGATAAAGATTGCTATCGTACAATTCTTTGCACCGAGGCTTCGGAAGTCATAGTTTTTATCCCTCATCCACATCCCAACGGCATGGACGTTTCGGAGATCCGTTTGGAGAAGGCCCTTTCAGAGTGCAATTCTACAGTCAACATGCTGGAGTCCAACGGCACCTCTCCCGAGCTTATCGATGCTTACGTCAACCGCGGTTGCATCCTCTACATGTTGGGGTATTTCACATCCGCTATGGAGGACCTGACAGCGGCAACAGAGATGATCGACGAACTCGAGTCTGACGGCACCTCAGTTGATGCCGGAACGTACATCAAGGCCCATGCGACGATGGGCGCCATCCTTTATGAGCAGCGTTCTGAGGTCTCCGAAGAATATGGTTATGCAATCTCCAGGCTTCCGGAGCTCAAGACCGACTCCAAGCACTACGATAAGGCGGGCATCATCAGGCTCTGCATAGAATCGGCAGAGAACCTCATTGACTGCGAGTATCCTGAGGATGCAGAGGAATTCGTTCAGAAGGGCCTTTCGTTACTCGCCAGATCGACAGACAAATGGTCAGGAAACCGTCTTATGGAGCTCCACACGCTGGAAGGGGAATGCAAACTAGGTATGGGCGACCTTCGTGCAGCTATGGAATGCTATTCGGAGGCAATATCACAAGGTACCGACCTGGTCGACAGCAACGAGATTGAGGATATGGAGGAACTGGTGGTCCCGATAATCTCAAGATCTCAATGCGAGAGCGAGCTCGGACTGGACGACATGTACATCGCGGACCTTAACTTGGCTATCCAGCTTCTTGAGGAGATGCTCAAGGTGAACAGGCTAGAGGATCCCGAGATCCTCGTGCACATGCACCAGGATATAGCTTCGGCCCTGATGACGCAAGGCAAGGTCCAAGAGGCCGAAAAGCACCTTGTGCGCGCTATGACCATGGGAGTGAATGGCGCCAAAGACTATCTGAACAATCAGACCAACGGCCAATTTTGACTACGTATCTTTTCAATAATAATTGTAAATTAATTAAGTTAATAGCTTAATTAACTAAATTAATTATCTTCATTAAGCTATTTACTAAATTTAATGACTTGAACCGGTTCGAGATAGCATTATATCCTGTCCTCGTTTCATCGAGCGCATGCAAGGGATGTTCTGCAGCAGATGCAAGAGTTTAATGCCTCCTGGCAGCCGTAGATGCAGGTCCTGCGGAGCCACCCTGGGTCCGGGAGATATCAGCATCCAGTCATCCCTTGACGGCATCGGCCCGAAGAAGACCTCCGTTGAATACGTTCAGGAAGAGAACAAGGAGGCTCCCTACCTCCCTTACAAGCCTCGCGGATGCCAGATGGATATCATATCCGATATTCGCATCGCATTGGACGAGGGAAGGCACATCATAATCGAATCCGGCACAGGCACAGGAAAGACTATTGTATCCCTCGCCGCGGGCCTGGAGCATGCCAATAAAACAGGGAAGAAGATCGTCTATCTCACAAGGACGATCTCGCAGAGCGATCAGGTCATGAGAGAGCTCAAGGCCATATCGCGCATCAAGAACGTATCCGGACTCACGATCACCGGCCGTAACAAATCCTGCCCTCTGTTCAGAGGTACGAAGGACTATGAGAATCTCTCGCCAAAGGTTCTATCCATGATGTGCGAGGAGAAGCGCTCCAAGAGCATCAAGGGATCCGCAGGCGGATGCCGCTACTTCGACAGGATCAAGACTGAGATCGATAACGTAGAGAACTACGTCCTGAACAACTTCCCCACATCTGACGAACTGGACAGGTACTGCGAGAAGATAGGTGTCTGCCCATATGAGATGAAGAAACAGCTCATGAAGAAGTTCGACGTCGTAGCTGTTCCTTACGTCCATATCCTTTCCACGGACATCCGTACTACCCTCATGGCCAATCTCGGCCTCGAGGAGAGTCCGGAGAGCATGCTGCTGATAGTCGACGAGGCCCATAACCTCGTGGATGCGGCAAGGGATCAGGAGAGCTTCACGATAACCAAGGACCTGGTGGACAACGCCATAGACGAATGCTCCACCATGAAGGGCAACCCGACCGTTTGGATGGAGGTCGAACTGAAGGATTTCCTATCCTTCTTCAAGAACTGCATTCGCAATGTCGCCACAGAGAAGCTCGGCCTCAACGAGAAGGAGGTCGTTCTGAACGACGACTACATCGAGCAGCGCATGATGAAGAAGTTCGGGATGAGGTCTCAGGACCTTGATGCGGCCATCGAGAGGGTGATGGACTATGGTGAGGCCAGGACAGAGCTCCTTATGGAGCAGGGTGATAACAGGGTCTCCGAGATACAGACTCTGGGCATAGCCATGAAGGACTGGTGCTCCTCGGCTTCAGACAGGTTCGTGAGGTCCCTTAAGATAGATCAGGACGGCGAGTTCCTTAGCGCCAAGTGCATCGATCCCGCAGAGATTTCTGTCTTCCTGAACAGCATCCCTGGGGCTATCCATATGTCCGGAACTCTGCAGCCGTTGGACCAATACGCTAGGGTTCTCGGTATCAGGGGGAACCCGAGGTTCAGGATGTACCCCTCGCCCTTCCCGCCCGAGAACAGATCAGTGCTCTATGTGAACGATGTCACGACTCAGCAGAAGGAGATGCAGAAGGACCCTGGGATGCAGAACCGCATAGAACGTTACATCACGATGCTCTGCAACTCCGTCGACAAGAACACCTTGGTGTTCTTCACATCCTACTCGTTCATGCGCAGCATGCGCCCCTATCTGGAGATGCATATCAACAAGAGGCTCTACTGGGAGGAGTCCCGCAACCAGCGCAAGACCATGGAGAATTTAGCTGCGTTCCGCAACGGCCGCGACGGAGTTTTCTTCTCGGTCATGGGCGGATCGGTCGCAGAGGGCATGGATTTCCCCGGCGACGAGCTATGCTACGCCATCATTGTCGGAATCCCCTATCCTCCCCCGTCTACCGAGCTTAAAGCCATGTCGGCGATGTTCGATCAGAGATATGGAGCAGGCAAAGGTTGGATATACACAAGCGAAGTTCCGGCTCTCAGGAAGATGAAGCAGGCGATCGGCCGTTTGATAAGGACGGAGACCGACCGCGGAATGGCAGTGATCCTAGACAACAGGGCATCCAGATACGTCAAGCAGCTGGAGGCCAAGCTAAGCGATGATCCTGCCGGAGATGCAGCGAGGTTCTTCAGATGAGCATGGTATTCGACATCAAGGTATGGATCATCATAGGGATTGCCCTGGGGCTGGTCCTCGGATTCGACCATCCAGATGCGCCCACCATGCTCATGATCACACTTATGATCCAGATGACACTGGCCCTCCAGGGGCTGAAGTTCGACTTCTCGGATATGAAGGAAAACAGGAAAGGGGTGCTTTTCTGCCTCCTTCTATGCTTCGGATTCAACACGGCGATCACCCTCCTCACTGGACTGCTCTTCATAGACGATGCCGCACTGTGGTACGGTTGGGTGATGCTTTCTGCCGTTCCCTGCGCAATTTCCGTCATGACCATGACCTTCTACATGAAGGGCGACATGAAGCTGGGCATGCTCGGATTCTCCGTGATCTACGTGTGCGCTCTAGCGCTCACACCGTTCATCACCCATATGCTCATGGGGGAAGCTGCCAGTTGGCTGAAGATACTGGAGTATGTCCTGCTGTTCGTCGTAATCCCCGTTGTCGTTGATATTCCTCTAAACAGGATAACTATCCCCCCGAAGGTCAAGGTGATGGTTATGAACGTCGTCATCATGGTCATGGTCTTCATCAGTGTCGGCTTCAGAAGGGACTACATCATCGAGAATCCCGATATCGCCCTTTGGCTGCTCCTGGCCAACCTTGCCAGGATATTCATCCCCAGCCTGGCGATGATCTTCATCCTGAAGAAGATGCGTTTCGACAGGGACAAAGGCGTGGTCTACGTGGCCCTCTCCACCTGGAGGAATTCCGGTCTAGCCGCGACACTGTGCATCATGATGTTCTCCGTAAGCTATCCCAATGCCCTGCTGCCTGCCGTGCTCTCGCTGATGGTCGAGAACCTGTGGTTCGTGATCATGCAAGGGTCTTTCGACAGACTGTGGCCCGCTCCGAAAACGGAGAAAAACTGATTTTTATAGTAGTTGCTCTATCGAGAACTCAAGCGGAGGTAGCCAAGCGGCCTACGGCGCCGGTCTTGAAAACCGGTGGAGCATCTCCTCGAGGGTTCAAATCCCTTCCTCCGCGCCTTTTCGCCCAATTATGGTCCAAGACATCCGATAGGGACTACGTAAACACCATCGTCCCTTTGATAAGCCAATTCAGTTCCTGTCAGGACCATTTTGAAACTTGGCAGTTTCATCTCATGTTCCTCCAACAATGATTCCAACTTACATAGATTCTCTGCACCTTCATCGATATCCTTACTTCCAAGCTTCACTTCGATGACTCCGTATCTTCCATCATCTAACCTGACGACGGCGTCTGCCTCCAACCCATATTTATCATGATAATAGAGCACCTCACCCGATAAACTGGAAGAGTAGACTCTGAGGTCTCTTATGCATAACGATTCGAATAGTAAACCGAATGTATTGAAATCATCTACAAAGTTATCAGGAGTTATCCCCAGGTAATATGCAGCGATGGATGGATCGATCAATTCCCTTTTAGGACCCGCCCTTATTGCATCCTTCGATCTGATCTGCGGATTCCACGCGGGAACATCCTCTATGAGGAAGACTCCTCTCAATGCAGCCAGATAGTCGGCGAATCTGTCCGAAGAGATAGAAACATCATTCTTGACCACATCAGCGACCATCGTTTTCATTGTTGCCATAGAGGAGACATTCCTTGCGTAAGATCTTATAATCTCTTTGGCTGTAGCGGGATCCTTAGCATATTTTCTTAAAGAGACGTCATCACTCTCATATATCAGATCGAGATAACTTTTGATTCTGATTGCGCATTTACGGTAACTCAAGCCCATATTCGCAGGCCAACCCCCACGACATAGACATTCAGCGATCTTTTTGACAGAAAGGTCTGATTTGACTCCGTTCTGAAAATCTCCATCAAACAATGCCTTTAAAGATACTTTTCCATTCGAGTCTTTGGATTCGTACAGGCTCATAGGATACATATCTAGAACTCCGATTCTGCCTGCTCCGCTATGTTGGATACTATCTTCTGATGGTATTCTGGAACCGGTTAGTATAAATTGTCCGTTTTTTCCGCCTTCATCCACATTGCTACGCACTGCATCCCAAATAACAGGAGAAACCTGCCACTCGTCGATGAGCCTGGGCTGTTCCCCTTCCAGAATCAAGGATACATCCGCTTCTGCTGCCGCTATATAGTCTTTGGATTTCTTTGGATCCTGCATCTTTATGGTACTGGCTGCAATATTGGATGCTGTTGTAGTTTTTCCACACCATTTTGGCCCTCTGAGAAGTACTGCTCCAAATGAATCCAAATAGAATTCGAGCTCATTGTCGATGATACGCGGCATGTATCCTTCCATGCTTCCACATATGCCTAACAACTATTTATTGCTGCCTTTTTGATTAAAATTCTGCAATATTTTAGTGCTAATTTTTGCAGTAATCTAGTGCTAATTGACTATTATAATATCTATAAATTCGATATCCATGTATGTGTCTGGCGCGGTGGCTATGATGCAGAACCCTGATTTTCGGGGTAAAAATGAGGGGCTCGGTTTAGCGATCTGGACAACGCTAGCTGTACATCCCTTCCTCCGCGCTTTTGACTCTCATAATCTTCATGCTACTGCACATTGAGAGCTATCATTGACTCATGCATAATTTCAACAAATATCACATCATCAAAAATTCAAAATTAATACGATTAAACATAAAAACATTTGATTTTTAAAAATAAATACGATTAAACGAATTTATTTTATAGATTTAAAGAGTATTGATGATTATGGAAGAAGTGTGGAGAAGACAATATCTCGATGAGATCCTTAAATTCAAAGACCAAGATGTGATCAAAATCATAACTGGGATAAGGAGATGCGGGAAATCCACTCTGCTATTCCAATACATGCAGATGCTGAAAGATTCTGGTGTCGATCCTGATAATATCCTATACTACAACATGGAATCGATGAGGAACGATCGCTTCCGTGATGGCAAGGCCCTGTACGATGAAATCATATCAAAAAAGAATACCGAAAAGATTTACATAATAATCGACGAGGTCCAATTCATCAATGGCTGGGAAAGGGTTGTCAACTCTTTGAAGATAGACCTTGACTGCGACATATATGTAACCGGATCAAACGCATATATGCTCTCAACTGAGATCTCCACACTTCTTACCGGTCGCAACGTCGAGATTGGCGTGCTTCCTCTATCGTACAACGAATTCTGTATAATCAACGATAAAGAATCTGAAAGAACAAGGCTGTTCGATTCATATCTGCACTACGGTGGAATGCCATTCATACGTCCAGACTATTCTGAAGAAGTTATTTTTCAAAGATTAGATGAGATAAAATCAGACATCATTTTGAAGGACATATGCAGTAGAAAAGAAAGAATTGATTCCGTCAAAGTCAGGAAGGTCGTCGATTACATGTTCTCTGAGATAGGCAATTCCATATCGGCAGGGAATATCGCAGATTCATTGAAAATCAGCCCTTCTACAGCCAGCGATTACCTCAATATTATAACCGAATCCCTTTTGTTTTACAGGGTAGAAAGATACGATCTGAAGGGCAAGACGATACTCAAGACCGAAGCGAAATACTACTGTTCCGATCTGGGGATGAGGAATACACAACCTCTGAAGGCGGATCGGGATTCTGGAAAGGTACTAGAGAATCTGGTATATCTGGAGCTCAGACGTAGAGGCTATAGAGTTTACGTGGGGACCATAGGTCAATTGGAAATCGATTTCATAGCCCTTAAAGGCGAAGAGAGGAAGTACATCCAAGTATGTCAGACACTTTCGAATGATGAAACAAAGAAAAGGGAACTGAGACCGTTTAGAAAGATCGTCGGAGAAGGTTCTAGATTACTTATTACGGCAGATCCGATATCCATCACAAGAACCGAAGAAGCCACTATCCAGAACATAATTGATTTTCTTGAGGAATCGAATCGAAAATCCATGTCTGAAGATTGGGGGTTGAGCTGAGGGAGTATGTAAACAACTTCATCAGCCCTTATATCATACCGTTCCATGAAGGTAGGTGATACCGGTATGGCCACATTCAAATCTGGAGAAAAGGAGATTTTCTACTCCGCAGACCGCAAAGAATGGCGCCAGTGGCTCGAATCCAATTTCAGAGATGCCAAAGAGATCTGGTTCGCATTCCCCATGAAATCCTCTGGGTAGGAAGGGATAACCTACAACGATGCTGTCGAAGAGGCTCTCTGTTTCGGATGGATCGACAGCGTCGCTGGAAGCCTTGATGAGAGATGCCATATCAGACGTTTCACCCCTAGGAAGAACAACAGCCCTCACTCCAGGATGAACATAGAACGCCTAATCAATATGGACTCCAAAGGACTGATCCATCCTGAAATCCGTCCCCAGGTGGAATCCCTCATAGCCGAAGAATATGTTTTCCCGAAGGACATACTGGCCAAGATCAAGAAAGATAAGGAGGCCTGGAAGAACTATCAGTCCTTTTCAGAGCCCTACAAGAGGATCAGGATAGCGTACATTGATTCTGCCAGGGACCGTCCGGAGGAATTCAAGAAACGCCTCAATAACTTCATCGCCAAGACCCGTGAGAACAAGAAGATCGGCGGCTACGGCGAGATCGACGAATACTACTGAACTCATCTGAATTTGAACGGGACCTCGGCATCGATTACCATCGAATCGGGCGTGACGATGCAGTCGTAGACCAATATGCCGACGCCTTCGTTGTGGACCTCTTCCAATACCTTCCCGAACTCCTCATGCGTCGCATAGTTGGGCGTGAAGTACCGCATAGGCTTCATCTGCACCACGAAGGCTGCGTAGCACTCGTATCTCTCGTCCAATGCCTGTCTGAGGCCCCTTAGATGCTTCAGACCGCGCTCGGTAGGTGCGTCAGGGAAGCTGCAGACACCGTCGAACTCTAATGTGACCCCCTTCACCTCGACGAAGATCTTCCTCCCCTCGCTCTCGATATAGAAATCGAAACGGGAATCGCCGTGAGTGTACTCGGGAAAGACCTTGGGATCTTTTCCGAACCTGCCCGATGTGAGGATGAATTCGTGGAAAGCTTTGTTGGGGGCCTGCGAATCTATATTGATCAGCATATCGTCCTTGTATGCCGCGATGAGATCATATCTGGTCTTCCTTTCGGGATTGTTGGAATCATAAAGGATGGTTTTGCAGCCGGGGACGAGAATCTCTCTGCAGCGACCTGTGTTCTTCACATGGACCGTCTCTATGTTGCCATCGACCTCGACCTTAGCGATGAATCTGTTCGGTCTGCTAAGGAACTTGCCCTCTACAACCCTATCGTATCTCAAGATACCGCCCTTAACTCCGTTGATATCCGACCTGCATATTGGTATTTGTCCCTATCCTTGTTCAGACGTCTTCACGTATCAGATAAATCTGAAATAAATCGGAAATTATGCCCATATCCAGCCATCATCCTTCTTTAATACCCTGTATGCAGGTCTTTTCCACATGAAACCGATAACGCAGGAAGAACTGCTAGCTACCATCGAGGAGAATCCGATGATCTGCACTCGTGCGATAGTGAAGAAGCTGCGCCCTGAAGAGTTTCATGACGTAGATGCGTACGTGAAGTACTTGGATGAGATCAAACCCATGCTCATGACTCTCTGGAAGAACGGCAAGATCGTCTCATCCAAGGTACAGTGCTGCACCTTCAATCTGAAGCAGTGGCAGATAGCCTGATCAATCCTCTACGAATTCCTCTTTCTTCAGGAGTTTGGGGTACCCTCCCCTCAGGAGCTTCCTGATGGAGGTTATCCCGAACACTCCGCCGTAGATGGATCCGATCATCTCGGACGCTACGAATCCCCACCAGATCATCTCGAGGGTTCCGAACGAGACCGCCAATGCTAGGCATATCGGGATGCGTATTAGGTTCAGCACCGCTGTGATGGAGAGTGATTTCAGACCCCATCCCATGGACTGGAAGTAACCTACGGACGTGTATCCCAAAGGCGTGAAAGGCATGTATATCGCGCTTATCAGCAGGAAGAACGCCATCTGATCCCTCAGTCCGATCGTGGCCTCAGAATATGTGAACGGCAGGACCAGGTACTGGTTGAACAGCACCAGCACCAATGAGATGCCGATGCTGATGAGTATTCCGTACTTCAGAGCTATGAAGTAGATCTCCTTCACCTTGCTGGCCTTCTTGGCACCCAGGGCTGCTGCGCAGATAGGCACTATGGAGAAGCCGATCGCCATAGTCGGCATGAAGAACAGGTCCATTATCTTGAATCCGTTACCGAAGATGGCCACACCGTCGATGGGCGATACACCTTCGATGATGACGTTCATCACCATCGCTGTGACGGACATGAGGATGATCTCCATCGATGCGGGGATTCCGACACGGAGGATATCCCAATCGAGATGAAGGTCGAACTTGAATCCCTTCAGAGGGATCTTGACGAATGTGCTCTGGTTTCCGAAATACCAGAAGAATGCGATGATTATCGGAACGGTCATCGACAGGGAAGTTGCGATGGCTGCTCCGGAGATCCCCCATCCAAAGACGAAGATGAAGATCGGGTCGAGGATCATGTTGAAGACGACCCCGATGACATGGATGATCATGGAACGCTTCGCGGCACCTTCTGATCTGAGCAGACCGCTGAGCATGTTTCCAATCAGGATGGCGGGGGTTCCGATGAAGATCGGGATGGCGTAGGCCAAGCAAGCCTCCATGTTGGACGCGCCTCCGCTGGCGGCGATCAGTTGCTCGGCCAGCAGTATGAATACGACCGCCAGGACGATACTCATGACAAGAGTCATCATAAGTGCCTGTGCGGCGACCCTGTTGGCTCCCTGGCGATCCATGGATCCGATACGCCTGGCCAATGCCTGTGATGCTCCCACACCTATTCCGTTTCCGAAGCCGATCATCAGGAAGAACAGCGGGAAAATGACGTTGACTGCCGCCTGCGCCTCCACTCCGATCGATGTCAGCCAGACCGTGTCCACGACATTGTTGATGCTCTGGATGAAGTTGGCTACCATAACAGGCACAGCCATGGCTATGATGGCCTTCTTGGGATTGCCCAGCATGATCTCCACATCTTTTGTCATCCTAGCTTCGGTCTCGGACATTGTTTCCCCCTTAAGAGGAATACCTAATAAATGTTGTGAATGGCCAACGGTGTTTTATGAATACTCGTCCATTACCATTCGGAACAGACCGGATGATGATAGACCTTGGCTGATCAGTGATGAGCCCTATGAGTTCTGACGGTGTTCCGCTCATTCATCTGAAGAATAATCGGACATTCCGACATAGCTTATGAGGTCCGATAGCTTCATCCCGTTCTCCCAGCGCATGATGAAGTTCCCGTTCGCAGATGATTCGAACTTGGGTATCCTCCTGTAGAGGATGGCGTTCCTTCCCTTGAAAACGTGGTCGGTCGGGATGGTGAAGATCCTCCAAGGGTCGCCCCTGAATGCCTTGAGCCTGTATGCGTAGATGGGGACCAGATGCGACTGTGTGCAGTCCGCCAGCATATCGTTGGCCTGCTCGATGAGACGGGCATTCTTGCTGAAATGGAGAACGTCGTCGGCGGAGCTCTTCACCTCTATGGGGAAAGAGAAATCCCATCTCATGGCGACCAGATCGATACCTAAAGAACCTGCGGCACGTGTGACCAGGAACGGATTCACCAGCATGCTCTTGTACGCATCCGTCTCGGAAGCGCTGCATGTATTGATCATCTTGTTTATGATCTTCTCGTCTCCTGAAAGGAGTCCCTTCAATTCCCTCTCGTAAGGCTCGCCCGGTGCTGCCATTTTGCATCCCTATCATCATCACCGACTGGAGAGTATATAAAGAAAAGAGGGGGGTGGCCGAAAGTGGCGAAAGTGGAAAAATCGGGGGTCATGCCCCCGGAAATCATTTCAAGGCGACAGTCTGCTGGGATCCCTGGGGAAGAGGATGGCTTCCCTGATGTTCGGGAGGTCCAGCATCTTGACGAGCAGCCTCTCGATACCGATTCCCCATCCGCCGTGCGGGGGCATTCCGTATCTGAAGGCGTCGAGGTAGAATCCGAAGTCGTCGGGGTTGAGCCCCTTCTTCTCCATCCTTGCGACGAGCCTGTCGTACCTGTGCTCCCTCTGTCCTCCGGATGAGATCTCCTGGCCCTTGTAGTCCAGGTCGAATGCGAAGGAGAACTCGGTGCCGTCCTTCTCCATGATGTAGAAGGGTTTGGCCTCCTCGGGGTACTCGACGATGAAGTACATCTCTTTGCCCTGCTTGGCCATGTACTCTCCGACGATCTTCTCTCCCTCGGTTCCGAGGTCGTCGCCGTTCTTCAGCGGGAGCCCTCCGTCGTTGACGATCTTGAGGCACTCGCTGTACGTGAGCTTGGGGTAGGGGCGGGAAGGGACCACGATGTCCTTTCCGATGAGCTTCAGCTGCTTAGCGCCTTTCTCCTTGAGCCCGGTGATTACGTGGTCGATGATGACCTCGATCATGTCGGTGACGTCGTCCATGCTCTGGATCCAGGACATCTCTCCGTCGAAGGAGATGAACTCGGTGACGTGACGGTTGGTGTTGGACTGTTCCGCGCGGAATGCGGGGGCGATCTCGAACACCCTGTCCAGTCCGGTGGACATGAGCACCTGCTTGTAGAGCTGGGGGGACTGGGAGAGGAACGCGTCCTTGTCGAAGTACTTGATCTTGAACAGCTCGGCTCCTCCCTCCGCACCTGCGGCGGAGATCTTGGGGGTGTAGACCTGTGTGAAACCGTTCTCGCGGACGGCCTCCTCGATGAGAGCGACCATCATGGACTTCAGCTCGAATATGGCCTTGATCTCGGGCTTCCTCAGGTCCATGAACCTGTTGTTTAGACGGGTGTCCATCTCTACGTTGACCTTGTCGATGACTCCCATGGGCAGAGGGACTCCGGCCTCGCTGTGCATCGTGTATGCCGATGGGATGACCTCCAGGCCCAGAGCGGTCTGGTTGCTCTCCTTGACCTCTCCGACGATGGAGACTACGGATTCCCTGGACAGGGATGTGAGCTTGTCGAAGAGCTCGGGGTCGATCTTCTTCTTTGGCATTGTGACCTGGATGACTCCGTATCTGTCGCGGAGCTGGAGGAAGGCGATTCCTCCCATGTTCCTGATGTCCTGAACCCATCCGCTGATGGTGACCTCTCCGTCACCGACCGCGATGTTGCTGGAATCCTTGAAAGCTGTCATGATGTTCAACCCGATTGATTCTTCCTATAACTAATCACTTCTTCTTGGCCTGGTTAGCAACCGCGTCCATCTTGGCGTTCACCGCATCCTGGTCTCCCAGATATCTCTTGGATATGACCTTGAATTCCCTGTCGAACTCGTACACCAACGGAACTCCGGTAGGGATGTTCACTCCCACGATGTCCTCGTCGGAGATGTCCTCGAAGTACTTGACGAGGGCACGGAGGGAATTGCCGTGCGCAGCGATGATAATCCTGTCTCCTGCGAGCATCCTGGGTCTTATAACATCGTTGAAGAAGGGAACTGCCCTTGCGACGGTGTCCTTGAGGCTCTCTGTGAGCGGGAGAGAATCCTTGGGAACCCCTCTGTATGGATCCTGCAGCGCAGGGTTCCTGTCATCATCCTCGGCGAGTGTCGGCGGAGGGATGTCGTAGGATCTGCGCCATTTCTTGACCTGATCCTCGCCGTACTTCTCGGCGGTCTCGGCCTTGTTGAGTCCCTGGAGCGCTCCGTAATGCCTCTCGTTGAGCTTCCAGGACTTGATGACAGGCAGCCATTCGCGGTCCATCTCCTCCAATGCGAGGTTGAGTGTGTGGATGGCGCGCTTGAGGTAGGATGTATAGCAGACATCGAAGTCGAATCCTTCCGCCCTCATGAGCTTACCGGCAGATCTGGCTTCCGCTTTGCCTGTGTCCGATAAGTCCACATCGGTCCAACCGGTGAAGAGATTCTGCTTGTTCCATTCGCTCTCTCCGTGGCGGAGCAGCACCAAGGTCATGTTTCCTGTCATATGGTCGGCAATCGTGAGTGTCGTTTATTAGCCTGTTGGGCGGAAACCGTCGGGAAAGATGCCTAATGATGTGCATTATGCATCGCGAATCGCCTTTTCGTTCGACTTCCAGTATAGTCCGTGTTAAAGCACTTTTTATAGAAGTCAGCCCATCAAGAAAATAATACAGGTTGTTAATCATGTCTGCAGAAAAAGTCACAGTTTCTATCATCAAGGCAGATGTGGGATCCGTCGTCGGACACGCCAGGCCCCACCCCTCGATGCTCGATGCTGCAAAGAACGTCCTAAAGGACGCTCAGAAAGCAGGAACCATAGAGGATTTCTACGTCACCCGTGTCGGGGACGACATCAACCTCTACATGACACACTACAAGGGAGAGAACAACAAGGACGTCCACGGTGCCGCCTGGGAGTGCTTCCAGCAGGCCACCAAGATCGCCAAGAAGATGAAGCTCTACGCTGCCGGACAGGACATCCTCACGGATGCATTCTCCGGAAACGTCAAGGGAGCCGGCCCCGGTTCCGCAGAGATGACGTTCGAGGAGAGGGGATCCGAGCCTCTGCTGTTCTTCATGGCCGACAAGACCGAGCCTTCCGCATACACACTTCCCCTCACAAGGATCTTCATGGACCCCTTCACGACCACCGGACTGGTCATCGACAAGAGGGCCAAGCAGGGATTCGACTTCGAGATCCAGGACGTCATGGCCAACAAGAAGGTCGTCATGTCCGCCCCCGAGGAGTCCTGGAGCATCCTGTCCCTTCTCGGAGACACCTCCAGGTACGCCATCAAGAGGATCAACTCCAGGGCAGGAATCGGACCCGCAGCCGTCGTTTCCACCGACAAGCTCAACATGACAGCCGGAAGGTACGTTGGAAAGGACGACCCCGTCTGCATCTGCAGATGCCAGAGCGGTCTGCCCTCCGTTGGAGAGTACACCCAGCCCTTCCTCAACAACACCATGCTCGTTGCAGGATGGATGAGGGGATCGCACATCGGAGCGTTCTACCCCTGCTCACCCGAGGACTCTGACCCCACATACTACGACGGTCCACCAAGAGTGTGCTGTCTCGGATTCCAGCTCAACAACGGAAAGCTCCAGGGACTCGAGCCCTACGGAGCCAAGAACGGAGAGCACATGCCCGTCGACTTCTTCGGAACCTCCACCTTCGATGAGGCCCGCAGGAACGCCATCAGGGCAAGCAAGTTCATGAGGTCTCAGGGACCCTTCGTCCCGTCGATCCTCGGAGCAGAAGAGATGGAATACACCTCCAGGCCCGATGTCCTCAAGGAGCTCACCAGCAGGTTCGTCTCCCTCGACGAGAAGCCCAAGAAGAAGGCAGCCGCTTCCAAGAAGGCTCCCGCAAAGAAGAAGAAAGTGGAAGTCGAGTGATCTCGATGAAATCGAATCCAGCGGTCATCGTCAACTTCAAGATGTACTCCGAGGTCGAGGGAGTAAAGGCCCTCGAACTGGCGGAAATCTGCGCCAAGGTTGCCGAGGAGACCGGAGCGAACCTGGTGGTTTGCCCTCCCATGGTGGAGCTGTCCTACGTAGCGGACCAGGTAGAGATACCCGTCTACTCGCAGAACGTGGACCCCCGCAAGCCCGGTTCCGGAACTGGATTCACCACACCGTCGCTGGTCAAATCAGCGGGTGCCTCAGGCACCCTGATAAACCATTCGGAGCACAAGCAGCCCGCGTCCGACGTGGGCTCTTGTGTCCAATTATGCAAGGATCTGGACCTTGTCACCTGCGTCTGCGCGGACACCGTTGACGTCGCGAAGGATCTCGCCCAATTCTCACCTGATTACATCGCAGTTGAGCCTCCTGAGCTGATAGGAGGGGACATATCCGTCACCACCGCCAACCCCGGCATCGTCTCCGGTACCGTGGAAGCGGTGAAATCCGTCGACAAGAAGATCAAGGTCCTGTGCGGGGCCGGTGTCAAGAACGGAGGGGATGTGAAGACCGCTGTTGACTTGGGTGCGGAGGGAGTTCTGCTTGCATCAGGCGTAGTCAAAGCTGCGGATCCTGAAGCTGTCATCAGAGACCTGATCCGCAACATCTGAGCATCGCTATTTTCTACGAGTAACTATTACCATCAGCCATGAGGTCAGTGCTGGCTGTATCGCTGCTGTTTCTGGTTTGCGCATTCGTGCCGCTGGCCTCGGAATATGATGCTGCGAACACAGGCATTGTTCTCTACGAGGTCAATATCTTCAACGAAGACGAGGGAGTTTCGCTGCACAACTACAGCTCGTACGACATAGATCTGAAGGATTTCTGCATCACCGACAATCCTCAGAAGAGCTCGTCCGAAGGCTCCATAGGCTTCTCACAATCTCTGATAATCCATTCGGGAGAGACACTTACCTTCGTGAAGGATAAGTCCGCGGATTCGGGCTTTCCGGGACGCCATACTACCTACAGGAACGGCGAGTCCGGAGTAACCATATCGAACAACTTCGCATTGAACAACTCCAAGGACGATGTCTACCTGTTCTACGGGAACAACATAATCGACGCCTTCTTCTACGGTGACGTCGAGATCACGGACAAGAACTTGTGGTCCGGGGACACGTTCACCCCTAAGAAGAACAGTTTCGCAGTGAGGGTGTCCGCGGAAGGGGAGTCTGCATCCTGCTGGACCAACTACAGGATCGGACAGACTAATCTCCAATTCGACCCGGAACTCCAGATCGATGCCACTGTGCATCCGTTCCTGTTCCCCGAATCCGGCGGAATACCTATCTATAACGCCCTAGAGGACGCGAAGAAGTCCGTTTGCCTTACGATGTATCAACTATCCTGCGACAACGTCTATGCGCTGTTGCAGAAGCTTTCCTTGAAAGGCGTAGATGTCACCGTCCTGCTGGAGGAATCGCAGGGCTACACAACACAATCCCCTTCACCGGCAAAATCGCTTGTCGATGCGGGATGCACCGTGAAGCTCATAGGCGGCGTATCAGGCGACAGATACAACCTTGTCCATGCGAAGTACTGCATCATCGACGGCACCAGGGTGATCGTCACATCCGAGAACTGGACCTGGGGCAATTTGAACATGGAGGTGATGACCGATCCTATGGAAGGTCAGGGGAACCGCGGCTGGGGAGTCCTGATCGACAGCCCGTCCTATGCGTCATACATGATGGACGTCTTCGAGAATGACATCAACGGTGAATACGGAGATGTCATCGATTTCAGCGATACTGCCCCCTATGCGAAGGCGAAGACACTGACCTATACTGCTCCGACGAAGAAAGTGCAGCTGCCCAGCTACAGATGCAAGGTCACCCCCATACTCTCCCCGGACAACGCTCAGCAGGCCCAGATCTACTACATTTCCAACTCCACTTACAGAGTCTATTCACAGCAACAGAGTCTCGACAATGATTTCCTCAGCAGAACGGACAACCCCTATTCGGCGATGGTCTCAAAGGATTCCGGTGGCGTTGATTGCAAGCTGATCCTCAGCAATAATGTGGACAGCAGAACAGTCGCATCGGTCCAAGTGTCCAGCGGGATCAGCTGCATAGTTATGGACACTCCATACGTGCATAACAAAGGGATCGTCTGCGATGATACCGTTCTCGTGGGATCCATAAACTGGACCTATAATTCCCTGGAGAACAACAGAGAGGTCATGGTCGCCATCGATTCCAAGGAGGTCTCCGGATTCTTCGCGGGCGCATTCATAGACGATTTCGAGACGAACGACAGGTCCTCCGGGCTCACACTGTCCTTCACGGAATTCTCCAGTCACTATAGCTCCCCGGGGAAGATCACTATCACCGTGGCGGTCAAGCAACCTGGAAACTACACCTATAGATGGAACCTTGATGGGGCCGTCTCCGATTCATCGATCCCTCGCAAGGTTCTAGAGGTATCCTCAGGCAGACATGTCCTGGGTGTTATTGCGACCGACTCTATAGGGAACAGAGGATTCATTTATGCAGAATTCACCGTTGATGAGGATTCGTCTGATTCCGTGGAATCGATCCTCCCGTATGCCGCACCTGTGGCGTTTGTGCTTCTAGCCATAATGATCGCAGCGATCAAGATATTCAGGGGGCGTTCCGCTTGATTATCTATAGGGCCATGAAGGCTGAGGATTCCATCAGGATCTACGCCCTTTTCAACAGCAATCTGGACGGCTCCTTCTCCCTGGACGTGATTGAGTACTTCTTCCTCTGCTGGCCCGAGGGACAGATCGTGGCTGAGGATATCTTCGGCAACATTGTTGGCGCCATATGCGGGACCAGGGTAAAACCGGGAAGAGCCTCCATAGCGCTCTATGCCGTGGATTCCAAGTACAGAGGACAGGGAATAGGGACCAAGCTCCTGGACAATTACCGCACCAGGTGCTATATGGAAGGTTTCTCAGAGGTTCAGCTGGAGGTCCGTGTGACGAACGGCAGGGCCATAGATTTCTACAAAAGACAGGGATTCGCCATCGAGGAGACTCTGCCTTCGCTCTATGCCCCAGGAGAGGACGGTTACAGGATGGTCCTGAAGCTCTCAAGAATCAATCACGTTTCATCGTGACGAGCGAGTACACGGTCACCGCCAATACGCCTATGATCGCAGCTATCAGAACGTAGTCGAACCAGGTCATGTCTGTGTTGATGACGATAGGCTGAGGAGGGATTGGCCTCTCGGATGTGTAGTTCAAGAGGTAGAAGTCGTTGTAAGTGCCTGCGGTGATGAAGACCTGCGACTCGTACTCGGCAGCGGAGATCATCTTGTACTGTCCCTCCGCCTCATCGAAGACGTATACCGCGGTGCACTGGTTGTGATCTGTGGGCAAGGTAACCTCGACAGTGCAGATTGCGAGGAGGTCCCTGTCGATTCCCTTGATGTCCAGTCTGTACATTCCGTCGAAGTTCTCCGGAGGATCCACAGGGTTGAGGGCTATCATGAACTCGTCTCCGTAGATACGCTGCGAACCCTCGATGGTGATGGTGACGGTGAGGTTATCCTCCGCCAGGATGGTCGAGATGCTCTCCACAGGGTATTGCGTCTCCTGGTCTATCACCACGGCGTTCCTCTGCGACATGACGTTCAGGGACGATGTGGGGCTGGAATAATGGACGTAATCAGCGAGATAGCCGATCCCTTCAGGCGTACCCCCTATCTCGGATCCGGACCTGCACTGGATGACGGAATTGTTGATCAGCGTACCGCCAATGTATAGCGAACCGCTGATGACCATGTTGTCCGAGTTGTAGAGCGTTGCGCCTTTTGAGATGTTCAGGTAACCGTCGGTCTGGACGATGTACTCGGTGTTAAGGGACACGATCCCTCCCACCGGGATGGTACAGGAGGAAAATGACGTCCAGACACCGTCCTCTGCATAGACCTTCATGGTGGTTTTGAGATAGGAGAAGGAATCCGATATGGAGCTGGCTGAAGGGTTGCCGCCTATCTTGTAGTTACCGAAATGGTATGCTGATGTCCTCCTCTCTGCAAGGAATGCGGAATCGTTGGAGACCGTTGTGTTCTGGGCATCGATGACGACCATATGCACTATCTCCTCTGATACAAGGGCACCGTTGCGGAGGATCCTGGGCATGTTGAGAATGCCGCCTCCCATGATGCACTTGCCGATGGTGGCGCTGGAGCCTATGTGGACCTTCACATCGCCTGTGACGCAGGATGTGGCCAGATCCCCGATGTTCCTGTTGTAGCTATGCTCGGTGTTGGCACCGATGCAGAAGTAATCGATGCTTCCGGAATTGATATCGTAGATGAGGTGACCGATCCTGGATGCGATGTTGGACATGTATCCGACTGCCGCACCGTTCATATCGATGTGGACGCTGGAGTACTTCCCGTTCTCACCGGTGGTGTACATGCGGTTAACGGACAGACCGTAGTCCAGATGGACGGTGTAGTTTGTGATGCCCAGCATCTCGGTCGTAGGGTTCAGGAGGTTGACGCTGCCTCCCTTCATGTCCAGCGTTACGTTGCGGAGTGTAGTCGGGATCGAATCATATGAATTCCCGATGTACTGCTTCACCTGATTGGAAGCTGTCAGCATCGCAAGCGTCTGGATGGATCCGCTGTACATGGTGAAATGGACGGAGTTGGCCGAATTCAGCGACTCCTTGGTATCGACGCTGAAGATCGTGAGCTTCCTCACATTAGCACCGTCGTACACAATCTCCATGTAATCTCCCGCTTGGGAGAGGTTCCTGAGGATGATGTCGGTGTTCTGAGAATAGGTGTGGGTGAACCATTCGGAAGGATGGTCCTTCGTGACCACGTAATCCCCGTAGGCCTTGAACGTCATCAGGGTATTGCCCTTGGCGTCAGCGGTCAGGATGATATCAGCATAAGGATAAAGATCCTGGGGCAATGGATCCTTGGGCGGATCGGCGGCATCGATGGGGTCGATGACGATAGCTGAGGCTGAAACAAGCACTAGCGTGAACAGCGCCAACAAGCCCCATTTACTGCTCATCATGAATAGAACAATGGGATCGTATATGACGGTTTTCGGTGAATGGTCGGAAAAAAAGGAAAAACGGGGGATGATCCCCCTTGGTTTTCAAGAGAACATGGAGTCGTCCAAGTGCTCTGTCTCGAAGTAGTAGCTGGAGCGCTCCTTCTGAGCGGAAGAGACATCCTTGGAGAGACCTTTGTTGTAGGATCCGTAGCGGTCCTTGATCTGCTCCTCGACGCTGCGGGATCTCCTGAGGGCCCTGTCGATGTGCTCGCCGGTGATCAGCTTGGCGCCTTCCAGGACCGCGATGTCCCCGGCGGATCTTATGAGTCCTCCGAGCTCCCTCAGCCTGAGGGTCAGGGCGTTGTTCTGGTTGTCCAGCTTCGCACGCCTCTTTCCTTCGGCGATGATCTTCTCGACAGCCTCGATCGAAGCATGAGGTATGTGCCCGTCGAGCTGAATCTCCTGGGCTACGAACTGGGCGTACCTGGCGCGGTTGTGGGAATTGTCAGGCATGGCGATGTCGACAAGTACCTCGTAACCGTTTCCGATGATCCTCGACCTGAGCGGAGAGAGGATGTTCTCAAGATCCTGTATGTTACAAGCGGCCACCAGGATGAAGTCGCAGGGGACGTTGTCCACCTTGACGCTTGCTCCGGCGGACTGGGGGTTCCTTCCAGTGATGGGGAACACCTTGTCCTGCATGGCGGTCAGGATGTATCTCTGGAGCTCCTTCAGATGGGATATCTCATCGATGAATAGGACTCCCTCGTGTGCCTCGTGGATGGATCCCGCGACGATCCTCTCGTATGCGGGGGACCCGAGCTTCTCGTGCCCTCCGTAGGGGTCGTGACGGACATCTCCCAGAAGCTCCGTCTCGGATGCTCCTGTCGCCAGGACGAACGGGTTCCTCCTGAGCTTCACCAGAACCTTCTCATTGCTGGTGCTCTGGAGCTCGGCCCTCTTCTCGAGAGCGGCCTGGTCCAGCTTGCGGATCTTGTCTCCGGCACGCTCGAAGATGACCTGTTCGTCGTTCCTGTCGCGTGTGGTGACCTTCTCCTTTCCTGCGGTGATCTCCTGCATGGGGACATCCAGCATGCCGCTGAGGTTGCTGAGGATGTCCTGGAACGGATTGCTCTTGTTCGCTGTGGAATCCAGCTTGGACTGGTTGCAGTGAGGGCAGACCGTGTCCGTAGGGAGGGAGTATCCTCCGCAGTTCTTGCACTTGTATCCGAGGTGCTCAGCGACATTGGCCGGAGCCTCCTCGGGTGTGAGCAGGATGCCTATGGATGCTGCCTTGATGTCCTCCTCCTTGAGGACCTCTTTGGCGTCGAGCACCGACAGCAGGGGACGCTCGGGGTTCTCCGGGTTCTTGACCACGCGGACCTCCTGCTTTGGGGCAGGGAGGTTCATGGAGAGCGCACGGGCGATCATCGACTTACCGGTTCCCGGGGGACCGACGAGCAGCAGATGCCTGCGCTGTTTGGCGGCGATCTTGGCAAGCTCGATGGCCTCCTCCTGACCGAGGACCCTGTCGAGAGGATCCTTGGGAATCTGGATCTCGGCTGTCGATTTCAGTTCCTGGACGTCTTCCCAGGTTTCAACATGCTTCTGCTTGGCCATGGTAATCAGACGAGGTCTTCCTTAGTCCAGATGGTTATGTCGGCAGGCATCTTGGAGATGTTTCCCTTGCGGGTTCCGACGACGGTCTTGATTCCCTTCTCGGAAGAGACATCGATGATCCTCTGGGAGATGACTCCGTCGAAGACGATGGCAGCGACGTTGTCCCCATCCTCCTTCAGGGAGTTGACGAGGCTCTTTACGGCGACCTGCCTGATGACTTCGTTCGAGGCATCCAGGACCTTGGCGTTGTGGGTCGTGGAGAGCTCCAGGAGCATGTCGCGGTAGGATTCCTGCTCTGCAGTGAGGACCTTGTCGGTGATGAGCTTCTTTCCCTTCAGCGACCTTGCCTTGGCGGGTTTCTCCTCCTTGGTCTTGGTCTCTTTGGGCTTCTCCTCCTCAGCGGGTTCCTCGGCGGGCTCGGGCTCCTCTGCGGGCTCCTCGTCCTTCTTCCTCTTGGTGGACTTCTTGGGCTTGTCCTCGGCGTCCTTCTTCCTCTTGGTGGACTTCTTGGGCTTCTCCTCCTCGGAGGGCTCCTCTGCGACGATCTCCTCGGAGACCTTGACTTCCTCGGACTCCTCGTACCTCTGGGGGACCTCGGGCTCGGTCACTTCGGCCTCGGGTGCCTCGTATGACCTCTCCTCGCGCTCCTGGCGCTCCTCGCGCTTCTTCCTGTACTTGTCGAGGGCCTCGTTGTTGAAACGCTCCTTGCGGCGCTCATCACGGTCCTTCTGGCGCTCCTCACGCCTTTCGTCACGGTCACGCCTGTTGTCGCGGTCCTTCCTGTCACGGCGCTCATCGCGGTCGCGCCTGTTGTCGCGGTCCTTCCTGTCGCGCCTGTCAGACCTGTAGTCTGATTCGGGCTCGAAGTTGTCGAGCTCGTCGAAAGACCTCTCCTCGAAGTTGAGGTTGTTCATCTCCATGTACTGGTCGCCGGGGACCTTGTTGCGGAGACACTTGATGATCTGCTTGGAGGACAGCTCCTCGACCTCGTGCGCGCGGGGTGCACGGGCGACGAAGTCGACCTCTGCCACCTGAAAGAGCTCCCTGAGGATGAGCTCTCCTCCTCTGTCACCGTCTGTGAAGGCTGTGACGACCCTCTCCTTGGAGAGTTCCTGGACTGTCTTGGGGATGTTGGTTCCCTCGACTGCGATGGCGTTCTTGATTCCTGCCTTGAGGAGATTGAGGACATCCGACCTTCCCTCCACTATGATGATTGCCTCGGAGTCCCTTACGTTGGGTCCGGCAGGGCATCTGTCAGGTCCGTAGGTGGTGATCTCCTCGACCTGGACGCTCTGCTTGACGCTGTTCATCAGGTTGGTGCTGGATCCCTCGGACTGCTTCATGAGCTCGTTGAGAAGCTCCTTTGCACGCTCGACTACCTTCTCCCTCTTGGTCACACGGACATCCTCTATCCCGAGGACGTGGACGGATGCCTTGCAGGGACCTACGCGGTCGACGGTCTCCAACGCTGAAGCGAGGATGACGGTCTCGACCTGGTCCAGGCTCGATGACATGTAGATGATTCCCTCGGACTTTCCGCCCTTGGTTACTGTCTCGACCTCTATCCTTCCGATCCTTCCGGATTTCTGGAGGTCTCTCAGGTCAAGCTCGTCACCGAGGAGTCCCTCGGTTTGACCAAAAATGGCTCCGACGACGTCGGGCCTGTCTATAACTCCGTCAGCGCTAATCTTAGCCTTGACCATGTATTTCGTTGCATTAGGATCAATGTTCATTTGTACCCTCCATGGGGCTGATGGGTAGAACCTTGTCCCTGCTCTGCGCATCCCTTTCGCAGCCCTACTGTCCTTCGGGCTACGTCCCAATTTTAACCAAACCGAGAAGATCTTTCGTATGTCGGGTCGGCGCTCCGTTGCCCGGATATCTCGGCTTTCGCCATCATAGGCGAGTGATGATCGTGATATTGTTATGTGTGAACAGGGAACACTGCGTCTCCCTGCTATCGACATTTAAAATCCTATATATAAAGAGAATGCAGACGACACTTGACTACCAGGCAAAGAACGATTCTCTGTGTGCTACACTCACATCCTTATCAGATTGCATCCATCGATACGTTCTGCCATCTCAGCGATATCGTCGTCGCAGGTGAAGAGCAGCACCTGCATATCCGATGAGACCTGCATTAGAGCCTCCATGGCTCCCTCCTTCCTCTCCGAGTCGAATGGGAGCAACACATCATCCAATATCATCGGGATATCGCCGTCACCCATCTCCCTGGCCACCGCCAGTTTCAGTGATAGCAATATCTGGGCTCTCAGCCCGGTGCTCCACTGCCTGGGGCCCTTGGCCTCTCCGTTGGAGATAACCGATAGGTCGGTGTTCCTCGGATCGAGATCCAAACGGCATGTGCCTTTGGTCATAAGAGAAAGATAACTGTCAGCGGTGGTGACCACCTCGGGATGTACGTTCTCATAAAGTTCGGTGCATGCCTCCTGCACTATGGCGGATGCGAGGACTGCTGTTGCCCCTTCCCTCAATGCCATCTCCATCTCGTCATGAATCGCATATGACCTATCGATCAGAGCATCTAGCTCTGCAGTGTCCAGGACCGCCTTCATCTTCTCCTCGACGGTTCCCAGTTCGGAGGCGATGGAGGTCTGTAAAGTGGTGTCTAGATAGATCTTCTCGACTACTGGAAGAGGCTGATCGGGATCGAAACCGGCAGTACGGATGTTGTTGCAGAGCATGCTGATGTTCGCATCGACTTTCTTCATCTCATCGGCGTTCGAGACCGCTGTCCTGTATCCCTGTTCGCCGCCGTATGCTGAGAGGAACCTCAGAAGATTGTTTTCAGCCTGCATAGATTGCCCATGTAGCTCATTGCGCTTTATCGAAGTCCTGTCCAGGTCGTCTATCTTCCTGATCAGCTGCTCGAAATGCTGCAGGTCCGAATGAACCGAGCCCAGACTGCCTCCGAATAATCTCGCCTCCGAGGTTACATCCCTTTCGTATGCCTCGATCCATTCCAGATTCCCGTAGTCAACAGCAGGTTCGAGTTTACGGGTGAATAGCAAGAAAACGATGATTCCGGCAACCATGGCTCCGGCCACAGCGTAGCGCACGATGTCATCCAAACCGGGAATGATCAGGGCGACGACTGCCACGGCGATCAGAAGCAGGGACACGATTATGCGCACTATCGGCACAGTTGTGTTCACCGGAGCTGGACGGTTGAGCCTCGCATCGTATTCCGGGCGTTTGGAGATCAATTCCCTCATCAGCGGGATTTGCTCCCTGACGGTCTTCTCGTCCGAACCGAGTTCAGCGACGGCTGCGCGCCTGGATTCCTCGAAGCTGCTGAATGTTCCCTTCTTGATCTGAGAATCGCTCACCAGACGGTCATGCTCCCTGATGTCCTCAGGTGTCGGTAGCTTCGAAGCGGAGAGCTCCTTCTTCCTTTGACGGTTCTGCTGCAGACTGCTGTAAGCTCCCTTCTGCGATTCGATCTTCGCATAGAGCTGATTGTTCTCTATCGCCGAGCTGTTCTCCTTGTTGATGGCCTCCAGTTCGGATTCGAGGCGCTCCTTCTTCTCGGTTAGAGCAGAATAGGATTCAGCATTGGAACGCATCGAGGATATGCTCTCCATCACTTCCTGCTCCGAATCCTGAAGCCCGTTGACCTTCGAAGGTGAGCTGCTGGTCTTCCCCAGCAACGAGGCCACCTCATCCTCTAAGGAATCAATCACCTTGGGCATCTCCTCCCCGCCGGGTATCGTCAGGAACCTGGAGCGGATGTCTCCGCTGGAAAGCGGGACCTGATTGTCAAGCCCGGATGTGTTCATGGCGAAAATATTGCGGTAGAGCTCCGGCTCCATGCCTACCAGGCACTTCGGGATCCCTTGAGCGGACCCCAATTCTGCCTTGCACTGCACATCGTCCTCGGTATATTCGATGTAACCTTCATCCCTCTTGTTCCTCTCGGGATAGAGCTTCCTTCCGTTTGACGGGACCAGTACGGAGCGTATGAACTCCATGGTAGTGGTCTTGCCGGATTCGTTAGGGCCGTAGAAAACATTCAGCTTGGGATCGAGCTCGAAAGTCCTGTCCCTCAGCTTGCCGAATGATGCGATATTGACTCTGGAGATCCTCATCTGGAAGCCTCCATCATGACGATAACGTTCCTGACTGCCTGCCTGACCATATTCTTGAGTTCATCTTCCGAGAGAGCGGAATAACGGTCGCGGTACCTAGCGGCGATCTTGTTCGTGCAGATGATGTCTAGCAGCTCATCCTTGGAAAGGGAGCTGAACCTGTCGCCGGTACGTATGACGGCCGAGGCCATGTCCTTACCGCCGGCTCTGGAATCCAGATCGACCTCCGGACTCGTGTCGACTACGATTGATGAGATTATGCTTCCGGTAGCATCGGAAATGGCCCTGCTGACGTCCGATGGATTGGAACGGAGCATGGTGTCCAGCTTCCCTGATCCTCTGAACGTGACCCTGGCCAGCGATGAGCCATTGAGGCTTCCCTTCAGAGTGTTGACCACGTCGTTCAGATCCCATCCGGCTATGTTCACGTTGAGGTCCTTCCACACGAATCCCTGTGTCGGGATGAAATCGGCTGAACGGATCCTGCCCGAGTCTACGGTTATCAGGTAGCATCCCTTCTCGCCAGTCTCCTTGAAGCTGCGTCCTTGGATGTTCCCGGGATAGACGACATACGGTGTGGTGGAGACCACATTCCTTCTGTGTATGTGCCCTAAGGCCCAGTAGTCCACGGACCTCCCCTGGAGATCGCTGCCCGAACAAGGGGCGTATGGGTAACCCTCTGAATAGGAATCTATGTCGCAATGCACGCATGCTATGGTGAATCTCTCCGGATCCCCCTCGATCATGGATACGAGATTGCGGGTCTCGTGCGGGGTGGAGTAGCTGACTCCGATGATCTCCACATCGTCAAGGACCACCTTTTCGGGCTCGGTTCCGAACTCCTTGACATTCTCTGGATAGGGGATTGCAGAATCCCAAGCGGTCTCCGAATCGTGGTTTCCCCTGCAGATGTACACGGGGATGCTCAGCCTGGAGAACTGCTGAGAAAGCCATAGCCTCGTGGATGGGAGCTCGTTGCTGTCATCGTACAGGTCGCCGGAGATGATCAGGGCATCCGCCTGCTTATCGATAGCGATATCGACTATCCTGGCGAAGGATTCGAACACCGATTCCCTGAGCCTTCTTGCCAAGGTAGGGTCGTCTATCTCCAACCCTTTGAAACGAGACTCGAGATGCAGGTCTGCGCAGTGAACGAATCTGAAGAGTTTTCCCATCGGCAGGCGCTACGTGTTGTGACTATAAGAACTTGAAAGGGAGGTCGCCGAAAGTGGACTGTCCACTTCAACATCTGGATGGGAAAAGTGTCGCCGAAAGTGGACCGAATCCCCTATAACTGAATTCGACGATACTGCCAATGATACCCATGGAGAAGATCGCGAAGAAGGTCAACGAGGAGATTCAGAGGGGATGGCTCGGACCTAACCTTTCATGCCCTTATCACCCTGCCCACTTCACAGGACAGGACTGTTCCTTCTGTTACTGCCCATTCTTCCCATGCAACGACAAGACTTTCGGCTGGGAGCTCCAGGGCAGGCACGGACCGGTTTGGAACTGCTCCGACTGCCTGTTCATTCACAGAACCCCGGTGGTCAAGTTCATCTACTCGGAGATCGAGAGATTGGGTATCAAGGATGCGAAGGACCCGCGCTTCGACGATATCTTCAGGGATGCCAAGGCGAAATTCTGGAAGAAAGGAAAGGCCCTGATGGTGGTTGGAGCTACATCCGATGCAGGAAAATCCGTCACAGTGGCGGCTATCTGCAGGATACTTCACAACAAGGGATATCTGGTAGCACCGTTCAAATCGCAGAACATGAGCCTCAACTCCAAGGTCACCAGGACCGGGGCCGAGATCGCCATGATTCAGGTCCTGCAAGCCAAGGCCGCAGGCATAAAGAATCCCGATGCGCACATGAATCCGATTCTGCTGAAACCGAAAGGGGACACGGTATCGCAGGTCATGGTATGCGGGAAGCCTTTCGCAGACTACGATGTCGACGGATATTACAACGAATTCGTTCCCGGACCCGGCATCGGGATCGTCAAGGAGCATGTGGAATTCCTGAAAGACAGATACGACTGCGTGGTCATGGAAGGTGCCGGATCGCCTGCCGAGATCAACATCTACGATAGGGACATCGCCAACATGGGGGCGGCCAATATCGCGGATGCCAATGTCATTCTGGTCGTCAATGTGGAATGGGGAGGCTCCTTCGCATACGCAATCGGTACAGTCGAGCTGATCCCCGAGAATGACAGGAAGCGCATCAAAGGAATCATCCTAAACAACGTCAGAGGAGACACGGAGAAACTGCTACCCGGAGCCGAAGAACTGGAGAGGCTCACCGGCATCCCCGTCATCGGAATCATCCCCCATGCGGACGTGGTCCTTCCGAGTGAGGATTCGGAGGCGCTGAGGGGAGTGCGCAAGAAGGGCGAGGGCAAATCGCTGATCGGAGTGATCAAATTCCCGCGCATGGCCAACTTCACGGATCTGGACCCACTCTTCCTAGAAGATGTTTCTACCGTGTTCGTGGAGAAGGTCGAGGACCTGAAAGGCGTCGATGCCGTCGTCATGCCCGGAACCAAGAACACGGTCTCCGACTACCTGTGGATGCAGGAAAAAGGACTCGATAAAGAGATCAAGAAGCTCTGGAAGAAGATCCCTATCGTCGGAATATGCGGAGGCTACCAGATGATGGGTAAGGTCCTGGACGACAGCAACGGTATCGAAGCCGGGAAAAAGGCTGTGTACGAGGGGTTGGGCTTCTTCGACAACACCACGACATTCGGCGAATACGCCAAACAGATCATCCAGAACGAGGGCAAACTGGCGGTTGGCGACGGCGGGGAGATCACGGGATACGAGCTCCACATGGGCATTTCCGAGGTCAGGGAGAAACAGCCCCTTGTCCTCCTGGACAGATTCCATGCGGACCCACTGCCAGAAGGCTCCGTCAGGGAAGAGGATCTGACGTTCGGAACCTATCAGCACGGAATATTCGACAAGCCCGCCTTCAGGAAGTACTTCCTTTCGTTCGTGAAGCACAATGGAGAGCCCGTCAACACCGAGGGTGCTGAGGACTACGAGGCAATCTTAGAGGAGAACCTCCAGAAGCTGGCGGATGTCTTCGCCGAGAACATGGATGTGGAGAAACTCATCGAGATCGCGGGGGTGAAGGAATGAGCAGCGTGCTCTTCCTCGGTACATCCTCTGGGGCCGGTAAGACCACGGTCTGTGCGATGATGTGCAGGTACCTCAACAAATCAGGCATAGATGTCGCCCCGTTCAAGGGATCAAACCTATCGCTCAACTCCATCGCGACCAAGGACGGAGGGGAGATAGGCATCGGACAGGCATTCCAGGCCTGGGCGGCAGGGATCGAGCCCGAGACGGATATGAACCCTGTGCTCTTGAAACCGTCAGGCAAAGGCGTCATGCAGCTCGTCCTGAACGGAAAGCCCTACATGGATATCACGAAGGACAACCCGCTTGACCGCGACATGGCCATCGTAGAGGTGAAGAAGGCATACGACAGGATGACCTCCAAGCACAGCATGGTACTCTGTGAAGGCTCGGGTTCCCCTGTGGAGCTCAACCTCATGAAGAGCGATCTCGCCAACGTCGGGCTGATGAAGGTCACAGGAGTCCCTTCGATCATCGTGGGAGACATAGAGAGAGGCGGCGTCTTCGCTGCAATATACGGCACATGGAGGCTCATCCCCGATGATCTGAAACCTCAACTCAAAGGATTCATCATCAACAGGTTCAGAGGGGACGGCTCCATCCTGGCCGACGGAATCAAGAAGGTCGAGGAGCTCACAGGAATGAAGTGCTTAGGCGTGCTGAGGTACGAGTACCTCAGATTCCCCGAGGAGGATTCGCTTTCATCATCGGACGGTAAGCTGGAAGGCAAAGACGTACATTCGGCATTCATCGCGAATCTGGACGAGATGATCGAACACTCTATCGAAGACGGATTCGACTTCGAATCGATGAAGAAGATCGCGGGACTCTGATCATCCGCCGGAGGCAACCTTAACGGCCTTTATGACCATGCTGTCCTGAATAAGGGTGTCCATAGGAACAGGCTTCCCATCGACAAGATAGAGGAACGAATCCGGATGGAAACCGTTCTGGTGCATGGCGTCCTCTATCGTGATTCCGTTACCAGCATCGATCTCCTGACCTGCTATCTTGATCGTTCCCATGACTGAGTGATTCCCCTATCGGTATAAACCGATTGAGGACGATGATCGCCTATCAGTCAACGGTCGGATGTAAAACTTCATCTGTCCAGACTATGCAGTGTCTGATATGAAACACAGATGTTCTCAAACAAACATGTTGAAAGCGAACATACTATATGGCATTGGTTTCCGATAATAGTCTTTTATAATGTCATCCATTTATTCACCAGGTCGATAACGGAGGTGACTGCGTGAAAAAGGTTTACCAGGATTTCATCGAGTCCAAGTAGAAACTGTGCGTCGAGAACGACAGCTTCCAGGTCAGCGAATACTCCAAGTATGATGTCAAGAAGGGTCTTCGTGACGCTAACGGGAACGGAGTCATCGTAGGTCTCACCGAGGTCTCCCAGGTCGACGGAACCATCATGGTCGATGGTGTCAAGACCGAATGCGAAGGAATCCTCCGCTACCGCGGATACTCGATCGAGGACCTCACCAACGGATTCCTCAGGAAGAGGTACGGGTTCGAAGAGGTCGCATTCCTGGTCCTGTTCGGCAAACTGCCTACAGAGAAGGAGCTCTCGGAGTTCAAGGACATCCTGAACAAGAACCGCAAACTCCCCAGGACTTTCACCAGGGACGTCATCATGAAGGCGGCCAGCAAGGACGTCATGAACGCCATCTCCAGAGAAGTGCTGTTCCTCGCATCCTATGATGAGGATGCTCTCAACAACGACCTCGAGAACGTCTTGAGGCAGTGTCTCTACCTTATCACGGTATTCCCCATGCTCACGGTGTACAGCTATCACGCCTACAACCACTACCTCAACGGCCAGAGCATGTACATCCATCACCCCGATCCAAAGCTCTCCGCGGCCGAGAACTTCCTGCGCATGTTGAGGCCTGACAAGAAGTACACTCAGCTCGAGGCCACCGTCCTCGATCTCGCTCTTGTTCTGCACATGGAGCACGGCGGAGGGAATAACTCGACATTCACAACCAGGGTGACAACTTCCAGCGGTTCCGACACTTATGCTGTCATAGCCGCGGCGATGTCCTCTCTCAAAGGCCCCAAACACGGAGGAGCCAACCTGAAGGTCATGGACATGATGTCCGACATCAGGAAGCACGTGAAGGATCCTGACGACAAAGAGGCCCTCAAAGCATATCTGAACAAGATACTCGACAAAGAGGCCTTCGACAAATCCGGACTCATCTATGGTATGGGCCACGCGATCTACACCAAATCGGATCCCCGTGCCAACGTATTCAAATCATTCGTCCAGGACCTGGCCAAGGAGAAGGGCCGCCTCAGGGACTTCAAGTACTACCACAACATCGAGGAGATCGCACCCGGGCTCATCATGGAGCACAAGCACAACAACAAGAGCGTCTGTGCGAACGTGGATTTCTACAGCGGTTTCGTCTATGATATGCTGAACATCCCGAAGGAGGTCTATACCCCTCTGTTCGCCACGGCTAGGATCATCGGATGGAGCGCCCACCGCATTGAGGAGCTCATCACCTCCAACAAGATCCTCAGGCCCGCCTATGTCAACATCCACGAACCCCGCGACTACATCCCCCTCGAGAAGAGATGACGATGACGTCCAGAGAGAAAACCGCCAACGACAAGTTCTCCTGCACCGAGAGGGAGCGCGCGATCTTCGAAGCCGGTATCAAGCTCGCAACGGTCTACCATCAGTTCGTGGGCACTCCGGTGAACATCGATACGGTGAAACAGCTCGAGGACACCATCTCCAGGACCATCGAGGTACAGCCGTACGTAGAATGCGCGAAGATCAAGATCGATCGCGATTCATTCGTCTCCGACGGGGACACCTACTCTTATGTTTCCCTGACAGGGGACATGATCGATGCCAAGGTCGTCATAGCCCTCGGTGACTCTAGGGTGACCGCCGAGATGAGATACGACGAGGATCTTGAGTACCCTCTCATGTACGTCTCTAAGATCGAATGAACCGATCAGAAGGTAATTCCGTCCACGCCGATTATCACTGTTGACGATACCTTTCCCGATGCACCGAACTTCTCATTCAGGTGATCTGCCGATGCAGCACAGGGATAGTACACCCTTGGGCAGATGCCATCATCGAGGCCCTCGACATTCAATGCTAGCGAGTGGATTGCGCACTTCAGATGGTGCTCCCCCATCATGGTCATGTCGAAAAACAGGTTGTTCGTAAGCCAGATGTAATCCTTAGAATCATATTCGGCCTTCTCGGAATCCAGCACGTCATGGCCGACCATCATACCTCTGCTGTCCACGATATCCATGAACCTTTCTGTGAACATCGGGAATTCTGTGCTGCAGAAAGCTATGAGCTTGAGCTTCTTGGAGCATACCTCTCCGTAGCCCACGGGGTCGATGGGCATGAATCCTACGTTTAATGGGGAATTCTCTATCGATCTCACTTCCTCCATGAGATCCTTGGTCAGCAGCTCCAGACGGATGATGCCGGGGTGGAGAAGCAACGCCTTCGAGAATTCCGTATAGTGCACGTAATTTGGTATTGTTTGATTGTAATAATTGATTGCGGAAGTGGAGGTGAGAATGGACATTATTGACCATCGATTTTTGTCCTCTGGGTGGTGATGTAGTTATTCCTATCATCCAACTAAAATCCGATGAAAACTATCGGATTTTGAATCGAAAAATCAACATCGCTATGATTGTCTGAGGTACCATAAAAATTTAATATACTTTGTTTACGATATATACGTAGCTAGTCTATAGACTAGTCAGGTTACCATGATCACCGATATCAAAATTGGTATAACAGGACTTCCCGGATCGGGAAAGACCTATGCTCTTCTGCGTGTAGTGGACATGCTAAGGTCGGAAGAGGAGATTTCTATCGGCGGCATGGTCGATGAGCCCATCCAAAAAGATAGGAAAAAGGTGGGTTTCACCGTCAGGAATCTTCTAACTGGACAGCAACAGGTCTTCGCCAGCACCGAAATTGAAAGCAAGATCATGGTGGGGAAGATAGGAGTGGACCTGGCCAAACTGGAAGAGGTCGGAGTCCAGGCCATCAGGGATGCCATGGAGCAATGCGATGTCATCGTCATCGACGAAGTCGGAAAGATGGAGGTCGAGAGCGAGGCATTCGTCAACATCGTCAAAGAGTCCCTCGAGGTCGACAAACCGATGATCATCACTCTCCACAAGAAATCCAGGAACCCCCTCCTTCAGGACATAAGGAGGAGGGATGACGTCAGGATTCTGGAGGTCACCCCTACGAACAGGAACCTCCTTCCCTACAAAATCGTCCGCCTGATGCACGGAGAGAATGTTTGATGCCTGACGGTATCATCATCCACGAAGGATCCACAGATATCCTGGTGCCGGAATTGCATTCTGCCGGAGGCCCAGGCAAGATACAGGGCGGAGTTTTCTTCAACGAACAGATGGCATTCAATCGCGACGTGAGCGTAATGCTCCTTCGCGCTGTCGGAAGGGATCTGACAGTAGCCGATGCAATGACGGCTACAGGCTCCAGAGCAGTGAGGATAGCTAACGAGGTCAAAGGTACGCAGGTAACGGCCAACGACATCAGCCCCGACGCCATCCCTTTCATAACTGCCAACATCGGTCTGAACAATCTGGACAACTGCTGGTCATCAAACCGCAACCTACATTCGCTCTTCGCGGAGGAGACGTTCGACTATGTCGATCTAGATCCCTTCGGCTCACCTGCCCCGTTCGTTCAATCGGCTATCCTTGGATGTAGGAAAAGAGGGATTCTAGCAATCACCGCTACGGATACCGCTCCTCTTGCCGGCGCACATGCGCCCAAATGCAGGCGCAGATACCAGTCAGAGCCTGTTAGGGGCTACATGTGCCATGAAGGCGGCCTGCGCATCCTAATGAGTTCCATCGCCAGGGAGCTCGCCAAGTTCGACAGGGGCATGAAACCGCTGCTTTCGTTCTATGCGGACCACTACTTCCGCACATACATCCAGGTCGAAGAAGGAGCCGAGAAGGCCGACCAGATGATGTCGCAGCTCGGATACATGGAGTACAACATGGAGACTCTGGAGAGGTCCACCTCCCAGCATTACGACCCGACCCATAAGTACGGCCCGTTCTGGTTGGGCCCACTGCACGACCAGGAATTCGTCTCGAAGATGGACCCTACAGGCATGGCTGCGGAGAAGAGATGCACAAAGTACCTGGACCTTTGGAAGAACGAGCTCGATTCCGAGGTATTCGTCTACGACATGAGCGAACTGTCCTCCCACATCAAGATGTCCCCGGCTAAACTGGCGGACTTCATCGACCTCATGAACACCAACGGAAAGGCCTCCTTCACCCACATCTGCCCAACTTCTTTCAAGACAGACCTCCCACTGAAGGACATCATAGCGCTCTACAAGGAGTGCAGCCCCGATTCGAAGAAGTGAGGCACGTAATTCCTTATATCGTTCATCGCCCTTCCCCAGACTAGGTGCCTATCACATGCCGAGTCTAGCTATCATCGGCTCCCAGTGGGGAGACGAAGGGAAAGGAAAGCTCACAGATTATTTGGACGAGAAATCGGACCTCATCGTACGTTTCCAGGGCGGGAACAACGCGGGACACACAATCATCGTCGATGACAAGGTGTTCAAGCTGCACGGACTCCCCTCGGGTGTCGTGAGGCCGGGAAAGCTCGCGGTCATCGGAAACGGTGTCGTCGTCAACCTGGAGGAGCTCAGCGACGAGATCAACCAGGTCATCGAGAACGGCGGATCCATCGACGGGCTGAGGATCTCGGACAGGGCCCACCTCATCATGGGATACCACAAGAAGCTGGACGGAGCCGAGGAGAAGTATCGCGGAAAGAACAACGTCGGTACCACCAAGAAGGGAATCGGTCCGACCTACCAGGACAAGATAGCGAGGATCGGATTCAGGGCCGGCGACCTGCTGGAGGACGATCTCCTGAAGGAGAAGATCTCATTCATCCTCCCTTACAAGAAGGACCTCATGAAGATGATGGACGCCGAGCAGTGCTGCTGCACAACAGAATCCCTGTACAACAAGATGGTCGGATGGAGGGATCAGATAGGCAAGTACATCTGCGACACATCCGTTCTGATCAACGAGGCACTCGATGCCAACAAGAAGGTCGTGTTCGAAGGCGCTCAGGGAGCTATGCTGGACATCGACCACGGAACATACCCCTACGTTACATCCTCGGCTACATGCGGAGGAGGAATCTGCACCGGATCCGGAGTGGCACCCAACAGGATCGACAAAGTCGTAGGAATCGTGAAGGCATACACCACCCGTGTCGGTGAGGGACCGTTCGTATCGGAGATCCACGACGACTTCGGAGTCGAGCTCCAGAAGAAAGGAGGAGAGTTCGGAGTCACAACCGGCAGGGGAAGGAGATGCGGATGGCTGGACCTCGTTGTCGTCGAGCATGCTTCCAGGCTCTGCGGATTCACATCCCTCGGAATCACCAAGATCGATGTCCTCAACGACATCCCCGAGCTTCCCGTCTGCGTCGCATACGAGATCGATGGAGAGGAGGTCAAGCACTTCCCCGCTTCCATCGCCAAGCTCAACAGAGCCAAGCCCATCTACGAGAACTTCAAGGGATGGAAGGGCTGGAGCAACACTATGGATGTAGTCAAGGCAGGCTACGACAACCTCCCCGGCGAGATGAGGGAGTACATCGAATTCATCGAGAAGTACCTGAAGGTACCCGCTGATCTCATCAGCCTCGGACCTGACAGGGATGAGACCATCGACCGCAAGAAGGATTGGTGGAACTGAGGTAATATCATGGCAACAGTGGTAAACGTACAGGCTGGAGTCTGCGGAATGGTCTCCAAGATCACCGCTACAATGAATGATGACATGATGTCCGCTAACGTGGTCATCGAGAGCAACTGCCCCATGGTGCAGAAGCTGTCCCCCATAGAGAACGTGGCAACATTCTCGGCTGTAGGCGAGCCTTTCACCGAGTCCGAGGTGTACAAGAAGGCAGCGACATGCCTCCGTCACACGGCATGCCCCGTGCCCTGCGGAGTCATCAAGGCCATCGAGGCCGAGGCTGGACTTGGGCTGAAGAAACCCGTCAGCATCACTTTCGAGTGAGATCAAACGGCATCGGTACGGTGTACCGGTGCCGTTCTTTTTTGAAAAGGTACTCCCCCGAAGGGGAGAATGTGTTTTATGTGAACTTCACTGGTTGGATTTCCAGAGTCCGTGCTTGTTGCAGTACTCCCAGGCCCTGACTTCCTTGGCATCTGTCTTGAAGAATGCCTCGGGCTTGTCTCCGGGTTTGAGGTACTTCCTCATCATAACGCCGTCAGCGCATATCTGAATGTAGACGATGTAGTGATCCTCTTCCATCGGATGTGCGGTCTCCTTTCCAACCTTGACCAGGAATCCTCCGTCCTGCTTCTCGATGTAGGGCACATGCTTCTCATTCTTGAAGTCGTCCGTCTTGGGCTCGAGAGCGATCATGGGCTCTCCGCAGCACTGGGGTGTGCATGCGGCCTTGAAGATGACCTCGACTGCGTTGGGGCATTTTGCGCATTTGTAGATTACCATTATTGCACCTCAGACACCGAATCGACTGCTGCCGTTATTATAGTTCGCTCCCGCATGGCTGAATTGAAGCGAAGATGATTGTTTATAGAGCGATCATCATCCAGACCTTCATGGAAATCCCCGCTCTGTTCACATTCTACGAGGATAAGGAGATCAGGATAACCGACGGTTACTTCTCCTCCGCCTCGCCCAGGAGAGGGGACAGGGTGAAACCCATCACCTACTTTACATCCGCTCAGGATACTGGTGTCAAGCCTCCGGTTGTCATAATCGACTGCAATAGCTTCGAGGTACGCGAATTCTCAGAGAAGGTGATGAAGCATCTCGTGATCAAGGGCACCCCGATTTGGTTCATGACCTACATCGAGACGGTTGAGGATGTGTTCGATGCTTTCAACAAGGATGCCGAATTCGTCTTCGCACCGTACCATTTCGTTGCATCGGATTACGAGCTGAAGGACATCTGCGACGTCTCCGATTCGGTTATCCCCACGGTGTTCATCCATAAGGGCAAAGCCGTGCTTCCCGGAGGGAAGAAAGGTGATGTGGTGAAGGTGCTCGAGAAGCTGGTCGGATTAGGGTTCTACAAGAACTGCGTATTGGATACCGACCGTAGCCTGGATGCCTACACATGGTCAGTGATCGCAGAGGACTATCCTTCGACGATCCCGTTCATCGATTCAGCGAACGGCCCGGAAGGATTCGAGAACTTCATATCTCCATATCTTCTGTGATCCTCAGGAAGGATTCGACCTTCTCCTGCAGATCTTCCACACCCTTATCTGTGTGGGGGATCCCCAGATTTCCTAGCAGCTCCATGCCCATGGTTATGCAGAATGCACGGACGATCTTCTCTGTGATCGAAAAATCCGGATTCTCGCTACCGCCGCACATCATCAGAAGACAGTATTCCGGATGGGGCAGGGACTTGTTGCTCCAATAGGGCTGGAAGCGGTCCATTACGGTCTTCAATATGGACGATGGTCCGCTGAAATGGATAGGTGTCGCGAGAATCAGGAGATCCGCGGAAGACACCGACGAATATATCCTGGCCATATCGTCTTGGATTATGCATTCCCCGGAACTGCAGCTGTCGCAATCGCGGCAGTGGCCGATGTCCATCTCCGAAGGAAGCAGCATGTCCACATCGAAACCCTTCCCCTTCAGGAATCTGGAAGCATGGAAGCACATGGAATGCGTGGTCCCTGACCTGTCTGCTGTACCGCAGATTATAGACACTCTGGCCATAGTATTGCATCATCTTCTCCGATATTAAGGGCTGGCATAGCATTTTATGATTAGTGGGCATTTCCTGAAACATAGGTGGATCGATGGAAAAGGACTTCTTGAAGGCCAAGATGGTGGAGTTCCCACGCAATGTGATAGCAGGGCATGACGTGCTGAGCAGCGTCAGGGACATCTGCGTCAACATCCACTCGGGGACCACAGGGACCATCATTACCGGAGAGAACACCGATATCGCCGCCGGGAAAGCTGTGAGAAGCTATCTGGACGGATACGACATCGACACCTGCATAACTGGAAACGCCACCGCTGAGAACATCGAATCTACCAAGGATCAGATCCTTGAGCACGGTTCGACATTCATCCTTGCGGTTGGAGGCGGAAGCAAGATCGACATCGCGAAGATCCTGTCGCTCCAGCTCAACATCCCGTTCCTCAGCATACCGACTTCTGCTGCCCACGACGGAATAGCGTCAAACAGGGCATCGATCAAATCCGAGAAGGGCTCCAAATCCATAGCTGGAGCATCCCCTATGGGGGTCATCGCCGACACCTCCATCATTTCTAAGGCATCGTACCGCTCACTCGCATCGGGATGTGCGGACGTGCTGTCCAACTTCAGTTCATTACGCGACTGGAAGCTTGCGTACAACCTAAAGGATGAGTCCTTCAGCAGATCCGCATACTCCTTCGCAATGTTCTCCGCCGAGTCCATGATGGATGCCGCGGATTACATCAGGCCTCACCTGGAAGAGAGCGTCTGGCTGGCGATCAAGCCCATCATCGTATCGGGGATTTCAATGTGCATAGCAGGAAGTTCCAGGCCCACCAGCGGTTCCGAGCACATGATCTCCCACACGATCGACATGATGTATCCCGGAAGGGCGATGCACGGTGAGCAGTGCGGAGTCGCTTCCATAATCACCACATATCTCCAGAAGGGAGACTGGGAAGAGCTCAAGCATGCCCTTGTGAAGATCGGAGCGCCAACAAAGGCATCAGAACTGAACCTCTCGGATGAGGAGTTCATAGATGCCGTGTGCAATGCCCACAAGATACGCAAGGACAGGTTCACCATCCTTGGTGATAAGGGTGTTCCCCGTGATGTCGTCGAGGACGTGTGCATAAGAACGGGGGTCATCTGATGGCCCAGATCACTCTGATCGGCAAGGATCATGCCACCGTGGATTCCGAATTCTACTATCTCGGACCCATGGAGGAATGCGCAGAATGCAAGTTCAACAAGGTCTGTTTCAACCTAGAGGAGGGCGCCAGATACAAGGTCGTCTCCATCAGGCTCCAGGAGCATGAATGCCACGAATTCGACGGCGATTCGGTTACCGCGGTTGAAGTGGAGAAGGTATGCACCCCGGCTACAGTCAGCAAGAGGCAGGCGATGGAGGGCAGCAAGATCACGTACAAGGGATCCGAATGCAAGAACCTGTCATGCGAGAACTATGCGCTCTGCCATCCGATAGGTAAGGTCCCGGGGACGAAGTACGTCGTCCAGAAGGTGAACGGCGACCTCGACTGTCCCCTGGGAGAGAAATTGGTTTTGGTCAATCTTTTCTGATCAGAACTTCTCGCCGGTGATCCTCTCGAACATGTCGACGTAGAGCTTGCTCACGCGGTCGACGATCTCCTGAGGAAGAGCGGGGATGTCCGGTTCGGGCTCGCCTTTCGCACGTGCGTCATAGAGAGCCTTGTGGTAACCGGTCTCGCGGTAGTACTGGCGGACGAACTCCTTGGAGAGCTGCACGATGTTACCCTTGGCGTACTCGTCTGCGTCCCACCAGCGGTCCTCGTCCAATGTTCCGAATGTGTCTATGACCATCAGCTTCCTGTTCTTGTCGAAGGCGAACTCCTTCTTTCCGTCGCAGTGGATGAGTCCCCTCTTGGAGCACTCCCTGTCGATGATAGCATCGATCTTGAGGACGGTCCTCTTGATCTCCTCGAACTCCTCATCAGAGAGTCCGGCCATCTTCTTGGCCTCCTCATCCGTGAGGTTCTCGTCGTGGGCCTCCAGCTTCGTTGTGCACTCGATGAAGGGTTTGGGGAGCTTCTCTCCCTCCTTCACTACGTGTCCTGCGGGGAATCCGAGATCGGTCTCCTTGACCTTTCCATCCTTGATCCTGTCCATGAGGGATCCTGCTGCATAGTACCTGCAGATGACCTCGAGGGGGATCAGGTAGTTGGTCGTGGAACCGTTGATCTTGCTGTAATCCCTGATGATGTCGACCCTCTTGACCCTCATCCTGTCGGGGGAGGGCTCGCTGATGTAATGGTTGTTGATGCCTTCCTTCGTCAGGAGTGTGAACCAGTACTTCGCGGTCCTGCAGAGTGTCTCACCCTTGTGGGGGACCTGCGAGGGGATGATCTTGTCGAAAACGGAGATGTTGTTGGTGTATGCGAACTCCAACGTGTCATCGTCCACTTTGTACACTTCTTTGACCTTTCCGGTCATAATGTGCTGCATGTCCTGATGTATCTAGAAGCTAATAGATAATCGTGCGCTTCAGCGTGCGCGATGATCAGGAATTCTCATTGAAATCGACGACATCTGTGGACCAGTCTGTCATGTCGATGGTTATCAGCTTGCCCTCGTTATCGGTTCCCAGTCCCGAGATGATCTTCAGGACTTCCAACGCCTCCATAGAAGCTATTGCGGAAACAGCCGCTCCAACAGATGGAACGGTTCCCTCCTGATCCTTCATGGTGCCTATCATATCGCGAAGGCTCTTGGTCTTCCCGGGGATGCATACGGCGATCTGCCCTGTCAATCCGCTTACACCTCCGTGAACGAGAGGTACATTCATCTTCTATGCCAGATCGGATAGGACCATCCTTGATTCGAAGGAATCAAGACAATCGACCAGTATGTCGCATCCCTCGAAGAGGTTGCCGTTGATCTCCGTCAAAGGCTCCGAATTGGCCTGTATCTCCGCTCCCGGGTTCAATGCGAGGATCCACTCGGCTGAGATCACGGATTTGGGCCTGAAGTCTCCGGCGCTGTAGATGAACTGACGGTTGAGATTGGTGACATCCGGCGTCTGGTGGTCGCACAGGACGAAGTGTGTGACGCCTGCGGCGGTGAGCTGCGTTATGACATTGACTCCCAGCCCTCCGCATCCGACGATACCTACGACAGCGGACATTATCTTCTGCTGTCCCTCTTCTCCGAATATCGGTAACTGTCTCTCGAATCTCGTAGTCTTCCCTCCGCCAATTCGGTGAGCAATCTGATGGCTTCCATGGCAGTCTGCTCCCTTACGGATTGTCTGTCCCCTTTGAAAAGGTTCCTGGTCACGATGGTCCTGGGGCCGTCTGCGACCGCGATATAGACAAGACCGACGGGTTTTGTTTCGGTGGCTCCTCCGGGACCAGCTATCCCCGTGACTGCCACGGCGACATCGCTTCCGTAAGCCTCTATCGATCCAAGGGCCATCTCCCTCGCCGTCTCCTCGCTGACCGCCCCATGCTGGAGCAGCGTTTCATGGGATACCTTCAGAAGGGCTTCCTTTGACTCGTTGGAATATGTGACTGCGCTGCCCAGGAAAACATCGGATGCTCCGGGTAGATCCGTTATGAGGGAACCTATCATCCCTCCGGTGCATGATTCCGCAGCGGACATCCTCAGACCCTTGGATCTGAGCACATCCAATAGTGACTCAACCTCGGAGCGGGGCATCGTTACCGCCACGGCTGATCTGCTTTATCCTGTTCACGCCGTCGATGTCGTCGATGATCTTCGCCACGGGCTCGGGGACGAGCGAGCGCCATTCCTCATCGCAGATGATCCTGCGCCTGATCTCGGTACCCGAGAAGACCTCCCTGTTGTACAGAGGGGATTCGCGTACCTCATAACCTGATTCCACGAAGAGACGCCTGGTGAGAGGGTTGTTGGAGTACACCCTTCTGAATGGGGGCACCAATGAGGTAACATGGGCGACCCATACAGGGTACCTGTTGATATCCTCGATGGGGACTATGCTGTAGTTCTCTATTCCCTCGTCCCTAAGCGTCTTGTTGATCATCATGTACCTCTCACCGGCGGTGAAAGGGTTCTCGGGTGTGTGCGAATACTGCGCGCTTCCGATACCGATGGTCAGATGCTCGGATTCCTCCGCGCACTTGCGGATAACGTCCATGTGACCCTTGTGCAGGGGCTGGAAACGGCCTACCACAAGGGAGTAGTTGTCATAATTACGCTTCATTGTTGTCACAGTTGATTATCATATGGCGTGGACAATCGAACTTGGCAATATCTTCCGGAGAGTAGCCGTCGTTGACATAGAGTGCCTTCAGCAGTCCGCTCTCCTTCACGAAGTTACAGACCTGACAGAGTGCCTCGACCAGATTCCCGTCGGCGGCGATGCCGTTGGCGAGCCCCTCGATCAGCTTGTAGAAATCATCCCTGTATGCGCTCTTGTCGATGATGCTGTTCTGTCCGCGGATCCCTTTGAGATACTGGGAGACTGCGGCACTGGTGACTCCGAAGATCTTCGCCACCTGGACCTGTGTCATACCGTGATTGATAACAAGCTCTTTGGCAAGAGCTCCTTTCGCTGTTGGTAGTACGTAAGTCACTATCATTTCACACGGTACTTTCACGGGGTTTTCAACTCCAGACTGTTCGATGTTGTCCAACATTAAAATGGTTTTGGGAAAGTAAGCTAATTTATACGAATTTCGTAGTCAAACATGCCATGGGTTACTCCATTCCCAAGGCTTGATAACTTCCGTATACATCGCAAGACCTACGACAGCGCCCTCCGCTCCAGCTTCCGAGAGGATCCTAGCATCATCAATGGAAGTGACTCCTCCTGATGCTATCACCTTGGCGGGACATCTCTTGATGAAGTCCTCCGCCTGCTGTCTGTCGATGCCTTTCCTCTGCCCTTCGACGTCTACATTGGTGTTGAGGACGGCTGCCAAGGGAACATCGCGGATCCTTTCGAACATGTCCTCGATGGTGATCTGTGCGGATTCCTGCCATCCCTTGATGGCGATCCTTCCGGCCTTGGTGTCCATTGAGAGGACGATCTTACCGGGGTGACGGTCCGCCATCTCGATAAGCCATTCCGGTTCCTTTACCGCCTTGGTGCCGACGATTATCCTATCGACTCCTGCGGAGACCAGATCATCGATGGTGGCCGCATCCCTGATACCTCCGCCGATCTCCGTGGGGACACCGAGCTCTGCGGTTATCTTCTTGAAGACCTCGAGGTTGTTCGGATTGCCGAATGCCGCATCGAGATCCACCAGATGGAGGTAGTCGGCTCCCTTGTCGATCCACATCTGTGCGACCTTGAGAGGGTCGGGCATTACTATCTGCTGGCTTCCGGGCTTTCCGCCTACCAGCTGGACCACCTGATGGTCCATGACATCGACTGCGGGGATTATCCTCATAGGTTCTCCTCCGCGAATGAGATGAAATTCTGCAGCACCTTCCTGCCTGATGAGCTGCTCTTCTCGGGATGGAACTGCGTCCCGTATGTGTTGAACTTCCTGAAGAACGACGGGAACGTCTTCCCCTCGTATTCGGTGGTACCCAGAGTTATGTCCTCTTTGGGATTGCCGAAGTAGGAGTGGACGAAGTAGTAGTTGTTGTCAGGCGTGCCATTCAGCAATGGATCGTCCGACACGACCTGGTTCCATCCCATGTGGGGTATGGTCTCGCGGTCCAGCTTCTCAACCCTGCCCTTGTAGAGTCCGAGTCCAGGGGATTTGCCCTCCTCGCTGCCCTCGAACAGTATCTGCATTCCGATGCATATTCCGAGTGCGGGCATGCCTCCCCTCAGCATGTCGCATATCTGGTCCCTGTACGGAAGGAGCTTCTCCATGGTCTTGTCGAATGCCCCCACTCCGGGGAACACAATGCATTCGGCGTCCATGAGGTCCTTGATGTCCTCGACCACGGTGACCTTTGCACCGCAGTTCTCGAGGGACCTGCGAATGGAGTAGAGGTTCCCAACTCCGTAATCTGTGATGTGGATGCTCAGCGGCATTTGGAGATCACCTCTTCGGCTTTCTCCAAGAGCAGTCTGTTGTCCTCCTCGGTACCCACGGTGGTCCTGATGCAGTTCTCGGTCCTGCGCTTGGCTCCGAAGTCCCTAATGAGGACACCGCGCTCCTTCAGACCGTCCACGAGGACCTTGTGGTCTATAGGGGACCTTGCGAGTATGAAATTGGAATCGGAAGGGAACGTCTCGAATCCGAGCTTCCTCAGACCGGCATCGAGCTTGGGCCTCTGCTCCCTGACCATCTGGACACTCCTCCTGACGAAATCCTGGTCCTTCACTGCCGCTATGGCTGCGCCTTCGCTGACCATGTTGAGCGAATAGGGGATCTTGACGCATATCATCATGTCCGCCAGCTTCTTGTTGGTAGCGGCGTATCCTACGCGCAGGGCCGCCATGGCGTATGCCTTGGAGAACGTCCTGAGGACGATGAGGTTGTCGAACTCCTCCACCCTGTTGATGAAGGGATCGTCGGAGTACTCGGCATAGGCCTCGTCCACGACGACGATGCCGTTGAATCTGGAGAGGATCTCCTCGATGTCCTTCTTCCTGAAGCAGTTCCCGGTGGGATTGTTTGGCGAGGGCATGATTGCGACCTTCGCATCCTGCTTGACCATGGCATCGACGTCCAGCTGGAAGTCGTCAGTGAGATCGACCTCGATCGCCCTTCCGCCGTTGAGCTTGACGAAGTAGTCATAGAGCGTGTATGACGGAACGGGGACGACGGAATTGTCGCCCATGTTGGTGAATGTCTTGAACACCACATCCAGGAGCTCGTCGGAACCGTTCCCTGCGATGATGTTGTCCGTATCTAGCCCGTAAAGCTCTGCCAGAGCTCCTCTGAGCCCGTCGGAGTAGGTGTTGGGGTATCCGTTGAGGTCCCATGTGTGCTCCTTCAGGTACTTCTCCGCCGCAGGGTTGGAACCGAGAACGTTAGTGTTGGTATCCAATCTGAGCTCGCCGTTGAGCTTGGGATTGTAGTACTTGACGAAATCCCTGGTGGTCTCCCTCATCACCTGTCTGTCCATCAGTTCACCAGCCTCTCGATGGGCGTGGTGAGGATGCCTTTGGCTCCTAGCCTCTTGAGCTCGGCGATGGTGGAGAAGACATCCTTTCCGTCTATGACGGCGTGTACTGCGAGGTAGTCCTTGTTGCCTGCGATCTCAAGGACCGTAGGTCCTCCTATGCCGGGGATGATCTTCTCGATCGCGCTGAGCTTGTCCTTGGGGATATCGGCCATGAGATACTTCTTGTTCTCGGCCAGTATGACGCTCTGAAGCGAATCCACGACATCCTGGATGGCCTGTCCGTTCTTGGCCATCGCCTTGTCCGAGGACAGCACGACTGCTTGTGACTCGATGATGGATCCGACCTCCCTGAGCCTGTTGGTCTTCAGAGTGGATCCGGTGGAGACGAGATCCGTTATCAGATCCGAGACTCCCATGTAGGGCATGATCTCGCATGCTCCGGTGACGGTGATGATCTCGACCTTCTTTCCGAGATCGTCGAAATACTTCTTGGTGAGGTTGGGGAAGGATGTGGCTACCCTGCTCCCGTCCTTGATCTGTGATGCATCCGTGATTCCTGATGCCTCGGGGACAGCGACTGCGAGGTGACAGTATCCGAACTGAAGGTCGAGCATCTTCTTCAGATCCTTTCCGGACTCTGCGGTCTCATCGATTCCCGTGATTCCCATGTCTATGGCGCCTTCGGCAATGAAGACGGGGACGTCCTGGGCCCTGATGAATATGACCTCGATATCCTGATTCTTGGCCTTGATGTAGAGTCTCCTGCCGATGTCCTCTCCGAGGTCGATTCCCGCCCTGGTGAGAAGCTCAACAGTCCTCTCGTTCAATCTGCCCTTGTTCGGAACTCCTAGTTTGAGTGTCATTTCTGTCCTCGTCTCGCCATTAAATATATAATATTTAAAGCACAGGGGACGGACATCATTCTGAGACCAGGTTCAGTCCTATGACTCCAGCTATAAGGACGCCCAGGAAAAAGAATCCCATGAGGTTAGGTACGTCGCCCATGATGATGCTGACGATGACAGCTCCGATGGCACCAATACCGACCCACACGGAATAGGACTGTCCCGATGGCAGCCCGCCGTCCAGCGCCTTGTACAGGAATATCACGCTGATGGGCAGAATGAGTATGGTGACTATGGTCCAAAAGGGATCCGTGAAGACGTTAGAGAAGCTCATCGTGGTGGCCCAGAGGGTCTCGAATATCCCGCCTATGAATATGTAGAGCCAAAGCTTGTTCATCCTATCACCGACGACAATTCCAAACCGACCACGCCTATGATGATCATGGTCACGAGTATGATCTTGATGCGGTCAAGCCTCTCCTTGAAGAGGACGAACCCGGATATGACTGCGAACACAGAACCGAGTCCCGTCCAAAGGGAGTATGCGATCCCCACTGAGAATCCCTCTCCCATCGCGAAAGCGAGACATGACGGGCTGGCGTACATCATTGCGATTGTGAAGAGCAACCAGAATTTGGAGTGCTTCTCGCTGTACTTCTTGAGCCCTATGACCCAAAGAGGTTCTAGCACACCTCCCAATATGACCCAAGCCAGCCCGATCAGTTCCATAGAATCTACCGATGACCCCGTATGATGGTCTGTTCATATCACTTTTTAATCGAGAACATGGCGCTGTTTACGGCCATCATGGCGGTTCCTATCTCAAGGGGATCGTGGATGATCGCTTTGGCCTTCTTCCTGCTCTCCTCATCGAAGTAGTGGGGCACTCCCGGAGTGGAGATGACTGCTCCCTCCTGGATGAGCCTTCCGGGGAAGATTGCGGGGGCTGCATTGAGGATGTACTTGTGAGCTGCCAGAGCCGCTTCCACATCCTCCAATGCCTTTACTCCGAACCTCTGCTCAAGGGCTTTGGCCTTCTCGAACTTGATATCCGTGACGGATACGTTAGCACCCCATCCTTTGAGAATCTGGACTGCTTCCGTGCCGACAAGTCCCGCTCCGATGACGAGGACGTCCTTGCCCTGGACACCGTCAGCGGCATTCTTCAGAGCAACGGCGTAACCCATGGCGGTTCCCCAGGAATTGTTGGTGCTCCTGGCCTCATGGACGTTGTATGCGACGAACATGGCATCGTCGGCCATCATGATCATGTCGACCTTGTCCAGGATCCCCTGCTGGAATCCGTTCACATCCGTGCCTGCGGTGACATAGCTGTCCATGCCCAGGCGCTTGACGATGGCGTCGACCGATTTCGAGAATCCGCTGATTACACCCATTCCTGACGTGATGGGAACGACTGCGACCCTGACCTTGGAGAAATCCACATCGTGATCCACTCCGGCACCCTCCAGCGCCAGCTGCTTCACGGTCTTTCCGCACATCTTCATCAGCCTGGAATCCAGGTCCAGCTTGTCATCGGGTACGCCTTCAATCAGATCGGGTGTTAGCCTTGTCATCAGATCATCTCCGGGGTTCCGTCGAGGAACCTCTCAATAGAACATTCGTCAAGGATCCTCTGGATGCAGGCATCGCATTTCTGGTCTACCTCCTGCTCCGTCCTTCCTTTGACGATGAGGGTGGCATGCCACTCCTCCTTACCGTTTTCATAATCGGAAATGGTGTTGTCAGCACCGAACAGTCCCTTCTCGAACCTCGGTTTCACCACATGTCCGAACTCCTTCTCTCCGCTCGACCTCAGGACACCGTCCTTGAGGTACACGTGACGGTAGATTGAGCATCCTTCCTCGGCCTTCCTGTCCTTGGGCTTGCCAAGGGCGGTGGTGGTCAGCTCCTCCAAGAGATTGACTCCTGTAGCCGCCTCGATGGCCGCGGGGGTCTGGCTGGGGATACGGGCATCGATCTCCAGCACACGGAGTCCTTTGGGTGTGAGGATGGCTTCCACATCCATGAGTGCATTGAGCTTTATCGCTTCAGCAACATCCTTTCCGATATCCGCGAACTTCCTGCAGTCCTCATCGGACATTATGTTGGGGTTGCAGCGGACCATCTTGCAGTCATAGTTGGAATCGAGGCAGACCTCGGTGGTGACGTATGATTTTGCGGTCTCACCGTTGCCGATCACCTCGATTGAGACGCTCTTGCCGTGGACGAACTCCTGGATGACCGGTTCGTCTCCCAGGCCCCTGACGATCTGCAGACCGTTCTCGAGGTCGTGCTCGTTATGGGCTACCGTGACACCGATGCTTCCGCTCTGGGATGCTGGTTTCACAATAGCAGGATAGCCGCAGTACGGCCAGGGTTCCGGAAGAGGTACTCCAACCGACGCCATGATGTTGTTCGATTTGTTCTTCGAACTCGAGATGTTGTATGATGCTAGGTCGAACAGAAGAGGAGCATCCATGCGTCCTTTGATCGAGTCCAGCGTTGTCAGGAGATCCATCTCCTCGCATGCGGGAATCACCGCATCGCATCCTTTGAAGACCTCCAACGCAGCTTCCGCATCCTTGGTGGGGTCTAAGACTATCGGTTCGTCGCACAATGACATTGCCGGGGCGGATGCCTTCCTATCCAGGACGACGGTCTCGTAACCGGCGGCCTTGGCCAGTAGAACCGCTTCCATGCCCTGAAGGGCCCCGCCGACTATTGCGATCCTCATCAGGCCACTCTCTTCGGGCGGTGTGCGTTCAGGAATGATTGGTATTCCGCAGATGATGCGTGGTGGTGGCCCATGTCCTCGAGAAGCTCGAACACGTGCTCGACGGAACGGTTTCCGTTCTCGATGTCCAGCTCGTGCTGCGCCACACCAGCGAGATGCTTGCTCGGAGGAACTATGGACGTGACCACGTTGGCTCCGGCGTTGATCCTTGTCTTTAGACCTGCGATGCCTTCAACGTCGAGGCTGCAGGGGATGAGATTGTCCTGGTTCAGGAGCCTCATGATGGCGATGGCCTTCAGCTCCTCGGTGGAATCGTAGGGCGTGAAATCCTGCATGGGCGTTCCCACCTGGGGGACGAACGTCATGGCGCGGACCTGACCGCATCCCAGGGAGCTCATCTCTGCGATGGTCTCCGCACGGTCCCTGACGTTCTCTCCGAGTCCGATCATCATACCGTCCTCGGCCAGCAGTCCTGCCTCCATGGCCCAGATCTTCTGGTTCCTGCGGTCGTCGAAGCTCTGGTTGAGCCTCAGTGATTTGAAAAGCTGCCTGTTGTAGGTCTCCTGGTAGCATGCGTACCAGTCAGCCCCGGCGTCGCGCACCTTCGCGAACATCTCCTGAGGCAGGGCTCCGGGGGAGGCCATGATGTTGATGCCGACCTCGTCGTGCACAGCGGAGATTATCTCAAGGAGGTTCTTGTAACCGTCCTTGTACATCTGGGGGTCCTCGCCCATGGTGAGATCAGAGAGGTTGATACCTGCATCCTTCAGGCTTGCCGACAGCTCCACGATCTCCTCCTTGGTCTTGCGGTATCTGTCGATGCCGTTGTTGGTGGTCCTGTAATAGCAGAAAGTGCAGTTGTTCTTGCAGTAGGTGGAGAAGTAGACGAAACCGTATGTGAAGATCTTCCTGCCGAAGTGCTTGTCCCTTACCCTGCGTGCAGCTGAGAACAGGCAGTCCAGTTCGTCCTTGTCCGATACGGACATCAGCTGGAAGATCTCGCCTACAGATAGCTTTCCTTCCTTCTCTCCCTTTGCGACGATGTCCGCTATCATGAATATCAATCCAATTTGTAACCGTTCAGGTACGTGATGCTCTTGCCGGTCTTCCTGGCGTTGCTCCTTCCTGTCTTCATCATGAGGAGCCTCTCCAGACCGAAACCGATTCCTGCCCAAGGCTCATGGACGTCATGCGCGGGGTCGAGCTTGTGGGGTCCGATGGCCCCGGATGCGACCTCCGTGCCGTTGATCTCAACGTCTAGTGTCTCTACGTAGACGTCGGATTCCTCGCGGCAGGTGGTGTACTCGAGTCCGACAGCGTCCATGATGTCGCCGATGTACATCTTCAGATGCTCCATTGCATCTCCGTCCGGTCCCATCTCCACCAGGTTCAGCATCGTGAACTCCTCGAGGTGGGTGGAGCTCTTGGACTCCTTCCTGAAGCATGATCCGATCTCGAATATCTTCACGGGGCCTTTTGTGTGGTCCCTGAGCTCCCTCATGACCTTGTAGAGGTTCATGGCGTGCATGGGCCTAAGAGCTCTCTTGTCATCTATCCAGAAGACCTGCTTGTACAGCGGGTGGTCCTCGGTGATGGTCATCTTTGCCAATGCGGCCTTGGAAACGAAAATGGGGGTGTGCACCTCGATGAAACCCCTGGCCTTGATCTTCTCCCTGATCCTGTTCTCCAGATCGGTAAGGTCATTGCGGGGGTTGGCGATGATGTCCTTCAGACCCTTGTCGTTTGCCGACTTCATCTTGGAGAACTGACTGGAGAACTCCTTGTCCCTCGCTGCGGCGTCATCGAACTCCGCGTCGGACCAATCGACGTCTCCATATTCCATCAGATGCTGGATCTGAGAATCAGTGAACTTTACACCCATGATATCTACCGTAATGATGGCGAAAGGCCGGGGGGTCGAACCCCGCTTACAGGTTTTAGAGACCCGTTTGCTCGCCGGAGCGCCCTCCAACGGATGATGAGAGTTTATTTTTGTATATAAGTTTTCCGCAAAAATTGGCGTTTATTTATATACATCAAATTCAGAGTATAGACTAGCCGCATCATTCATAATGTAATCTGCATAGGGTCGATTGAACCCCTGAGACCGATCTGAAAGCAGCCCGTCTACGCCTACATAAGTGGTCGTAATAGTTTACAAGTATAAAACAAGGGACTTGTAGCGGATCAGAAGTCGATACCGCAGTTGGAAAGGACGTTCAAGGCACCGTCATAGATCGAGACGTACTCCTCGGTAGGCTGGATGTCGTCGGTGTCGTAGCATTCCTGGAATTTCTTCCCCGCTGGAGCCTCAGCATAGGTCTTCTCGTAGGTTGATACTATCCTGTCCAGAACGATGTTGACATCCTCGATGGACATGCCGCAAGCGGCCATCGATGCCTCGCCCATCATCCTGGATTCCATACCGGTGACCTTGTCCATCTGAACACCTTTGGCTGAGGCCACACCGGACAACAGCTCCCTTCCTGATGCCGTGTCGCACATGGCCTGGGCCGCGGTCTCCAGCAGATTCATCTCAGTGCATGGTCCGGCCATCGCATAGTACTGGTTCGCCAGCAGTAGATCTGTGTTTGTATTCAACGCCATGGCGGTGTGGGCCGCCACCTGCAGGGACTGCCTGTTGGTTGTGGTACCCCATCTGATGTGGATCGGCCCTCCGAGATGGATGTCCCCGTTGAGCAGGGCGGAAGTAGCAATGGTAGTGGCGACATCGCAGATTGCGGTCTCCTCTATTCCTCCGGCATATCCGCCCACGATCGGCATCTGCTCGATCAGGATATTGTCTCCTGAAAGATGCCAACCAGCGACCATGTTCAGAAGGTTCATGTCGACCTTTATCTCGTTGAGCTGTGAAGCCTCATGGAGATCCGAATGCCTCATTCCAATCTGATCGTGGAGATTTGCAACGATGCGTCCTTGGACGGTCAGAGGAGTCTGCGGGCCCTATACACCCATATCCGGTCTTCCCGCATTGATCAGCGCATCCTTCACATATGATAGCTCCACGACCGTGGCCCTGATCTCCCAAGGAGAGTTCTTGACGGAAGGGTGTCCCTTGACAGTCTCCAGTACACCGGACACGATGGTGTCCACAGTGGGTTCCTGAGCGTATGATTCGATCAGAGTGGTGTAGATGCTCTCAGAAACGGGAGCTCCTGTGGGGCCTCCTTCGATTATGGGCTTCGCCATGCTGTTCCCTCTGCGGGGCGTGCATTCCACCTGATCCTTCCCGCTGCCGATGTTGAGCTTCTTCGGAGCCATCTTGAGACCTTCGTAGATCTCGTCCTCGGTGATCTTCATGCGGGTTCCGGTATCCCTATTGTAGATTCCGGTTGAGATGAGCATATCTATCCCGGCGACGAACAGGCGGTCCACCATGTCCTGGTCCTCTGGGAGGATCTTGTCTCCGAAATTGATGTTGTAGCGTTTCTTCATCAAAGCGGCGGTGTTGGGAACGATGTAGTAATCCCAATCCTTCTCGGAAATCTTATCTCCGGACACGAAGCGGTTGTAGGCTTCGAAAACATCAACATACCTACGTGCCGTCATCCTATCCAACTCCGCTTGTGAAAGGGGTGTATAAACCCTCGCTACCGATTGTTGAAATCGGATTTCATATTATTAATAATAAGCCTAAAATCGATATAAAATTGGTTCGGCTCTGATTTATCATATTAATAGATAGCTATAGGCCAGCATATTATTATTTATTATTAATTATCAGAAAGTGAAGAAACTATATGCTAGGAGATCAGACGAGGAGCATGATTCTTGGAACGCCTCGAAAAACCTGTAGGAAAAAATGTCCACCCTTGGATGTATCCTACCTTTTTGCTGCGATCCCTGAGATAATGATGAGTAATCAACATTTTTTACAGCCAGACATCTGAAAAATCGGTATTTGAACGTCTTTTTCAGAATAAAGAATAGGATAATTTGTCCGCTAACTCCAAATTTTTTACAATTTCTATATAAATTTTTGTCAGTTGGATGTATCATTCAACACTAAGTTTAAATATGATAAAATCAGAATTTTCAAAAATTAGAAACCTTTAAATAAAGAACTTTTTAACATGGATAAATTAACAAAAAGTATTATATACTGACCATTTGCTAGTTATTTTCAGACAACAGAAAACTGTTGCGGCGTCTATAGACGCAACAAAATAAGGAGGAATAAAAAATGGCAAATGAGGAAATTCTGGCGGATCTTAAGACATCCGTCGAGACTTGGAACATCAAACTTGCACAGGAAGCTACCCAGAAGGCAATCGACGCAAAGATGGAAATCGGAACCATCATCGGAGAGGGCCTCGGAAAGGGAATGGAGACCATCGGAGTCAGGTTCGACAAGGCAGAGATCTACCTACCCCAGGTCGTTGCAGCATCCAAGACAATGGAGGCAGCACTCAACATCCTCAAGCCTCTCATGGAGAGCGGAGAGGGCAACCTGAAGGGAACCGTCGTCATGGGAACCGTCGAGGGAGACATCCACGAGATCGGAAAGAACGTCTGCTGTGCAATGCTCAGGGGAGCAGGATACAATGTTATCGACCTCGGACCTGACGCATCCGCAATGGACTTCATGGACGCTGCTGAGGAGAACAACGCATCCGTCTGCGGTGGATCTGCACTCATGACCACCACCCTTGAATCCCAGAGAGAACTGGTAGAAACCATTAAAGAGATGGAAGCCCCCTATAAAGCCATATTCGGTGGAGCACCCTGCTCGAAAGAGTGGTGCGACGAAATCGGAGCAGACGGTTACTCTGAGACTGCAAACGAGATCATCGGACTCGTCGACCAGCTCACTGGAAACTGATTTGGAAAACAAACCCCAATAATAGGTGAATAAAATGGCAGCAACAAGGTTCTTGACCGTTACTGACGTGTACGAGAGATTCCTCAAGGGAAAGAAGGTCCCTGAGGCAGACTGGGATTACAAGATCATCCCTGAGACAGCGACAGCAATGAAGGAGAAGTACAAGCTCAACTTCGGCGACAAGTTCGTCCCCGAGGACAACGAGACAAAGAACAACCTGTTCCAGGCTGGTCTCGAGATGCTCGTCACATGCGGATTCTACTGCCAGGACCTCGGCCGTGTAATGAAGTTCACGGAAGAGGAGATCTGGGAGGGAATCAAGAGGGCACCCAAAAAGCTGATCCTTGGAGAGGGAAGGGACATCGCAAGGTTCTACCCCAGACACGGAAACGCACCCATCAAGCCCGTCATTCAGGGAGGACCTACCGGATCACCCGTCTCTGAGGACGTATTCATTCAGATCATGCAGTCCTACGCCCAGGAGGGAATCGTCGACGACCTCGTTAACGGAGTTATGACTACCGTCGAGGGCAAGCCCGCAAAGTCCAAGACCCCCTACGAGGTCCGCGCGACAATGCAGGAGCTCAGGATGACCAAAGAGGCAAGGACCAGGGCCCAGAGGCCCGGACTCGGTGTCTAGGGACCCGAGACTCCTCTGTCCGAGGCAGCAAGGCTTGTCGCAGACTGCCCCAACGCCGGACACAGGATCACCGATGCCCACGAGTGCTCTCAGCTCAACGAGCTGAAGATGGATATGACCGGACTGAACATGCTCGCTGGCTGGACAATCTCCGGAGACACCATCATGATCGAGCAGATGCCCATCTTCGGTGGATACTGCGGACAGCTCGAGGAGACCGCAATCTGTGATGTCGCTACGACACTCGCATCCTTCGGACTCTTCTCCGGTAACTTCCACCTTGACGGACCTATCCACATCAGGTGGGGAACCACCATGGCTAAGGAGACCCTCGCAGTCGCAGGACACGCTTGCGCAGCAGTCGACAACAACACCGACCTGCTCCTCGCTAACCAGTACTACCCCGTTGCAGGACCCTGCACCGAGATGGGACTGATCGAGACCGCAGCCCAGGCAATCTGTGACACCGCTTCCGGAAGAGAGCTCCTCTCCGGATCCGCAGTCGCAAAGGGAGTCGTACAGGACAAGATCACCGGAATGGAAGCCCGTGTAATGGGAGAGGCAGCCGCACAGACCGCAGGAATGAAGATCCCTGAGGTCAACGACCTGCTCAAGAAGTTCGTCCAGTGGTACGAGCCTCAGTACACCAGCGCCGACCTTGGAAAGACCTTCCAGGAGTGTTACGACGTCAAGACCGTCAGGCCCACCAAGGAGTACCTCGAGGTCTACGACGCAGCTCTCGCCCGCATGGCCAGCTGGGGATTCGAGATCACTCCCTACAACACCGGTGTCATGTACGGCGGTTACGACGACCCCAAGAACTACAGATACTGAAACAAACTTTAACTGCCGGTGCCCCGCAAGGGGCGCTGGCCCACTTCTTCCTTTTCTATTTACTTGACACACTGGCCACACTTGTGTGAGTAGAGTTTTTCCTTCCTATCGTTCTGTTTATATGTAGCCAATCGGTTACCAGTCCCGGTTACAACCCCCAGAGGGATAAAATGAGATATGGAATTGCATTGGACTTGGGTACAAGCGGATTCCGTTGTCAGGCAGTGGAGCTCGACTCCAAGAAGACTGTCGCGACCGCGATCACGGAACGCCACCCTATCCCCGGTATGAATGTCATCGATCACGTCAACTATGCTATCGAGGTAGGAGAAGACCTTGCGAACGGATTGATGGTCACCGCCGTCAACAACCTGTTCAAGGAGCTTGCAATCGATCTGTCCAAGGTCGAGACCGTCGCTGTTTGCGGTAACCCCTTCCAGCTGTCGCTCTTCCAGAACATCGAGATCAGGGACCTCGCCTACGCCGGAAAGAACAAGATCGAGGCTCTCGGAATCGTCTCACCCGACAGGGGCGGAGCGATCATCGATGCGTCCTCCATCGGACTCATCGGTATGCCCAACGCCAAAGTCATCATACCTCCCGCGGTCACACACGAGATCGGTGCTGATGCAATGGCCATGATGATGATGACTGACGTCCTCGAGGTCAACGAGCCTTGTCTGGTCGTCGACTACGGAACGAACGCCGAGATGGCTCTGGTCGTCAACGGAAACATCTACACAGGATCCGCCGCTGCAGGACCTGCCCTCGAGGGACAGCAGATCGAGAGGGGAATGCTCGCAGCACCCGGGGCACTCAGCGAGGTCATTATCACAGACAAGGGATGGAGATGCATCGTCCTCGACGACACCATCGCACCCCAGGAGGGAGACCTCATCGATCCCAAGACCGGAAAGGTCCTCGAAGAGGGACCCATGCACGGCAAGGCCGTCGGAATCACCGGAACAGGAGTCATCGCTGCTCTCGCCAACGGAATGAAGACAGGACTCATCCAGAGCTCCAAGATCATGACCGAGGACGGATTCCTCACACTCCAGGACGGAATCAAGATCAGCTCGGCAGATGTGGAGGAAGCCGGTAAGGCCATCGGAGCCCTGCGTTGCGGATTCCTCACTCTGATGGATGCCGCCGGACTGTGGGTAGACGATGTGAAGAAGGCATACATGTCCGGAGCATCTGGACTTTATGTGGATCCCATCAAGGCCATGGAGGTCGGAATGGTAACGCCTGGTGCTACCGACATCACTCAGTTCGGAAACACCTCCATCGGAATGGCCAGGAAGATCATCTTCGGAGAGATCACCATGGATGAGCTGAAGGCATTCGCCAAGAAGCTCCTGGCGCAGCACGTCATGTTCGCTACTTCGGACATCTTCAAGAACATCTACTCCATCGAGTACTCCTTCTGGTGCGGAGGAATGCCCTTCAGCGAGTACAACAACATGCTCGGAATGTACGGCATCAAGCCGTTGCCCAAGCTCCCCGATCCAGAGACTGTCGCCCACAGGCGCCTCGCAGTCAGGGATCTGCCCGACACCGAGGACTGCAAGGTCCACATCATCACTGCAGGAACCGTTACCACCGGTAAACTGGACGGATGCATAGACTGCCACAAGTGCATGAAGGAGTGTCCCGAGAAGGCACTCACCATTGTCACCAAGAACGGCGAGCAGTGGGCAGAGGTCAAAACGGACAAGTGCGGTGGAACCGCTTGCAGGAGATGTGAGAGGGTCTGCCCCAAGACCTGTCTGAACACCCTCAAACTCAGGCCTGTAGCCTGATTTTAATCATGGCCCCCTTCCGGGGGCCTTTAATTTTTACAAAAATAGAATTGACGATCAGTCGTTCTGATCGTAATCGTCACGGTTGCGGATTCCGAGACGGGCCATCATCTGCGCGAGCATATCCTTCATCTCGTAGACGTCGCTCCTGACCATCGCGATCTGCGACTTCATGGAAGCGATGTCCTGCTCGTTCTTCATGACCTTGTCCTGGAATTCCTTACTGACACCGGATGCGGTGGCGGAACGTGCACCCTCGGCCTTCAGGGCCTTGATCTTGTTGATGGTGTTGTCACGCCTGAACTGAAGCTTGTTCTTCTCCTCTGTCAGCCTGGAGAGCTCGCCCGCATCATCGTTCATGTCTGCCTCGACGATCTTCTCCTCCATCACCTTGAGGGATTCCGTCATGGACTTCACCATGTCGTTCAGCTCGTCGATGTCGTCCGTGTCCGGGACCTCGTAGCCCTCATAGGCCTTCGCTGCCTCGGCGTTCCTTGCGTTGGTCTCGTCGATGACAAGCTTCCTGTAATCCCTTCCTACAGGCTCGAAGGAGACACCGATGGGGTAGACGCTTGCGTTGAGATTCCTGCTGGCGAGCGGAAGCTCTAGTCCTGCCTCGATGTACGAATCCTCGATCTCCTTTTTGCGGTCAAGGTACTGCCTGATGGTTCTATCGATCTCTTCCACACAGGACTTGTCCGCATCGGAAAGCTCGCCTTTCGCTAAGATGCCGTCCTTCTAGGCTGCAAGATGGTCGGCCTGCTTCCCAAGGAAACGGATCTCCCTTTCGTACTTGCTCGATGTCATTTCCTTTCCTCTGGACTCAGTATAGTATACATCTATATATAGAAGTCCTACCTCATTCTTTTCTTCGAACCGCCATCGTTAATATGTCTGGATTGTGATTTGTGTGCATGGATGAGCTCTGCTCCAAGAGTGCCTATGACGATTCCGATCTCCAGCTGAAGGTGGAGACTTTTCTGAAGGACAGGAGCATCGATGCCGTTACGGGGATCAGACGCATGGGCAGAGAGAATCTCGTAGACTTCGTCGCCGAGATGGCGAACGATCTAGGAATCGGGTGCTCGGTATATCCCGACACCTCTGGCAAGGATGCCGTCATATTCTACAGCTGGGAGACCATGAAGGATCCTGCTGAATCGCTTCTCAGAGAAAGACCTGGATTGGATGTGCTGCACGGACAGGACCTATGCCATCAGGTGCCTGCAGTAGTCAGATACAATAAGAAAAAGAGGGATTGAAAGGGTTTGACGTGTAATGGATTACACGTAACGATTTCACTCGATAGCGCCTGAGGGGCACTCGTCGATGCATGCTCCGCAGTCGGTGCAAACACTGGCGTCGATGACTGCGACGTCACCGATGGTGATAGCGCCTGAGGGGCAAGCATCTGCACATGCTCCGCATGAGACACACTCTGATTCAATGATTTTGGGCATTTGAGTAACCTCTGAGCAACTGAACAGTTGGACCGTATTTAAAATGATTGATGATTTGAACGTATGATCATAGATTTTTAGTGAATCCTAACATTTTTTCACTGGCTATATTTAAAAATACTCGTCAGAAGTCCAAAGTGAAGGTGTTGAAGAGGGGTTGTCCCCCTCTGTTTTCAGAAGATCTTGATCTTCTGGTTGCTGACGTTGACTACCTCTGCGCTTCCGCCCTCGAGGGTGAAGAATCCGAAGGACCATCCCATGTCGAAGTACATCTGCGCCAGCTCGGGCATGACTGCCTTCAGCATCGGCAGGAGCCTGGGGTCATCGGAGAACACGGCCTTTCCATCCCAGCGGAGGAAGTCCATTCCTACTGATGCGAGGATCTCGCATTTGGGGTTGGCCTTCAGCTGCTTGTAGACGTCCTTGAAGGTTCCGACACCGAAGTAGATCTTGTCGTCGAGGTTCAGCTTGAGCCCCAAGATCCTCATCCTAGGCTGGTCTCCGTCCGTTGTGGCGAGGGTGAATACCTGGGCCTTGGTCAGGAATGCATCGATGTACTCCATGGGGGTGACGTCGATTGTGAGGGGGAGGGCCAGCTGTGCGATCCACTCCTTCTCCTTCTGAGTGACCTCTCCGTCGATGGCGCATACCAGGAGACAGAGCATGATGATGTCGTCCTTGGTCTTCTCCGATACCAGGCCGATGACGTCGACCATGGTGTCGATGATTTCCTTGTATGCATCCGGAGAGTCCAGGCCCATGTTCTTGAAGATCGAGACTCCCTCCTGGTAGGTGGTGTCCTCCTCGGTGATCATGTCGAAGATGGGCTTCAAGAGCTCGAATTCCTCCTCGGAGAGCTTTCCATCGGCCGCCACGGTGGCCAGGATGAACTGGAGGTAGGACTCCAAGGCATCTCCGCCATCGAGTGTGATCTTCGCCATTTCGTTGATGACTTCCACGGAGAGCTCGTTGAAGATCTCTGTGAAAGTCTCGGTATCCATAGCTTCCAACTGCTTGCAAAGTGTATCGAAATCGCTCATGATATCTGCATGGCGAATGATTACGTCAGTTCTTAACAGTAGCGAAGAACGGTTCGGATGTTCCTGTCAGAATGGAATCATCTGAATCTTCTAAGGACCTGCTTGCCTTTCGAAGTCACCTTCCAGGACAGGTTCCTATTGGATCCCTCGCTGGCGATGAGCCCCATCCTCTCCAGTTCCTTGGTACGGTAGGACAATGCGGGCGCGGAGAGGTCTCCCCTGAGCTCAGAGTTCGTCCTGGAATCGGACGATTTGAACATCATGAACGTGTCCAATACCTTCGTCTGGAGCCTCAGTGAGGTCACTTCGGTGACCGAATCGCCGCCTATCTTGACAGCCCTTCCGTTCCTGATGTAGTAATAATCGGAATCATAGGGTTCCACGGCCTGCCTGAGGGCTATGACACTTAAGCTGTCTCCTGAGGTGAAATTGACATGGAAAAGCGCATCCTCATGGGAACGCCTCTCATCCTCCAGGATAGAGGCTATGATCGATTGGGTGTAGTCATAATCGTCAGGATCGATCTGAATGTCCGTGACGTCGCCTATCCCTACTGCGGATAATCCTGAAAGAAGGGTGTCCAGCACATCCTTGTGAACAGGATCGTCGTCGCATAGGAGGTAGATCCTGTCCACCTGTCTGTCGGACCTCAGGATGCCGAAAACAGGCTCCGGTGAATCGCCGATTATGCACAGGTGCACGTCATAGCTCATTATTCTTCCAAAACTATTTTAAATATTAAAATCATATTGGAAAATTGTAGAGCATAAGAGATGCGAATGGATAGCGCATCTCAGAAGCTTGGTGAATGTCCGGGACGGATAAGAGAAAGGCGCGAATCGTAACTTGGAACGCGTGATTCGCATCTGGATGGAATAGCAATTCTCTCGGAATGTTGGATAGATAGCAACGCCCCGGACAATTACTTCATTTTAGTCGAAGGTTATAATATTAACTATATTCCCCTCGAACGTTCGAATATGATTCGAATATTCGATTCATGGGGCTGAATCCTCATCACCGCAACAACCTTTTTTACACCTACTCCATAAACTCAGAGCGTTAGGAGATGGAGGGTGGCCGACGGTAATCCGCAAGGATGGCTGAGGAAGTTCCCTCCTCCAAGGGCAAGATGGACAGGCGCAAGCCTGTACGGCGAGAGCCGTGGCAAGGGCCCAGAAACGACACAGACCCGGTAACAAGGATGATCCGTCAGACGGTGACGTTCCCGGGGATTTGGTGAAACGGCGACCCCCCATCGGAGCAAGTTCATACAACGGGGGAGACCTGCCCGGGACCCGTGGGTAGAACGCGAAGTTGAATGCCACCTGAAACAGAAGGGGGGCTACTACCATCACCTGACGCTACTTTCCAGGAAGGATACGTACATGATGCTGCAGCGCTGTCCGAAATGCTCTAAGGAGACGGGGATCAGAGTCATCCCCACACAAGAGACCCTCGATAGGGTGCTTCCCCTGCTGGACAAGGCCGGCATGGGTGTTCCCGAGGACATCACCGCGACAGACAACCTCGGCATACCCGTATTCTCCATCGACAGACAGAAGACCGCCCTAGGCAAACCCAAGTACTACAACGGAAAGGGCCCGACCGTGGAGCAGGCCAAGGCATCAGCGATAATGGAGGCCATCGAGAGGTACTCCGCAGAGCAGAGAGAGGATGATGAGGTCGTATACGGATCCTACAACGAGGCATCGGAGGTCATGATGACCTGCAACCCCGTGGACATGATCCTCCCGCTGAGGGTGCTCGACATGTACAACAGGAACACGGAGATTGCATGGGTCGAGGCATTCGAGATGTTCAGAGGATGCCCCATCTGGGTGCCCGCATGCGCCGTGTACTATCCGTATTACCCCGAGGACGATCTGCAGCTCTTCAGCTTCCACACAAACGGATTGGCCTCAGGAAACACAATAGAGGAAGCTATCCTGCATGCGCTGTTCGAGGACATCGAGAGGGATGCATGGAGCATAGCCGAGTACAACGACCGTGCCAATGCCGATGTCCTCATCAGGGACCAGGATTCAGTGCCTGCCAAGCTCATCAAGAAGTTCAATGACCAGGGTGTGGAGATCCACCTCAAGGACCTCACATCCGATATCGGTATCCCCACCATCGGTGCGGCAGCAGATGATGTCAGGACCAAGGACCCCGAGATGCTCACCATCGGAGTTGGAACGCATCTCAACCCTGAGATCGCGGCCGTGAGGGCCATCACCGAGGTAGCTCAGAGCAGGACCACGCACAAGCACGGTATGAAGATCAACGCCCAGCTCCAGAAAGCAACCATCGAGATGGGATACGAGAAGATCAAGAAACTCAACCACATGTGGTTCTCCGAGCACCCCAAGAAGGTGTACCTGGAGGATATGAAGGACAGATCGACTGATTATGTCCTCGACGACATCGAGGTCGTGCTCCAGAGTCTGATGGATGCGGGGTTCGACCAAGTCATTTGCGCAGACCTCACCCGCCCCGAGCTTGGAGTCCCTTCGGTGAGGATGATCGTGCCCGGACTTGAGGTCTGCACGATGGATCCCGAGAGGGAGGGCGGAAGGCTGAGAGGCATGTGGCCTCCCCAGAGGCAGTGAGGATGTTCGAAGGAATCAAGGCAGTCGGATTCGATCTGGACGGGACCTTCCTGAACACTCATGTCGACTACGGCAAGATCAATATGGCTGACCAGAACGCCTGTGCTAGGCACGGTATCCCGTTCGATCAGCTGGTGTTCACAACAGAGAAGAGATTGAGGAGACCCATCCTTGATTGGCTCGCTGCCAACGGACGTGCTGATGAATTTTCGGCCATCTCTAAGGAGATCGACTCGGATCTGAACAGCATAGAGTTGGAATTCGTGGATGAGGCGAGGCTTTTCCCCGGTTCTCTGGAATGCGTAAGACAGCTGAAATCCATGGGGCTTAAGGTCGGTCTCCTCACCAGGGGCAGTCATCGCTACGGAGTGACCGCTCTTACCAATGCAGGGGTGATCGACTGTTTCGATGCTGTCGTAGGCAGGGATTATGCCGACTACGACGACGCCAAACCTTCACCCAAGGCGATGGTGTATTTCGCTGAGGAACTGGGCGTCCAGCCCTCCGAGATCCTCTATCTGGGAGACAACAAGACGGATTATCATTCCGCCAGGGATGCTGGCGCTGTATTCGTGGGCGTCTGCTCCGGGTCTATGACCAGGGAAGAATGGCTTAAAGAGGATCCGAACATGATCACAGTGCAATACGCCGGTGACGTCATCGGCCTATTGTGATCATTCCGTATTCGGTGATCAGCTCACCATTGTCGAACACGAGCGCATTGTGCCCATTCATTGCCGCAAGGGCAGCTTCTGTATACCCTGAAGCAGAGAAGAAGCAGAGGATCACCTCGTACTCTTTGAATGCTCTCAGATTGCTGCATGCGTCTACCAGGTGATTCACCACTTCTGCCCCTATCTTATCCTTCCTGTATTTGCATTCGCCAGCATACAGCGTCTTATTCTTCGAATCTATGGCGACCACATCTATCTCTGTCTTGCCATCCCAATAGGATCCGTATGATGCTGCGATGGATTTGGACCTCAGATATCTTCTCAGCTCTGACCTAGATATGTCCTCGAAAACGAAAGCTACATGGGAATCGATGTAGTGATCGTTCAATTCGCGAACAGCCTCATCATTGATGCCCAGAGCGATATCGTTCTTGTATGGATACACGAACCTGTACCACATGGCTATGAACCTGTCTGAGATCGTATAGAGTCTGTTCCTGCTCTTCTCCGGAGACCTCTCCTTCTGCGATACTTTCGATTCCACCATGCCCATACCGATGAGCCTGCTCAGATATGGCATTACATCGGATGCCTTCAGCCTGGTAGCAGAAGTAATGGATTCCATCTTGCGGTTACCCTGGGCGATGGTCTTCAGGAGCGTATTATATATGGCCGTATCCCTGAATTCCTCCTCCATGAGATAGGATATCTCCGTCATCAGGGGAGATCCAAGGCTCATGGTCAGACGCTCGATGTTGTCCAGAACAAGTCTTTCGCGATCCATCAGCTCCATGTAATGGGGAATGCCGCCCGTGAAGGCATACTCCTCGACGGCGTAACGGTAATCCTTCCCGCGGATGCAATCCCTGAACTGCAACGGAAGTACCGTGAGATCGCATGTGTTCCTGCCATAAAGCGCTCCGCCGTAATCAGTGAGGTCCTCCATCAGACCTTTGTACGAACCGCACAGTATGAACATCACGTCCTCTTTGCTGAGAGTATTATCCCATATGGATTGGAATTCCTTCTCTGCATCCCTGTTGCTCTTGGTGATGTAAGTGAACTCGTCGATGACCAAGATCTTTCTCCCTGGGCCGGACAGCTTGACGAACATCGAGATTGCATCCTCCCAGGTATCGGGATTGATGTTTACTCCCAGGTGTTTGGACAATGCAAGGTTGAACGATGATAGCAAGGAATGGGCGCTTTCTCTGTTGGCCTGGAAGAAGAAGTTGGGCTTATCCTTGCAGAACTCCTTGATCAATCTGCTCTTGCCGACACGACGCCTTCCTTTGACGATTACCAAAGGATGCTCGACATGAAGATATTGATTCTCAAGGAGCCTCATCTCCTTTTCCCTACCAATGAAGTCCATGTTTTATTATCTGAATGATTCTATATAATCGTAATTATAATAATTTAGATTATATTAATTGAGCAATGAATAAGGAAGGATCGGAACGATAGACGATCCAAAATGAAGAAAAACCTCCGGGAATCCCGGAGTAAATGGTTTCTTGATCTTGCTTACTGGCTTCCGTCACCGAGCTTGTGGTGCCTGTCCAGGACCTTCAGGTGCTCCATGTCGTTGTACCTGAACCTCTTGAGGTTGTTCTGGAAGGTCTTGTCCTTGGGGAACATCTTCTTGACGGTCTGGAGCATGATGCTTCCCAGAGACATGATGGGCTTGCCGAGGTTGATTCCGAACCTGGTCATTCCGCATACGACGTGTCCGGGGTTGATCACATCATGGTGGTCGAGTACTGTCTTGAGCTCCCTCATCTTCTTGACGGTGGGTGCGTTGTGGATGACATCCAGCTGCCATGCGAAGAACACTCCAAGACCGGTGGACCTTCCGCCGAACTCTGCTGCCTTGTCTCCCATGTAGAAGTTGAATCCGAAGGGCAGCATTCCGGTCAAGAGCTCGTCGTCCTTGAAGTAGTAGGGCATGAACAGGGTTGTGGACCTGTCGACCATGACTCCGATGACTCCTCCGGGCTCCATGTTCATGGCGTCGAATCCCTGGTAACAGATGTCCACGTACTCTCCCCAGTTGTGGGTGGGGACGATGACCTCTGCGGGAATCTCTCCGACTCCGACCTTCCTTGCACGGAACTCGTAGCACCTCTCATCCCACTCGTGCTCTGCGACCTCACCGGCGATCTTCCTTCCGCCGAACTCCTCGGCAGTGAAGTCGGCGAACTGCTCGCCGAGATCGTTGTGGTCGGCGTCTCCCTGGAATGTCACCAGGAGGACGTTGGAAACGTTGGGTGCGTGGATTCCGGCCAGGCGCTGGTTCTCGAAGTGCTTGTAGTCGGACCATGCGATGTGCAGGGGAATGACAGAGGGGTTCTTGACGATCTTCTGCAGCTGGGGGTCGGCGATGGCGAGTGCATCGTACTCGTATCCGGTGCACCTGATCTCTCCCATGGGGTAGATCCTGAATGTAACGGTTCCGAGGACTCCGAGGGTTCCCTCTGCTCCGGAGAAGAACTGGTTGAGGTTGTAGCTCATTCCGTAGGATCCCATTCCGTCGAATCCGGTCTGGACGACTGAACCGTCGTCGACGACGACGCAGGAGTTCAGGATGTTGTCCTTTGCGGATCCGTACTTGTAGGAACCGATTCCCATACCGTTGGTGGAGATCCATGCTCCGATGGTTCCCGCAGGGAAACTGGAGGGGTAGGATCCGATGATGTATCCCTTCTTCATGCATGCCTCGAGGAGCTTCTTCCATGTGCATCCTGCCTGGACCTTGACGTACCTCTCCTCGGTGTTGATCTCCAGGACCTTGTTCATCTTGGAGGTCATGTCGATGATGATACCGGCGTTGGTGGGCATGCATCCTCCGAGACCCCATGTCGCGTTACCCCTGGGGGTGACGGGGATTCCGTGCTTGTACGCGATCTTGACGACCTCGGAGATCTGACAGACGTTCTCGGGCCTGACAATGACGTCAGGGATGCAGTTGAATGCGAGGCCTGCCTCCTTGGGGAGGGGTGCGAGGTCGTGGCAGTAGATGACCCTGTCCATTCCATTGGTGTTTACGTTCTTGGCGCCTACGGCGGCCTTCAGCTCCTCGATGATCTCGGGAGTGACCTTCCTCATGAAGTTGGGCTCCTTGGGCTTGTAGCCGAGGAATCCGTCTGTGATCTTCTTGACGAATGCGTTGGTTGCGTCGGAGCGGTACTTGCTGCTGCACTTGCCTGCGTACCTTCCGCCGAGCTTCTCCGCCTTTGTGACCATCTTGTCGATCTTGGCGTCCTCGTTGTGCCTGAGCTTGACGGCAACAGTCGTGCAGTCAGGGACGTTTCCTGCTACCTTGTAGCCTGCGTCGACCGCTGCGTCGACGAACTTGGCGAAGTTCTTGACGGGGATGTAGAATGTGGGCGAGCTGGGGCACATGCATGCCGCTCCCTCGATTCCCTTCCAGAGGTCCTCTTCGAGCTTTGCTGCACCCTCGACGATCTCATCTGTTTTAGCGAGATCGAGGTCGACGAACTCTTCGTCTCCCTGGTATGCGAGGACGAGCTTGTTGCCGTTGAATGAGATGTGCAGGGGCTTGACTGAGGGCTCCTGTGCGATCTTCTCCAGGACCTTCTGGATGTCCTTTGAACCGCCGAGCTCGTAAGCGACTGATTTGGTGACTCCTGCTGGGAACAGCTTCAGTGTGACCGCTGTGATGATTCCGATCCTTCCGGAGGATGCGACGTATGTCTGGGTGAGGTTGTATCCGGACATGTAGTATCCGATGATGTCGTAACCAGTCTCGATCGCTCCGCCGGTGTAGTCGACGGCGTAGACGTTGTAGACGGTGTCCTTGATGGTTCCGTACTTGTAGGATCCGACTCCGGGGGCCTCTGAGTAAACCCAGTCCTCGACGGTCATGTTGGCTCCAGCGGGGCGTACTCCGAGGGTGAATCCCTTCTCCTTGACTGCCCTTGCGAGATCGCAGATCTTGCATCCGACCTGGACCTTGACGGTCATGTTGACTGTGTCGATGCACTCGATGGCGTTCATCTTGCTGAAGTCGAGAACGACCTCGTCTTCCTCGCAGTGCTTGGCGACCTTTGTCGTGATTGCTCCGTTGGCCTCCATGACTGCCTTGACGGCTGCGGCGACGTCTGCCTGTGTTGCAGGTGTGATGATGACGTGCTCTCCGCTCTTGGAGATCTTTCCCTCTCCGATGGCGCTTCCGATGCGGTCGAGGACCTCGGGAGACAGGGGTTTGTTCTGATAGTTCAATGATTTCATTTCTTATCCTCCACTCAATAGCGTTGGCTTATAGAGTTGCCACTTGTTTCCTATAATATAAAGGAATAGCAGGGAATCTCATTGGAAAATGAGAATATATGAGATTACTTGCTGGGAAGCTCTGCCATCGATACGAATGGGAACATGCCACAGCGTTGTATGAATCCCTTCAGTACTTTGGTGTTCGTCTTGAACAGATGTGTATAGCATCTGCAGTCAGAGCAACCGAATCCTTTGCAGAACGGTTCCATCCCTTCCTCGACTGCGATGGCTGCGAGATCGCATTCGGGGATGAAATCCGGATACGAGATATAGGCTTCGATAGAATCGGCTGCAGTGGTAATGTAATCTGCATGCCACTTCAGCTTCTTCTCCTTGGAAAGATGCCTGCTGACCCTCTGGTCTAGGCCGTTCATGGCGCTGCCCACATAGCAGTACAGCCCCTTTTTGAAGAATAAGGTGCCCAGGGCGCCGACTTGGATCTCCTTGTCGGCCCCCAGACTTATTGCGAGCACGTACGTGCCCTTGCGGATCATTGTTTCAGTGAGTCCTCGAACTCGACCTGTGAACGGGTCTTGATGCGGATGATGACACTGCTGTCGTCGATCCTCGAAGGCTCGATGAAGGCCACCTCTCCCAGCTTGCGGCCGTAGACGGTGACGTTCTCCAGGTACTCCTTGTGCTCGGCATAGGGGATCTTGATCCTCAGTCCGTCAAGATGGAGGACCATCGGGGCGGGCCTTAGGCACATGTCGATGGGTTCGTACTCCTGCAGGATCTGCTTGACCTCTGCGGGGTGGACGAACAGCGGGTCCTCCTCTATGGAGACCTTCTTGTCCTTCAGAACGTTCTCGACTGCATCGCAGATCTCGTCCAGCTTGTCCCTCTCCTCTGGGGACTTCATCCTGGCCGCCTTCCTTCCGACTCCCGTAACGAGTGCGTCGTAGGTGTCCTCGACACCCTCGGGCTTCGGTCCGGAGACGAGCACGACGGGGATGTGCAGGTCCTTGATCAGATCGGTCTTCTTCTCGACGCAGGGTTTGAAGTTTCCGAGGCATACGACGCATGCATCGTACTCGTCGATGATCCCTTTCTCCACCGCGGAGATCTGAGAGGTGTTCTTACCCCTTCCCCTGGCGAGTCCCATGACCACTGTGACCGCTCCGGCCCTCCTGAGTATCTCCGCCACATCGCAGATCGGATGGGGCATGTGATGCCTTCCCAGGGTGGGTCCGACGACCGCGATCTCCGTACCTGCCAGAGGCACCTCCTTCACGGTTCCTCCAATCTCCGTGCAGAGCTTCGAGATCTCCTCCCTGTCCTCGGACGGGACAGACATGATGACTGTCAGCATCTGAGAGCTCCTGTTCTTCTGGAGGACCACTCCTCCGACGTCCTCGATCATCTCGAATAGCTCGTCGGAACGGTAGATTCCTCCGTCGTACATCATGACCTCGAACATCAGGCCGCACCTCCCATGGATGCGTGCACCTTCTTCCCTTCGTCCATGAACTCGGGCTGCATGAGCTCCTCTGTGGCGACCACGGTGATGACTCCGCCGTCGATCAGAGTGCGGCGGTTCTTGATCCCTTCGGGCATAGACCTCCATATGGCGCCCATGATCTCCCTCAGGTCCTGCTCGCCGGATGCGATGACCATCTCCTGCATCTCGGAGATCTTGGCTCCGGACACCTCGATGTCGAAACGGGTCTGCTGGACGACCTTGTTCCTCCCGTATTTCGTCCAGAGGGCCTTGAGGATGTCGGGGGCGTAGCGCTCCTGCGTGATGGTGATGTACGTCATGTTGGATTCCTCCCTGACGTTGGCAACGTCCACCACGGTCTTGTTGCCCGGATCTGCCTTCAGCACTATGGAGAAGATGAACAGGGGCGTGGACGGCTTCAGAATGAGCTTGGCCTTGTCGATCAGAACGGCCTTGTTCAGGTCGCTCATGGTGTCCTCGAACAGCTTCCTGTAAGCCTCGTCCCCGAACTTGTCGTCTCCTACTACCTCTATGTCCATACAATCCCTCACAGGAATCCTGAACTCAGCAGTGCTCCGCCGACCGCTCCAATGTACTGGGAGTCCGGCGGGACTATGGGCTGCTCTCCGAGAACCTCTCCGATCTGCGTCACGAGTCCGGAGATCAGCGAGGTACCTCCGACCTGGATGATCGGATGCCTTACGTCGATCTCCTGGAGCTGCTGCTCGTAGACCTGCTCGGCGACGGAGTGGCATGCTGCGCAGGCCACATCCTCGAACTTCTTTCCCTCTCCGAGGGTGGTGACCAGGTCCTGGATTCCGAAGACGGAACAGTACGAGTTCATCTTGGCGTTCCTCCAGTCTCCCTTGTCAGCGAGTCTTCCGAGCTCGGTGATGTCGATCTTGAGCCTGTTCGATGTCATCTGAAGGAACCTTCCGGATGCTCCGGCACAGATTCCTCCCATGGTGAAGTTGTCGGGGATTCCGTCCCTGACGGTGATGGCCTTGTTGTCCATTCCACCGATATCGATGATGGTGGCCTCTCCCTTCTGCCTGTTGGCGAGCCAGACGGCTCCCTTGGAGTTGACCGTCAGCTCCTCCTGGACCAGCTTCGCCTTGAAGTGCTCTCCGAGGGTGAAACGTCCGTAACCTGTCGTTCCGATGGCCTCTATCTGGTCAAGGGTGACACCGGCCTGCTCCAGTGCGTTGTTGAGCACCTGGGTGGCTGATTCGATGACGACCGCGCCCGAAGGTGTCCAGTCCTTACCGATGATCTTGTTGTTCTCCATGACGACGGCCTTGGTGGTGGACGAACCGGAGTCCAGTCCGACCGTGAGACCGGTCTGCCTCTCCCTTGCGAGGAGCTCCTTCCTGGTGACGATGGTGACCAATGCCTCCATCCTTGTCAGGAGCTGAGATGCCTTGAGCCTCTCCGTGAAGGAGTAGGTGACGACGGGCAGGTTGGTGTGCTCCTGGATGTACCTCCTGAGCTCGTTCCTGACCAGTGCGGCCTCTGCGCACCTGAAGCATGTGGTGATGAACACAGCGTCCGCCTCGTACCTTCCGGATGCGAGTTCGGCGGCCCTTGCGATCATCAGCTTGAGCTGTGGGGAACGGGGCTTGAATCCGAAGTCCTGGACGGCCTTGTCGATATCCGCCGAGGATACGTCGGGATAAACTATCGATGCACCGACGGACCTTGCTGCCTTCTCTATCTCATACTGGACACTGCTGTACTCCGTACCGCAGGACAGCTGCGCGATCTTGATTGTCATTTCAATCCCTCCATCCATTCCTTGGCCTGGGCCACGAAGTTGACCGCATCCTCGTCAGTCTCGGGGTACTTGACGTTCAGGACCGGGATTCCCTTCCTGTGGACCAGATACTTGATCATGAGGTTAGAACGCTCGCAGCCTACGCATCCGAAGCTGTAAGGGCAGTCCTCCATCACTATGGCTGCGTCTGCCTGCTCGATGAGGGGGCCCCAGAGGGCCAGCCTGCCCCTCACTCCGGAGGGGACCTCGATACCGGCGTACTTCAGTCCTTTGACCACATCATCGAGTGTGACGTTCATCGGCGGCATGTCAACCTCCAGATTGTCCACTCTCTCCTGGATGGCCGCCATCGTGCTGAGCGGCTCGTGCCCGAATCTCTCGACAAGGTCGAAGAGGACCAGGCTGTTTGGGGGATCTATGAAGATCTTCATCACTGCACCTCGCATATCTTCTTGAAAGCGTTTACGTCAAGACGTTTCCTATCCTTCTCAGGACTGTATTTGGCCCCTTTCTCTACCTGCTCCAGTCCGTATTGGATCTTGGACAGGAGGGCCCATTCCTCCTCAAGCTGGGCGTACCCGGGCCTTGTTCCGTGCTGTGCGCGGCATCTCCTCGGGTCGCTGCATCTGTAGGCCCTTATCTTCGAGAACACCTCGTTGGGGTATGTCTCCCTCACCTTGGCGAGGATCTCAAGGACCTCTTTCCTGGGTGCCTCCACGAGGCAGCCGTAGCAAGTCTCCTTTACCAGGGCCTTGTCCCCGAAGGAATGCACCATGCGGACCAGCTGGTCCGGGGTGAGCATGGACCTGGGGGATATCATGAAAAGCCTGGTCTCCCTCTCTTCACTCATAAATCCATCTCCCTAATGTAGACGACGTCATCGTCGTTCAGGTCCTTCATGAGCCTGTCGAGGTCGTCTTCGAATCTTCCTATGATGTTTGTTCCGTACGGCTCCTCGCCGGTCGGACCGTGCTCCTTGCTGTCCTCCAGCCTGATTCCCATCAGACCGTGGTAGGGCCTGGCCTGGTTGGTGATACCGATGTCACCGCGCTTGCACTTCTTGAACTGCTTATCGTGGGGGACGATGTCCTTTCCTTTCATCTCGTCTCCGTAGAAGGTGACCATCGGCAGGCCCTCGAAGGTGAACTGGACCTTCATGGAGCCGATCGGCTTGTGACTGAGTCCGGTGATCTTCCTGAAGTAGTGGACGCTCCTTGGATCCTCCTGCTGCTCCAGCTTGATCTTGAACACGCGGTCCTTGGGAACTCCCATGATCTCGGCCTTGGCATCTGCCAGGGCGGTGACGGTCCTCTCGGGCGTCTGCTCCACGACGATGGCATCGTCTGATGTGTCCCCGGTCCTGGTGACCTTGATTCCAGCCGCCTTGAGGAACTCCTCTCCTTCCTTCATCGTCATTCCCACTGCCAGTGTCCTGGGCGGGTTGGTGGCGATGGTGAAGATGTCGTCCTTCTTCGCATACTCGATGATTGCGAGTCCGTTGGTGACCTGTCCAGCGATGTTGTGAGATACGGACTGCTGCCTGCGGTCCTTGAGGACGTACAGCCTTCCCTGCCCGACACCTTCGGACCTCACCGCGACGCATCCCTTGTCCCTGACACCGCTGTCCTCCGGAGGGATCTCGACGTCGAGGTCCTCGGAACATGCGATGTAGCTTCCGGTCACGTCCGTGGCCTTCATGTATCCTTTCGATGAGAGCACCAGTATGTGCTCTGCGGATGCGGGCGACTTCTTGTCCAGGTCTATGGAGACCATGGTCTCGATCTTGTAGCCGTCCTCCAGCTTGTAGCCCAGATCCTTGGTGACTATGACGTTCTCGGTGCTGATCTCCGACATCATGGGGCGGACGGTCATAATCTCGTCGCCTTCCCTGAACTTGTCCAGCAGATGCCTTCCGACCGTGATCCTTCCGATGACCGCCTTTCCGGCACCGTAAGTGCCCTTGTGGTTGTCCTTGGCGATCATCATGTATGTCGTGCTGCTGTCGAATCCTCCCAACGAGAGGAAGCAGTCGTACATCCTGTATCCGTGCTCCGACCTGTCCACCTTCAGCTCGGTCGGGAAAGAACCGAAAGCTGCGATGTTGTGGGTGATCCACCTGGCCGTGACTCCCTGCATGGATGTGGACACCAGTGTCTTCCACAACCTGGCCTCTGGGGTGTCGTTCAGGTGCATCACGACCGTACCGCGGTTGGTGACGATCTCGAAGTCGCTGGTCTCCTGGACCAGCTTCTCCTCCGACAGGTGAACTGCTATGAGCGTGTCCTTGTAGTACGGCTCGTCGGCGATGGCGCTCTTCAAAGTGGCTCCCTTCTTGAGCTCCTTGGTCTTGCCGTTCACGATTACCTTCATCAGTGCTCACGCTCCGGTAGCATCGACTGTACCTTGGAAACGATCTCGTCCAGCTTGTCCTGGGAACATGTTACTCCCCTGACCACGCCGTTGACGATCTCGACGATCGTTCCCTTCGTGTCTATCTTGTCCTCCGGGGGCATGACCATCTTGGTCTTCACCCCTACGGATGCGAAATCCTCATAGTCCACGGGACACTGCGCGACGATGATTGCGGGGATGTCCACGTTCCTGAGGATCAACCTTGCTTTGTAGATGATGTGCATGCGGACGTTGCCGAGATGGATCAGGGCTACCTTGAACTGCTGTATCCTCTCCACCTCGATGGGGTCCAGTCCGAAGTAGCTTCCCGTCGTCATGTCGGGCGCGTCTGCGGGAACTCCGGATCCTGCGTTGACCACCATAACGCTCGTGTCGATACCTTCCTCGCGGAGGGCGTATGTGATCTCGCACACGGGCTTGGTGATGTGCCTCCTGCTGGGGCCCATAGCGATAGCTATTACATCCTTACCGGACTCGGAAAGGGTCGCCCTTGCGGCCAGACCTCCTCCGGCTCCCAGACCCATCGACTCCCTGCACTCTACGAAGCTGAGATGTCTTCCCATCTTCTGCTTCATGATCATTCACCTTCTGGAACCGGCTCCTTCTCGAATGATTCGAGGATCTCCTTGGGATCTCCGATGGCCATGACCTTTCCGTTCTTCATAAACGCAGCGCGGTCACAGCAGTTGAGGACGAAGTCCATATCGTGGCTGACAACCACGAATGTCTCTCCCAAAGTATCCCTGGCCCTGATCACTGACTTCGCGATGATAGTCTTGGTGATGGGGTCCATGGTTCCTGTGGGCTCGTCCAGAATGATGATACGGGGCTCCTTGATGAGCACCTGTGCGAACGCGATCCTCTGACATTCTCCCACAGACAGGGAGTCGGGGTACGAGTAGAGGATCTTCTCGATGTCGCTCTTGGGGAATCCGACGCTGATGAGAACCTGGATGGCCTTGACCTTGGCCAGCTCTGCGGGCATCTTCATTCCGATACATGTGCTCAGGTTCTGCAGGACGGTGTCGAACGGGTAGAGCGTGTACTCCTGGTGGAGGAATCCGATGTAGGGGGTTGCCCTTCCCTTACCCATGTATCCCTCCTCGGACATGTTGACCCAATCCTCTCCGATCCTGACCTTGACCTCTCCGCCGGTTGCGGGGGACATTCCTGCGATCATACGGGATGTGGTGGTCTTTCCGGCTCCGGAGTAACCGACCAGGGCGAAGATCTCCTTCTCCTTGATGTCCAGGTTGATTCCGTCGACGGCCTTGACGACTCCTCTGACAACAGAGAAGTAGTGCTTCTTAGCATCGTTGCAGACAATTAGGGAATCTCCCACAGTGGTGTGGCTGGACTTCTCGAAGTGGTAGTCCTTCATGAATGCCTCGGAGATCTCCTTGGGGCTGCCCTGCATCTTCACGTTTCCGGCGTCCAGCAGAATGGCCTCGTCCGCCATCCTCTCGATGGCCTCGGGCCAGTGGGATGCGAACACCATTGCGATGCCGTTGCTCTTGACGTAGTCGATGAGTCCCTTGTGGACTGTCTCGGCTGTTGTAGGGTCCAGTGTTCCCGTGGGCTCGTCTGCGAGGAAGAACAGGGGCTTCTTCGCCAGCTGCCTTGCCATGACGACACGCTGCTTCTCTCCTCCGGAGAGGTCCCTTGCGATGTGGGTTGTCCTGTGCGTCATATCGACGAGCTCGAGCATCTCGATTGCGCGCTTGATCCTGTCATCACCCTTGACGTCCTCGGGGATAGCCTCCATGACGTTCTCGATGACGGACATGTCACCGAAGAGGGCGAATGTCCTCTGGAGCATGATCGAGATGCGTCCCTTGATCTCCTGTCTGAGGGGGTCGTCCTGCTTGAGGGACCAGAAGTCGATCGACTTCGTGTCTGTAGCACCGCCGCACCTAGTGCAGGGTGCTCCCTTGTATGGGAGGTCCAGGTTTCCGCATTTTTTACACTGGTTGAGGTTGTAGATCACACGTCCGGAATCGGGCTTGTAATCATCGTTTCCCCTGAGAATATGGATGAGAACGCTCTTTCCCGCAGCGCTTTTTCCAATCAATCCCATGATTTTTCCAGTAGTTAACTTCGCACTTACATTGTTGAGAGTGACACGACCGTCGAAGGTCTTGGTCACGTTCTCGATAACCAGAAGTTCTACCGACTCTTGAGCCATAGCGCTGGTTACTCGTTCCGACCATATATAGTCGCGCTCGTTAATTTAAAAACTATAGAAGCCGAGCGTGAAGTTGGATGGATGCATCGTAAAAGCATTTTTAAATTGGATACAAGATTCATCCATCATGATCTCCAGCAGCTCAAGGGTCGGCGGCCCAATTCCGAAATTCAACGATTATCACATCTGGAAGACGTTGTACTACCTCGACAACGAGGAAGCTATAGGAAGGAAGAAGCTGTCGTCGCTGCTGGATATCGGAGAAGGAAGCACCAGGACCATCATCGCCCTGCTCCAGACCCATGGGATCATCAGCATCAACAAGAGCGGAATCATACTGACCAGCTCCGGAATGGATCTGAAGAAGAAGACACGCATGGACCTTGGACCCATAACCATCAAGGACCTCACCATAGGCGAATACAACGTAGCTGTGAGGATCCCCAGAGCTGCTCACATGGTATCATTCGGATGCGAGGAGAGGGACAAGGCCATCGAGGCCGGGGCCACAGGTGCAACCACCCTGGTGTTCACCGACGGGAAGCTTATGTTCCCCGGTTCGGAGTATCTTGTCGATCCGACCACTGAGAATGAGATCAAATCGGTCTTCAACCTGAAGAACGAGGATGTCGTCGTGATAGGAACCGGAAAGACGATGCAATCTGCAGAGATCGGTGCCGTCATTGCGGGAATCAACATCATGGGCGGATTGAAACTCGCCCGCGGAATCAAGGATGTCATCTCCCCCAGGAGCGACAATTCCGAACTTCTGTCGCTGGCCTTCGCCATCCATGACCTCGTCGGAGGTCTGCCGGTATGCGCTAAGAACAGGGACAACCTCGGAGTTAGGATCGAGAACGGTGCGGTCATAGACAACGCATACACCGGTGAGGTCCTCGAGGAGGTCATCAGAAGCGGAACGACCATCAGGAGGGTCGCCACATCCGGACCTTACAAAGGGATCAGGGTAATCGTTACTCCGATAGAACTCGATAACCGCACCATCGCTGTGATCGGCGTGGTGGACATACGCTCGATGGCAGGCGTTGACAATCTGATCAGACTCAATGAGGATGAGTAAGTGCCAGATACACGAATGAGGTGTGAAGAAATGGCAAAAGATTTGGATGCAGGACTCGATAAACCGCTGGAGATCGTCCGCGGTCTGAAGGGTGTGAAATGGGCATTCTACCTTGACAGAGAGATATTAGAGAAGCTCAGGGTCGAGGAATCCACAGTCAGGTCCATGGGGAGCATCCCCGTAGACAATCAGGGCTTCCTCCAGGCATTGGACAGGGATGCAGTAATCTGCATAGTGAAAGACCCCAGGTTCAGACCCCCACCGGAACCCACAGTCATCCTTGTCGGAGCTAACGGCAATCTGCTCGGCGAAGAGGTGTTCCCCTTCACCATGCACAAGTACGACGGTCGCAACGACATCGTTTGGATGGGTGACGGATTCGTCTGTTTCCTCGGAGTCGAGGCGGGAGGATCCGAGCAGTTCGTCATGCCCCCGGTATCGTTCCCTGAACTGAACGAGAGCAACGGATGCAAGGACGTCATCTCATGCAGCCCAGCGCCTACCAGCGACAAGATGATGAGACTCTATTACGGCCTCGATGACGACTCCAGATACGCATCAGTTCTCGTAGCGTTCAACAGGATCTGAAAACAATCCTTACGTCCCTTCGGGGACGATCATCTCTTTGTTTTTTAATCGGCATCAAGCCGGGTCATTTTCTAAAAATCACAATAAAAAAATAAGGTACCTCCCCGAAGGGAGGTAAATGGTTTCAGGATGGATCATCCGCCTCCTGAGGGCATCATCTCCGATATGTCGACCTCTTGAGTCTCCCTCTTGATGTCTTCAATGGATTTCATGCCCCTCTCGAAGGACGAACGCTCCTTGAATGAGACCTCGATGTACTCCGACGGATCTGCCGGGACAAGATTTACCGCGTCGTAGTACAGGTCAGTGTAATCCAGTCTAACCCAGGTTACTCCGTCCTTCTCCTTGATGTCGGTGATCTTGCCGACGGTCGAGGTCGGCATGTACTTCACGAGGTCCCCGTTCTCCAAGTGATCATCCCTTGATGACTGCGGATCTCTCTCCGGCAGGCTGGAATTCCCTGAGGGCTCCACGGCCGATCTCCTTCGTGACGTTGGCGAAGTCGAAGACCAGTGCGGGGTCTGCGAATGCGACACGTACGTAGGGGTTGGCGGTCCATGCGTCCTTCCTTGCAGCGTGAGCTGCCTTGGGGATTCCGGTGTATCCGGAAAGGTGACCGACGTTCATTGCGTAGTTGGGGTAGTTGGGTCCACGTACCTCTGCGGGCAGTCCCTCATCGGACCTGTACGCGAAGGAGTTGGCGGAACCACACTGGTCCTGCAGGTCGAATCCGTAGAATCCGAGCCTTCCGGTCCTCTCCTTGTGCTGGAGCATGGACAGGTACCAGCAGTTCAGACCGCAGTCTGCAACTCCGGTTGCCATGGATCCGGCGACTCCGGTTGCTGCTGCAGCGACTGTTGCCCTCTGGGATCCACCGAAGTGGGCCTCCATGATGGCGGGGTACTTCTCGTACATCTCGAGAGCGTACGAGTTGATGTCGTCTCCGAGCTTCATGAGCTTGTCCATGTCCTTGGGGTCGAGTTTGCACAGGCCGCCGTACTTGGACTTGATCTGGTCGATTGCGTAGTAGACGTAATCCTCGAGGATGTTGTCGGTGTATGCAGCGGTTGCGTACTGTGTGAATCCGACTCCTCCGGACATGTATCCACCGAGGTAGACCTGGTCGAAGACTGCTGCTCCGAGTGCGACTGCCTCGAGAGCTGCACGGCCGGGGTCGTCAGGGTAGACACGGTCAGACTGTACCATGTCGGCCATGAATCCGAAGGGGATTCCTCCGGGCTCGTTGGGTCCCCTTGCACGCCTTGCGGGCATCATGGTTCCCATGTTGATCGAAAGGTGCTTTGCAGAGTATGCGAAGTCTGCGATTGCTGCCTCTCCTGCTGCGAGTTTGTAGGAGGAGATGAAAGCCATGGAGATCTGCATTGCTGCGTGCCTGGATGTGGTTGCTCCATCCATGATCCTTCCACAGATTGTGGGGACACGGACAGCCTGCATCAGGGTCTTTCCGATTGCCTTCTTCAGCTGCTCTGCCTGGTCCTTGGGGAAGAGCTTGTTGATGTCGATGACGAATCTCTTGTCGATCTCATCGATGAGCTCGTCGTCTCCGGAGTAGACCTTGACGTACGAGTCGTATGCGAGGGCGGGGTTGATCTCAGCCATGTGCTCCTGAACGACTGCTCCTCCAGGCATTGTGTGGTTGACGGTCTCGAGGTAAGCGTTGATTGTCTCAGGTGTTACCTCCTTTCCGAGCCTTCTCTCGATAGTCTGGTGGGGGGAGTCGAGTCCGACGAGGACTGTCCTCCTGATGTCGTCCCATGCCTGCTGGATGGCTGTGTTGTTCACACAGTGCAGGTCATCTGCCTCTGCATAGATGTCAGTGTGGGACAGCTGGTAGGGCATCCAGGACCTCTGTCCGAGGGGAACTCCGATGTCCTCGTTGAGCATGGGGATTCCACGCTTCTTGGCGATTGCCTGTGCTGTCTTCTGGAACTCGACTTTGGACTTGGACTGTTTCCATCCACCAAAGCAGTAGTATTTGGTGGAGATGTCAGTGGGTTCCTCTTTGAACTTCTTCTTACATGCATCCATGAATAACTTCTGTTTTGTTGCCATGTAAATCACTCCTTAAATGCCCAAGGCTGGTAACCGCCGAGTGTCCTCAGCTTGTGGATCCTGAGTCCGTACATGGTTACTTCCTTGTCGTCTCTCATGTCGACGCCGTCTGCTCTGAAGATTGTTGTCCTCTTCTTGAGGTCAGCGGCTGCTGCGGGCTTTCCGACGGAGATCTTCCTGTCGAGGGGGATTGCGACCTGGTCCTTGACGTAGACGACTTCCTTCTTCTTTGCGTCCCACTGGTACCTCTGCCATCCGTCGAACATCAGTCCGTTCTCATCGAGACGGCATGCGTGTCCGTGAACGGTTGCTCCCCTGATTCCTGTAAGGGCGGGGTCAAAGGTCTCGTTGTCGATCATTTCTTTTGCCATGACCTCGAGGTTCCTCTCACGGACCTCGATGATCTGCCTTCCGGAAAGTGTTCCGGTGTCGACTCCTCTGTACCTGGAGAGGTACATCCATGCCCTCTGGTAGGGGGAGATGGGTGCGAAGTAGACTGAATCTGTGAACTGGATGTACCTGATACGGTCACCGGTCTTTGCTCCCTCGATGGGGACGACGAGCTTCCTGATCGGGCACTCGGGCTCCTTGCCCTCCTGGATTGGGGGGTGGATGGACTTGTAGTCCTCTCCGGGGTTCCTGTGTCCCATGATCCTGATGACATCGTCCATAGGAACGTCGCGGAGCTTCTTCAATTTGACTTTGGGATCCATGTATCTGCGCCTGTTCTTGGCAGGTGTTGAGTTACCGGGATAGAACTGTCTCTTGTATGCCATTTTATTCACTCCTATAATCATGAAGTGTGGGCTTGTATTTCGTGTATCTACCGACGTTGAGAACGTAACCGAACTCGATGCATTGATTGCACGCGCTCTCGATCTCTTCCAGCTTGGCGTCGAGCTCATCCTCGTCCTCCACCTCGAGCTCGATGTAAAGAGCACCGACGAGGTAACGGAGTTCGACCTCACGGCCGTTGACGTTGATGATCCTGCGCTCCGAATGATTGTTGGGAAGTCCCTTACCAGGTCCGCTGTTGATTGTCTTCGGAATGCTCTCACCGGTCATCTGAATCTGCCTGATGCCATCGATGACATCGAGCTTGTTCAGGAGTACTTCCGTGGTTTCTGCACTCAGAAGGCGGTTGGTGATGATCTGTACTTCCGGGAGCGGAGCGCCCGCGTAATCTGCTGGAGGGTTAGATACCATACAAGGGCCTCACAGTTTCTTCTTCACCTTCTTTGCCTCTGCAGCGACACACTGCATAGGTCTGGCGAACTCCTCGACGTCTCCAAAGACCTCTTTGAAGAGACCGGATGTGGCCTCTGCGGAGAAGGTCTGTGTTCCTCCATCGAGACAGTTGGCGGCTGTTACTGCAGGGATGAGAACTCCCTTCGAGTGCCTGGTTACGACGTGGTTTCCGTGGAACAGACCAGGTCCTCCTCCTCCGTAAATGGAGTGAGAGAAGAATGACATACCGACTCCTACTCCCTCGGAACGACCGTAGTCGACACCAGGAAGTCCGGACTCGTGCTCGAGCAGATCGTTGTAGTACAGGACGGTTCCGGGAACTCCCTGTGCTGCCCTTGCTGCTCCGATGTTGACCATAACTGCTGCGACCATTCCGGTTGCTGCGTATGCGTTCCAGAGAGGGAGATCCTTTGTCGTGTAGACTTTGTATCCGCTGGGGAGTGTCTCCTTCACTTTGATGACGCCGTCGGCAATTGCCCTGTCCATAAGGGACTCGATAACAGTTCCGACAGTTCCGGTCTTTCCGTTCTTCTTGACAAGTGTGTAAAGCATGTTGTTGGCGTTGAGTCCCTCGTATGCGAGAGCGAGAAGTCCTCCCCTCTCGAAGTTTCCGATAAGGTCTCCCATCTCGTAGGATTCGCACTGCTCGAAGATAGCCGAGAGGGCTGTTCCCTGCATTGCGTTCCTGTTGACGAGAGCAACAACGTGGTTTGCCATGATGTTCCTGAGTGCGAATCCAGCACCCTCGTTGTTCTGGGGAACCTCGAGGATTGACTTGACGTTTGCGCCCTGGAATGTGATGGTCTGGGGGTATCTTCCCCAAACGGCTGCCTTAACCATGTTGGCCTCATACATCGGAATCTTGAACTCATCGATGATGGCCTCTGTGACGGCTGCTGCAACCGATGTGAATCCTGTTGTGTACTCGATTCCAGCGTCCATCCTTGCTTCAGGTACAATGACGACGAGCCTGTTGCCCTTAACGGTAACCTCTGTACCGTCGCCGTCGAAGACCTGGACCTTCTCTTTTACGATCTTGGCGATCTTGTTCGCGTTCTTGACAAGAGCGATGTCGATCTCTTTTCCTTTGATCATCGCGCCTGCTACTGCACCGGACTTGAGACCCTTCTCAATTCCAGCGAGGTCGACTGCGATTGTCCTCTTTGTCAGAGACACGATCTTCTTGATCGCTTCGTTGCGCAACGGACTGATGGCCTCCAACGGAATGTCTTTCGCGATGCGCTTTCCGTTGTCGTCATACAAGTCAATTACGTCCTCGTATTTTGGCATTTCATACCTCCTTGTTCAATAATTTTCTGCGAAATATCGCTATTTCGCATACCCCTTGCGTGCGGAAGTATATTTTTTCTGAATATAAGGGAGATGGTTTGCTGGCTAACTGAAGTGCTGTTAAATCTATGGTTTTTAGGTGTTAAATCGCCATTTTCTGCCAAAATCAAAAGTGGTTTCAATGGGTTTTATTTAATGATTTGGTGAGTTGGATGTATCCTCTTTTTCCATTTATATACTGTAGCAAAAAGGGAGAATCGGAGTAACACTGCCCCGATTCTCCGCGAAAAAATCACTCTCTCTTCGCCTTCTGCATGACACCTTCGTTGTACTTCTTGAGGTGTCCGACGAAGCCCGGGATCATGTTGTAAGGTATGCCGCAAGCCATCTCGTCGGGGCGCATATCAGTCTTCTTCCTGCAGCCGAAGCATCCCAAGGAGATGTTCGGAAGACCGGTGCATACGGGCATCGCAACTACGTCCTCACAAGCGCATTGGAAGGGCGATGTGCTGAACTCGACACGTCCTCCTTTCTCTGCTGTGGTAAGAGGAACAATCCAATAGATCCTCTCAGGGATATCATCGATGGCGACCACATCAGGCTCGAAATCTGCGTCCTTGAGGGGGCATACAATCTCACCTATGGTCTTGAACGGCACGATCTTACGATCCGTGATCATCTTACCGGCAGCCTGGACAGTGTCGTGCATGCCGATACCTGCGTGGAATTCCCCGGACTTGATCTTGTCTGAGGTCTCCACCATGTTCAGCGCGGATGCTCCGACCATGCAGCTGTGGCAGGCCAGTGGCATCTTGAAGGATGCTCCGTCCTTGGCCCTGAATATGGCCTGGCAGTGACTCTGCTGCTCAGTGGGCTCGTTGTATCCCTCAGGGAACTCCTCTCCCTCTTTGACAAGCTTGATGGCCACAGGCTCATGGCGCAGCTTCATGACTTCCTTCATGACCTCTGCGTATTCCTTGTTCTTCTCGAGAAATTCTGACATGAGGTGGGAATGCCCATCCACACTATAAACCTATAATGATAAGAAATAGGGGAACCCCCCGGTTAAGGGGGGAATGAGTTTGAAATCAGAGAGACTTAATGGCGTTAACCATTGCGGTGTAGTTCTCGTCGGGTGTTCCGGGTGCGATACCGCATCCAGAGGAGATGATGTTGAATCCGGCCTTTGCAGAGCGGATTGCAGCCTCCTTACACTGCTCAGGTGTTCCCTGGAACAGAGGCATAACTGATCCGACGTTTCCGACCATACAGGTCTTTCCGCCGACCTTTCCGCAAGCGACTTCGGGCTCGACCTTCTCCTCGATGGAGATTCCGGTGACTCCGGTTGCGACCATCATCTCAAGGATGGGCTCGGTGTTTCCACAGATGTGGAGGATGGAGTACTTGTCGTTTCCGGGCTTGAGTGCAGGACCGATGTACTGTCCGACGTACTGGTCGAACATGTCGGGTGCGAGCATGTCGGTGGATCCGGTAGGCTCCGAGCACTGAACGACGTCTGCTCCGGCTGCCCACAGGGCCTCGGTGTATGTCCTTACGTAGGGGGTCATGTACTTGAGCCACTTCGCGACATCGTCGGGGCACATGAGGATTCCGAAGATGATGTTCTCTGTGTTGCACAGGTTTCCGGTGAGTGTGATGACTCCGGTGTTTCCTGCGATGACGGGGTACTCGGATCCGTACTTCTCCTTCAGGATCTTGACGGAATCGATGACGACCTTGGGCCTTCCCTTGCTGATCATTTCCTCGGGCTTGATGAGCTTCTCTTCGAGGTTGTCGAACTCGCCCATCATTGCATCGAAGTGCAGGGGGTGCTCCTTGATCATGGGTGCTGCATCCTTCTTGTCGACGGCGACTGTTGCTCCGAGGCACTCGGTCTCTGCTGTCAGACAGAATGCGGCCCTGACTCCCTCGGCACCGTTGACGGTTGCCTGGGCTGCTGCCAGTGTTGCCATGAGGTTGGGATCTTTGTGTGCGTCAGGCCATGCTGCTCCGACTTTGTCCATCTGTGCAACTGTTGCTGACTGTGTAAATACTGCGACTGGGGGCCTGTCAAGGGACTCCTGTTTCAGTGCAGCAAGTACTCTCTCTCTAGGTGTCATTGCCATAATGAAAACTCCTGATGTTTGCATACCTTTCATCCTATATAAGAAAAGAGGGAAGATATGGACCGCAGTTATGACCATAGCTTAACTTTTAGGGGTTGTTGGGTGCCATCTGAGTTGTATGTATCCGCCAACTCGTTTTCATCACAAGGTGACGTCAGAAATGTCTGCCAGGGTCCCCAAGTCCATCAGGCCCATGTCCGTAACGCCGTAAAGACGGGCGTTGGGGTAGTCCGCATCCTTCAATGCGGGGGCCATGACCGCATCCTTGTCAAGGACGAGATCGTTTCCCGAGGCGAATGGGCTGAAAGGCGGAAGGACGATCACACCCTCCTTCTCCGCATGGACGAAGCATTGAATCTTCAGGCCACCGCCAACGCTCCCCGGGATCCTCACGGAAGGGTGCTCGTGCCCTATTATAACCGGCCTCACACCGGAATCCACATGCCCGTGCTCCAGGCGGAAGCCCATTATATCGATGTAATCGACCACCAGGAATCCGAGATCGGCCACGATGTTCTGCAGATAATTGTCGTGGTTTCCTTTGATGGCTACGACCTGCGCCGCCTCGGCAAGGAGGTTGAATATCTTCCTGACCTCCTGCTTCTCCTCGTAACCGGCACGCTTGAAGTCGTGCTTAATGTCCCCGAGGAGGACGATCCTCTTCGGTTCGTACCTGGACAATATGTCGTTGAGGCACTCCCTGATGGACTCGGTGTTGATGCGTGGAAGGTACATCCCCTCCTGCTCGAGCGCCCTCTCGTAACCTAGGTGAAGGTCCCCGAGAACAACCGTGGGGCCTTCATCGAGGACCAGACACCTGTCGCTGGTGATCCTCACTCCCGGCAGTATCTCCTTGGCCCTCATGACCGCCCTTAGAGAATAGGGATTAAAACCGTTTACGCATATGCGGGAGCGATGATCGAACACACCTTCCAGATTCTGCCTTCAGTGGGTGCCAAGAAGGAGAGGAGCATCTGGGAATCGGGCATACTTGATTGGGACGATTTCCTATCGTCCGACAACATCGGCTGCGTCAAGCCTGCCCTGAAGGAGAAATCGGATCCGATCATCATGCAGGCTGCGGAACTTCTGAAGGAAGAGAATGCCTGCGCATTGTCCGATCTTGTGCCCAAATCTGAGCATTGGAGGATGTACGACCGCTTCAAGGACGATGCAGCATACCTCGATATCGAGACCGACGGTCTGAGCAGGGATGCGCTCGTCACGGTGGTCACGGTCCATAGGAAGGATAAGACGTACACCCTGACGGAGGGATTCGACCTGGATTCCGAATCACTGTCGGATGCCCTGAAAGGCTCCAAGATGCTCGTCACGTTCAACGGGAGCTGCTTCGATGTTCCCGTTCTAAGGAACAGCTTCCCCGAGGTGGATTTCGATATCCCTCAGTACGACCTACGCTTCGCATCGAGGAAGGTGGGATTCAAGGGAGGACTGAAACCCCTGGAGATCGAGCTCGGCATAACAAGGGCCGAGGAGATCGAGGGAGTGGACGGCGCTGAGGCCGTCCATCTTTGGCATATGTGGAAGAGGCACGGTGACGAGGATGCACTGAACATCCTGCAGGAATACAACCGTGCAGATACCATCAATCTCGAATACATCGCCGGAGTGATCTACGGCAAACTCGTGAGGGAACATGCCGGATACAAATGGTGACCTTGGACGTATGGAGCGCGACCTGGCCACTGCGGCTGCTGGCCTCAGGAAGGCGAAGAGCATACTCATCGTCTCCCACATAGATGCGGACGGGATAACGGCCGGTTCCATCGCGACGATCACAGCTGACCGTCTCGGAGCGGAGCACCGCACTGTTTTCGTGCCTAAGATCACCGAGGAGACCATCGCTATGGTCAATGACGCCCCGGAGGATTACGTTTGGATATGCGACCTCGGAAGCGGATACCTGTCCGAATTCTCCAGGTCCAATCTTGTGATCACTGATCATCACGTTCCCGACCCCAAATGGAGGAAGAAGCAGACATCTCTGGACAACTTCGTATCAGTGGACCATCTCAATCCACACGTGTACGGGTTCGACGGCTCCTTCGAGACCTGCGGTGCAGGTATGACCTATCTGTTATCGAAGGTGGTGGATCCCGCCAATATCGATCTCGCCTACCTCGCCATCGTCGGTGCTGTGGGGGACTTCCAGGACACCAATCAATCCAAGCTCGTCAGCATAAACCGCATGATAGTCAACGATGCCGTCGCGAACGATGACCTGGTGATAGAGCAAGACCTGAGGCTCTTCGGAAGGGAGACCCGCCCCATCATACAGTTCTTCCAATACTGCAACGAGCCCCGCTTGGAGGGGCTCACGGACAACCCCAACGGATGCATGGACATGCTGGAGTTCCTGCACGTCCCGCTCAAGAAGAACGGCGAATGGAGGTCTTGGAACGATCTGGACCCCTCGGAGAAGGAGAGGGTTACGGACAACGTTCTGGAGCTTGTGTGCCTCGAGGACCAGAAGAGAATCTACGGGGAGGTCTACACCCTGCCGAAGTTCGAACACGGGACCGGACTCAGGGACGCTAAGGAATTCGCAACAGTCCTGAACTCCTGCGGAAGATACGACGATGCGGAGACGGGGATGAGAATATGCTGCGGGGACACGACCGCGCTGAAGGATGCGGAGAAGAACCGTGCCGACCACAGGAGGCACATCTCATCAGCATTATCTTATGTCAAAGACAACCATCTGATCAGGGAGCGCAGGTTCATCCAGTACTTCGATGCTGGGGACAAGATCAGGGACACTGTGGTCGGTATCGTGGCCGGTATGCTCCTGAACTCTCCCGAATGCAGACACAACCTGCCGATAATCGCCTTCGTCGATTCGGATGACGGGGTGAAGGTATCCGCCAGGGCGAACAGGGATCTGGTCGACAGAGGCCTGGACCTCTCTGTAGTTATGAAGACCGCCTCCGGACTCGTAGGAGGGTACGGCGGAGGTCACAGCGTCGCAGCGGGAGCGACCATTCCGGAAGAAAAGAAGGAGGAGTTCCTCGACATAGTCGAGGACATTGTCTCCTCCCAGGTGAATTGAGTTTTGTTCAGCCCTTCATCAGGGTGTACAGGACTGCCTTCTGTGCGTGCAGCCTGTTCTCTGCCTGATCGAAGACCACGCTGTGGGGTCCTTCCATGACCTCGTTGGTGATCTCCTGACCGCGGTGTGCGGGGAGGCAGTGCATTACGATGCATGTGGGCTTCGCCAATGCGACGGTGTCGTCGTTGATCTGGTAGGGCTTGAAGATCCTGATGGCCTCTTCCTCGGACGTGGTGTCTCCCATGGAGATCCATGTGTCCGTGTACAGAACATCGGCATCCACGCAGGCCTTCTCGGGCTCATGGGATGCGATGATCTTGGATCCGTTGGCCTCGGCGATCTTAGTGGCGTTCCACATAATCTCCGCGTTGGGCATCCTGATAGCAGGACAGCATGCCACCATATCGATTCCCATGATAGCGCATGCGTAGAGCAGGGAGTTGCAGACGTTGTTTCCGTCTCCAAGGTACACGAGCTTCTTTCCCCTGAATCCTCCGAGCTTCTCCTTGATTGTGACCATATCGGCCAATGCCTGGCAGGGGTGCTCGAGGTTGTCCAGTCCGCTGACTACGGGAACGGATGCCCAATCTCCGAGCTTGTCCATCATCTTGTAGTCATTCGCACGATACATGATGGCGTGGACGAAGCGGCTCATGACACGGGCCGTGTCCTCCATGGTCTCGCTGTGGACTCCGATCTGCATCTTGGACTCGTCCAGATAGACTGCGTGTCCTCCGAGCTCGGTGATCGCCACATCGAAGGAGATCCTGGTCCTTGTGCTGGGCTTCTCGAAGATCATACCGAGGGACTTTCCCTTCAGGGGGTCTCCGTGGTGTCCGCGCTCTGCCTTGAGCTTGATTGCGAGGTCGACAAGGTCGGGCCACTCGTCCTTCATGTCGACTACCGAAATCAGATTCTTCTTTGCCATGAAGGTGCGTCATTATTACTGTATTTAAAAAATGATGGTAAGAGAGGATTTGGGCGATTGGGCCGGCTATAGACGATTGCCGGCCCCTTGTCCCAAGAACAGTTATTGGTTAACCCCATTCAATCTTCGTTTTTCGATAATGAGAGCTGCCATGCCCCTATCAGGATCATGGCCATTGTTATAACCAACACCAGGATGGGGGCGGCGATTGAGCCCGAATTGGCTGGATCTATGAAACTGATCGGAACGTTCACCGTGGTTATGTAAATCTTCAAAGGATAGGTCATGGGAGCGAAGATTGCTATGAGATATGAGATCAGGTACAGCACTGCCCCGCCCTTTGCCCACAAGGAGTTGACTGCTCCCAACAGGATCATCAATATCGATATGACGAACAATACGAGCAGCAACACTCCAGGGATGCTGCCGTCGAAGATACTGATGCCGTCAGCGATGAGTTTGTAGATTGTCGCGCTTTCCAAGGGTAACGAATACTCACTCTCTCCCAGGTACAGAGGGTAGTTGTATCCGAACACCATGAAGATCACCATGGCCACTGCCGCGATTAGAAAGACGATTCCAATCCAACGGCGTGATGAATCATCTAGAGTCTGATTCCCGTATTTCCTCCAGTTAGTCATGATTGCGGATTTATATACTCGTTTATAAAGTATTGCGATACTGAACACCGTTCAGCTCCGCATTGTCTCACGCTCTATAGTCGGTGCTTCCAAAATATATCATAAATCGATGACAACACCACTGAAATGGCACGCAAGAAAAAATCCGTCGCCCTTAGGCATCATAAGTTCATTGGACTAGTCCCTTGTTACCCTGGCGTTTTTCATAGATTCAGCATAGGTTTCCAACAGGGTGAAGAATCCCGATATGTTTATGTAAGGGAATCTGATTGCCCGAATTACAAAATGGCCGGGATAGGGTAGCTTGGTTATCCTAGGGGACTGTGGATCCCTTGACTCGGGTTCAAATCTCGGTCCCGGCCCCTATTGTGTTTCTAATCTGGTGCATCATCATGTCGTGGGAGGGCAAGCTCAACAAGATCGACGACAACAGATGGGAGATCCCCATGGACGAGAACCTGGGGATGAAGACCAATGCCGTCATCTATGCGAGCGAGGAGATGCTCTCACAGATACGTTCTGACAATGCACCCATGCAGGCCGCCAATGTCGCATGCCTCCCCGGTATCGTGGGGAGCTCCATGGCCATGCCGGACATCCACTGGGGATACGGTTTCCCCATCGGCGGAGTGGCCGCTGTGGATGAGTACGAGGGATCGATCTCCCCCGGAGGAATCGGATTCGACATCAACTGCGGTGTTAGACTTATCAAAACGGACCTCACGCTGGAGGATCTCGGCGACAAGAAGAACGAGCTCATCGACGAGCTCTACAGGAACGTCCCGTCTGGACTGGGCTCCAAAGGACTGACCAAGGTCGGGTACAAGGAACTTGACGATATCCTATCCGTGGGATCGGAATGGGCGGTCGAGAACGGATACGGATGGGAGAAGGACCTGGAAGTGACCGAGGAGTTCGGACACATGAAGGATGCGGACACATCCGTAGTCAACGATAAGGCCAGGAAGAGAGGGCTTCCGCAGCTGGGATCGCTCGGTTCCGGGAACCACTTCCTGGAGGTCGACCTGGTTGAGAACGTCTTCGATGAGAGAACGGCTAAGGTATACGGCCTGAAGCAGGGCACTCTTGCCATCACCGTACACTGCGGATCCAGAGGATGCGGGCATCAGATCGCGACCGATTACCTTCAGGAGATGGAGCGCTACATCAAGACCAACTCCGTCAACCTCCCGGACAGGCAGCTGGCCTGTGCACCTATGGACTCCAAGCTCGGTGAGGACTACTACAAGGCCATGTGCTGCGGTGCCAACTATGCCTGGGCCAACAGGCAGATGATCACACACTGGGCCAGGGAATCCTTCGAGAAGGTTCTTGGAGATTCCGCAGAGAACATGGGAATGGATGTTGTCTACGATGTCGCGCACAACATCGCCAAGAAGGAGAGGCACGACATCGACAAGCATCACGAGGATGTTCTGGTCCACAGGAAGGGCGCCACACGTGCATTCGCTCCCGGAAGGTCCGAGATCACACTGCGCTACAGGGATGTAGGACAGCCCGTCATCATCCCCGGCAACATGAAGGTAGGCACCTATGTCCTCGCAGGAAGGAAGGGCTCCATGGAGCAGACCTTCGGTTCAACCTGCCACGGGGCAGGAAGACAGATGTCCAGATCTGCAGCGATAAAGACGCTGTCCATGGACTCTATCCTGAACGAGATGGCATCCAACGACATCTACCTGAGGAACGGTTCTAGGGAAGGTGTGCTCGAAGAGGCCCCCCGCGCATACAAGAACGTGGATCAGGTCATCGAGGTCGTCTGCAACGCAGGACTCACTGAGAAGGTCGCCAAGCTAACGCCCATCGGTGTCATCAAGGGCTGATCACAGTCCGAGGACTTTCTTTGCTGCCTTTTCCGCGGATTCCCTGAACATCGATGGTGCAGACACCAGTATCGCCCAGCTGTACGGGTTGCGTGCCTGGAGGGCCCTGGCGATCGGGGAGAATCTTGCCAATGACATGACCTTGCCTCCGTCGTCGATGATGGACACGTCGGTCTTGCCGATGTTGATGGACGACTGAAGGTTGCTCTTGGAGGTTATCTCGACACCGACGTTGAAGACATCCATGTCCGCCTGGTCGGCGATCTCCTGCTCGAGACGCTTGGTGCCTTCCCTGTTGGCGTATCCGATGAGCTTCGAGGCCACCTCTTCATCGACATCGGTGCTGTAGACCGCGAAGGCCTTCTTGTTGATGTCGCGGTTGAGGACGCGCCTGATGCAGTTGGAGCTCTTGCCGTCGGAATCGATTACCTTCTGGACAAGGTCGTAATCCGTCCAGAGGTAGATGTCGGAGAGGTCGAGCCCTGAATGCTCCACGGATTTGCACAGCATCTTCTCGGCTATCCTGGTGGTCTCGTGGAAGTAGACCGATGTGTACATCAGCGACCTGGATACCATCAGACCCTCGGCGGCGGTGATCCCGCCCCTGCGGATCATGATACGGTCGTTGTGGACGGTCATGGTGTTGATCAGCCTGTCGCAGTCGATATCGCCGTGTGTTATCCCTGTGTAGTGGGCATCCCTCATCAGGTAGTCCATCTGGTCGGCATCAACAGGGCCGTGTATGATCTGATGGGCGTAATCCCTGGAAGGGAAATGGTCCTTGCCCATGAATGAATCCAGATTCTCGCTGTGTGAATTCTCATAAGCGATGAGGTCGCAGACCTCTTTGGGATCGATGCCTTCTCTCGCGATCTCGTCACCTATCGGCCTTAGGCCGTCGAAGAGGTCGTCGTCCACTTTCTTGTGGTTGGGGAGCTTGCCTGTTATGAGCGCACGGGCCAGCTCCATATGATCCAATCCAGTTGCATCCTCCATTATGGATTCCAGGCAATGGGAGAAAGGTGCGTGGCAGACATCATGGAGAAGACCTGCCATCCTCACGGTCTTGGATTCATCCTCACCGAGACCTATGGCATTCGCCATGCGTCCGGCCAGATGGTAAGTTCCGAGACAATGCTCGAAGCGGGTGTGGTTAGCGCCGGGGAAAACAAGGTATCCTAGGCCGAGCTGCTTCACGGTCCTCAGCCTCTGCATCTCAGGACGGTCCGTTATGTCCTGGTAGATGCCGTCGACGATGATGTTTCCGTGAACGGGATCCTGGATTACCTTGCCGCTGCGCATATCATTCTCCAGACTTCCAGAGCTTGTCGCCCACGTAGTGGATGGTCTTGATGGCCTTTCCGCCTGCCTTGTTCTTCAACTCGGTTCCGGAACGCAATGCCTTTCCGATGGCGAGCGGGGCGCCGTTCTTGATGTCCTTGATCCAAACGAGGTCTCCCTCGGCCACGTTCTCGTCGGCATCGGTTATTCCGGGGCCCATGACATCCGCTCCGTTGGTGACGAACGGTACTGCTCCCATGTCAACGGTGACCGATCTGGCGGTGGGCCTGTACTTCAGGATTCCCCTGATGGTCAGGAAGGGTTTCTCCTCATAGACGAGTCCGAGGATGTCCTGCCCCACGAAAATGACGTTGAAATCCGAACTCTCGGCCATGTCCACCGGATCCCTCTCATCGAAGACCGGAACGCCGAAAAGCTCCTGGAGATTCTTGGACAGGGCCTTGATCTCCTTCTCTCTCATCCTCTTCCTTTTCCTGATCATAATGTCGGACATTGAACTCCGTATGGAAGTCCAGATAAAAGATATCATTGATGGAAGAAACCTGATGGCACCGGGGGATAGGATAGGATGGATGGATTTCCGGTGCCATCTGGAGGATTGTGCCTTTGGGGATGCACTTCTTCTCCTCTGATTACACCATCCACCCGGTAGTATTTAAAGTTCAGAAGGGGAGGTGACCGAAAGTGGAACCTATGATTTTGATGTCTGGCTAGCAGAAAAATCGACTGAAAGTGGAAATGAAAATGAGGGGCCGAAGCCCCTGAGTTTGCTCACTCCTTGGGAGTGATTCCGATGGTGATCATCTTGCCGGTGACGTCCCACTCCTTGACCTCGGTTCCCTTGGGTTCCGAGGTGAAGACGAGCTTCTCGGCCCTGACCTCTGAGGAGATGTGCTCCTTCCAGGTCTCGAACAGGCCTACGAGGCGCTCCTCCGATGCCACATCGACATCGATGAACTGCTCCACCTTGAGCTTCATGTCCTTACGCATCTGCTGGATACGTCTGATGAGCTCCCTGGCGTAGCCCTCCGCCTCGATCTCGGGGGTGACGTTGAAGTCGATGAAAATTGTTCCCTCGTCGAACTCCACGGGCTCGATGTCCTTCTCAACGGAGGGGATCTCATCCTTTCCGAGGTACTGGACCTTCTTGATGTTACCCTGATCCGCGAGGACGTCGTCGAACAGCTTGACGGCCTTGTTGACGTCTGCATCGTTACCGCGGACGAAGACCTGAAGCAGAGGCCACCTGAGCTTGGATCCCATCTTCGCCCTCTCGGCGGCGATGATGTCCACGATGTTCCTGACGAGGGACATGCTGTGCTCGATGTCCTCGTCGATGAGCTTCTCGTCGCAGACGGGCCAGTCCTCCATGTGGATGGACAGCTTCTTTCCGCCCATGTGCTGGTAGACCTCCTCCGCGATGTGGGGCGCGATGGGTGCGAGCACAAGTGCGGTCTTCATGATCGCGTAGTACAGGGTGAAGTATGTGGCATTCTTGTCAGCCTCAGCATCTGCTCCCTCGGACCACGACCTGTCCCTGACGAGACAGACGTACCACCTGGATAGGTCCTCGAGGATGTAGTTCTCCAGCTCGCGTGCGACGATGTGCAGCTCCCTGGTCTCGAGGTACTGTGTGACGGTCTTCACGATCTTCTCGGTCCTGGAGATCATCCAGCGGTCCTCGTCCCTGAGATAGGGGGAGATGGACTCGATTGTGAACTTCTCGGGGTCGAACTTGTCCAGGATCATGTACGTGGATGCGAAGTTGACTACGTTCCAATAGGTGTTCAGGACCTTCCTGGCGTTCCTGGGGCCGTCCTTCTGGAATGCGGTATCCTCCCAGGGAGCGTTGCTCTTGATCATGTAATACCTGACGGAGTCCGCACCGACCTGGTCGATGAGCTCCAAGGGCTCGATGACGTTTCCTAGGGATTTGGACATCTTCTGTCCCTTGGGATCCAACACCCATCCGTGCATCATGACCTCGTCGTAAGGTGCACGGTCGAAGGAGATCACTCCGGCTCCCAGCTGGGAGTAGAACCATCCCCTTGTCTGGTCATGTGCCTCGACTATGAAGTCGCCGGGCCACCACTTGTCGAATTCCTCCTTGTGGTGAGGGTATCCGAGGGATGCCCATGCAGCTACTCCGGAATCGAACCAAACATCAAGGACGTCGGGAACCCTGTGCATGGTCTTGCCGCACTTGGGGCACTTGAATGTCACTCCGTCGATCCAAGGCCTGTGGGTGTCCATGCCGTCGGTGTATCCCTCTCCAGCCTTCAGCTCCTCGTACTGGCCGACGACCTTCTTCTCACCGCACTCGCACTCCCAGACGGGCATTGGGATTCCCCAGTACCTCTGCCTGGAGATGCACCAGTCCCTGGCGCCTTCGACCCAGTTCTTCTCCCTGGTGCTTCCGGCCCAGTCGGGGACCCATTTTGCACGGTCGATCTCTGCGAGCATCTCGTCCTTGACCTTGGGGACCTCAACGAACCACTGGCGGGTGTTCCTGTAGATGATGGGTGATTTGCATCTCCAGCAGTGCCCGTACCTGTGCTTGATCTTGCTGGAGTTGAACAGCTTGCCGTTCTCGTCCAGATACTTGATGACGTCGTCGTGGACGGTCTTGACCTTCTTTCCCACCATCAGGGGGAACTCGTCGGTGTACCTTCCGTTCTCCGCCACGGGACAGAAGGGTGCGATGCCGTACCTCTTTCCGGTCTCGTAATCGTCGGGACCGTGTCCGGGTGCGGTGTGGACCAATCCGGTGTTGTCCTGCTCCACGTATGTGGCGGTGACGACCTTGTAATTCCAATCTGCCTTGGGGACGTCCAGCTGGAAGACGGGCTCGTACTCGATGCCCTCCAGCTCCTGTCCCTTCATCCTCTTGAGGACCTCGAACTTCTCGTATCCGCCCTTCTGCATGATGTAATCCGCCTGCGACTCCAGGATGATGAGCTCCTCCTCGCCCTTGGCTCCGGACATCTTCACCCTTGCGTAATCGAAGTCGGGGTGGACCGCCACGGCCATGTTGGCTGCCAATGTCCAAGGGGTTGTGGTCCAGATGAGCAGGGATGCCGTATCGCCTTTGATAGGGAACCTTACCATGATGGAAGGATCGGTCTCATCCCAGTACTCGATCTCGGCCTCCGCCAGTGCTGTCTCGCACCTGGGGCACCATGTCACGACTCTGCTGGAATCCTTCAGGAGTCCCTTCTCATAAGCCCTCTGGAGGGTCCACCATGCGGACTCGATGTAGTCCAGCTTGATGGTCTGGTAGGGGTTGTCCCAATCCATCCACACTCCGAGCTGCTTGAACTGCTCGGTCATATCGGCGTGGAGTCCGAGTGCGAACTCCTTGCAGGTGTTGACGAACTTGTCTATTCCGAGCTCCTCGATGTCCTTCTTGGAGTGGACACCGATGTTCTTCTCGACCTTGACCTCGATGGGGAGACCGTGCATATCGAATCCGGGCTGGTCGCGGATGTTGTATCCGTTCATGGACCAGTACCTGATCATGATGTCCTTGACGGTCTTGTTCATCGCGGTTCCCAGGTGGATAGCGCCGGTTGTGTAGGGCGGTCCGTCGACGAAGTAGAACTTCTTGCCACCCTTCCTGGCTTCCCTGGTCTTCTCATAAGCATGCTTGGACTTCCAATACTCCTGGATGTCCTTCTCGATGCCCTTGGCATCATAATTGGCGCGGATCGGCGTTATCATTGCTAGTCCTCATTGGCGGGAGCTATCTTGTCCCGCGTATGTCCGCGTGTATGCGCAACTTATTAAAATAGGATTGTAAGAAAATCCGCTTCAGAGGCTGACGTATAGCTGAACAAGCGGCCTCGCACCCATCGCGATTGCGTCCTATCCCTACAGATGAACTTGATGGCCTCGTTGGCCAAGGTCATGCCGAAAACCGCGGGGACAGTAGGCAACGAGCCCAGGACGCTCTTCCCGTGGTCGTCCCTCTCCGACGGCTTCGCCACCGGGGGCTCCACCGAATAGACGGCGGTGATCCTCGATGTATCGCAATCCCTGAGCGATTTCCTGAGCGATGCCGCGATCGGGCAGACGCTGGTCTTCATGAGCGGTGATACTCTGACCGATTGCGTATCGATGTGAAGTGCAGCACCCATGGACGAGAATGTTGTGATGCCTTTCTCGGAAGCATGCTTTAGAAGCGCGGTCTTGTTGCGGACGGTGTCTATCGCATCGATCAGGATGTCGTAGTCGCCCTGCAGTATGCCGGGAACGGTCTCCTCGGTGACCAGTGCATCTATCCCTTCTATCTCGATGTCCGGATTGATGGATCTGGCCCTCTCGCAGGCGGCCTCGACCTTCGATCTGCCGATCGTATCCTGTGTGGCTAGGATCTGACGGTTCAGATTGCTGTCTGAGAACACATCGTGGTCCACGACCCTTATCCTGCCTATTCCTGCGCGTACTAGTCCTTCGAGGACATACCCTCCGACCGCACCGCATCCGACTAGGATTACAGATGCATCCTTCAGCTTCTGTATGCCTTCCTCTCCCAGGATCAGTTCCGTCCTCTGCGACATGCTCATGGGAACAGCCTCCTCAGATTCTCCTCCGCCGTAGCGATTAGGTCGTCCGCCGGTTTACCGATAATGCTGCCGAGCCTCTCTGCGAAATCCCGCATGCCCTTGAAGTCCTTCCCGCATACCGGGGAGTCCGTCTCCAGGAGCAGTCTGTCCTCCGGGATCGCCTCCATTAGCCTCTGGACCCTTATGTCCGATCTGGACAGAAGTCTGGGGGAGACAGAGAAATAGCATTCCATCTCCGAATATGGCTTCACATAGCTGTCGGAGCCGTAGGAATGCAGGATGGCCTTCAGTTTCCTACCCTTGAGCGAATCGAGGACCATCTTCTCGCATCCCACGTCATGTATCGACACGACCCTGCCGAAGTACTCTGCAAGGTCCAGCTGTTGGATCATGACCATGGTCTGGAAGAGGATCTTGCCTCCCCTCTTGGAATCCAGTCCGATCTCTCCCACATGTGCGTCGGGATCGTCCTTCAGGATGTTGTAGAGCCTGGACTTGCTCTCAACCGTCCATTCCTCCCCGAACCAAGGGTGAACCCCGTAGCACTTGATCATCCTGGGGTCGTCGATCTGCATCTGCCTGTCCCACTCGTCGGGCTTGGCCACGCAGGACACTATGCGCGACAATTCAGAAAAATCGCCGTATCCCTCCGGGGCCTGCTCGATGCCGTGCAAGTGGGAATCGATCATGGTATCAGAACCAAGCGTCCAAGGACCTCTGCTTCTTCCTGTTGGCCTCGGCCTTCCTGGCAGTCTCGATCTTGTTGATCACGTTGACCACCCTGTCCTCGGAGAACTCGTACTCGTTCATCAGGTCGAGGATGCCTTCCCTGTCGATGTCCCCGACCTTGACGCTGTAGTCGTCGGACCTGGGGCCGTTGAGGAAGATCTCCCTGACCTCCTCGTACTCGGGGATGTCTATGTCGGTCTCCTCCATGACCTTCTCCAGGGATCCGTGCTTCTGGATGAGCTTCAGTCCCTTCTTGGGTCCGATGCCCTGTACCCCTGTGTTGAAATCCGTTCCGATCATCATGCAGACGTCCACAAGCTGCTCCCTGGTCACTCCGAGGGACTCAAGCATCTGCTTGGAATCTATCAGCTCGGTCTTCACGTCCCTGTAGATCTGCTTGCCGGGGACCTTCCTCCTGCCAGTGATGGTCATGTTCCTGACCAGCAGGGGTGCCCCGAACAGTATGGAATCGAAATCCTGGGATGCGGCTGCGTAGACGTCTCCCTTGCTGCACATGTATGCGGCCTGGGCCTCTCCGTCGCTGGGCGCCTGCACTATGGGCAATCCCATGAGCGTGATGAGCTTCTTGGATGTCTCCAGGATCTCCGGGGTCATCCTCGCGGTCTGCTGGGCCTTGGAGAACGCCTTCTTCATATCGCCTTCGGCCAGGGCCTGCTCGTACTCCTGCTTGGCCTTCTCCCTCCTGGCGATCCTCTCCTCGATGGTCCCCGCCTTCAGCTCGTTGGGCTTGCCGTCGAAGACGAATGATGGTTCTATGCCGGCCTCGATGAGATTGGCCGTGCGGTACAGGATACCCGTGAGGTGGGATGTCACCCTCCCTTGGGAATCCATCAGAGGCTTCCCGTCGGGCTGCCTTATGATCGATAGGAATTGGAATATGGTGTTGAAGGCATCGACTGCCACGGTCTTCCCGCGGAGCTCCTCGAGCTCTATCTCCTTCGCGGTCACAATGGGCGATAGGTTTACTCCCATGCTAGCACCTCAGCTCTGATGCCATTCGGCTATCGTCGAGGACATGTCATCCATCTTGAACAGATAGGAACCTGCGACGAGGATGTCTACTCCCGCATCTACGCATACCTTGGCGGTGTCCTTGTTGACCCCTCCGTCCACAGAGACCAGTATCTCCTTCCCGTTCTTCTTGGCCCATTCCTTGACCCATGAGATCTTAGGAATGCAGTTGGCTATGAACGACTGGCCTCCGAATCCCGGGTGGACCGTCATGACCAGGACGAGGTCTACCTCCGGAAGGAATTCCTCGAGGGCGGTGACCTCCGTCTCCGGATTGATGGAGATACCTGGCTTGATCCCTTTGGATCTGATCTTCTCTATGGCTCCGTGGATATCCCCCTCTGCCTCGCAGTGGACGGTGATGAGGTCGCAGCCGGCATCGGCGAAAGCGTCGATGTAACGGATGGGATCCTCGATCATCAGATGCGCGTCGAAGGGGATCTTCGAATACTTCCTGATAGCCTTGATCACAGGCGGACCGAATGTGATGTTGGGAACGAATGCGCCGTCCATGACATCAAGATGTGCCCAGTCCGCGCCAGCCTTCTCCACGCGTACCAGCTCCTCTCCGAGCCTTGAGAAATCCGCCGAGAGCATCGACGGGGATACGAGGGTCATGCTATCCAGTATGACTGCCGGATATAAGGTAGGTTGGTTCGTTCGGTGATCGTCGATAGCCTATCACCTGTCAATCTAACAAGCGCTGATTATTTAGTCCAGTGAATCGATTCAGTAAGTATGGCACTAGCAAAGCACAACGTCGCGCCGGCAAAGTGCGATGTCAAGGGATGCGAGAACGACGCCGAGAGGTCGTTCAACATAAAACAGGTCTCGAAGACCGACTTCACTCTGAAGAGCGGCGACCTCCGCAACGTGCACCTGTGCAAGGAGCACTACAAGGAGTTCAAGAAGCAGACCAAGACCGACAGGAAGCTCGACTCGATCTACGAATGAAACGATACCATGTTGGAACTGCTCTTCCTAGGCACAGGCGCCAGCGTCCCCTCGAGGGAGAAGGCCACGTCCTGCATAGCCGTCAGGAGCGGTTCCGACATCGTCCTCATGGACTGCGGCGAGGGATCCCAGAGACAGATCATGGTCTCGCCTTTCTCGTTCATGAGGATCAAAACCATTCTGATAACGCATCTGCACGGGGACCATGTGTTCGGTCTTCCCGGACTCCTCCAGACGATGAGCCTATCCGGAAGGAAGGAGCCTTTGACGGTCTATGGGCCAAAGGGTATCATCGAATGTGTGGCTGCGTTCATGAAGGCGACGGAAGGGGAGACCGTCTATCCTTTGGAAGTGAAGGAGGTTTCCGGAGGGGAGTCATTCACCGCCGGGAACATGAAAGTGACCGTCTACCCCACCGAGCATAACATCACATCCGTCGGCTACACAGTGAGCGAGAAGGATAGGCCCGGGAAGCTGGACAGGGAGAAGGCCATATCCTTGGGCATCAAGGACGGACCGGACATGTCGAGGCTCAAGAACGGGGAGACCGTCAACGGCGTATCACCCGATCAGGTCCTGGGGCCAGTGATCAAAGGGATATCCGTCTCCTACACCGGGGACACGAAGTACTGCCAATCGGTTATCGACGGCTCCAGAGGCTGCAACGTCCTGATCCATGAGTGCACATACATGGAATCCGAGGCTGACCTTGCGGTGGAGCATTCCCACTCGACGGCCTTGCAGGCTGCAAAAGTTGCTAAGGAGGCCGGGGTCGGAAACCTGATCCTCACGCACATCAGCAACCGTTACAACGAGACGTCCGTTGTCGAGGACGAGGCCAAGAGTATATTCAATAATACTGTAGCAGCGAAGGACATGGACCTTTTCGAGATCAGGCAAGATGGGATGTCCCTGAAGCAATGATCATATCAGCTTCAGCATGTCTGCCTTGGTAATCATTCCTTTTATCGATCCCTTATCGGAGACCAGGACGGCATTGCAGCTGCTCATCATACCCGCCACCGTGGAGATGGGCGTGGTACCGGAGACTACAGGGAACGAATCCCCCATTGCATTAGATACTGTGAGCCTGTAGACCTCATCGATCATCCTTCCGCTGCTGATCAGGTCGAAGATGTCCCTCTCGGAGATGCTTCCCACGGGATTGGTGCCGTTGAACACGGGGAACTGCGAATACCCCGTCTCCTCCATCAGACGCGCTGCGGACTGGATGGTCTCATCGCTCTGGATGGAGACCACTGATTTCGAGCACACATCGGCGGCGGTGAGTCCCTTACCGATGTCGTGCCTCATGGCCTCCAGGGTGTTGAAAAGAGAGACCACGGTCTCGTAGCTTGCAGAGATCTTCCCGCGTTCAATCTTCGCTATGGTGCTCTGACTGATGCCGGACCTTGCAGCCAGCTCGGACTGGGTTATATCCATTCCGATCCTGATCTTGCGGATGTCCGTAGCCGGGGGGAAGTTCATGCACGGACGATAAAATATTCCTATAAGAATATTATCATCAATAACATATATAAATAAGAAAATAATCGGCCTTTTATGGCTAAAGCTAAAAACGTCTATGTAGAGGGACTCAACGAGATCCCCGCACCTATGAAGAAAGTCGAGATCGTCGAGAGGAAGGGAATCGGACACCCCGACTCCGTCGCTGACGCTCTCGGAGAGGAAGTCTCAAAGGCTCTCTGCAAGATGTACATCAAAGAGGTCGGACACGTTCTCCACCACAACACCGACGAGACACAGCTCGCAGCCGGTAACGCCGCACCCAAGTTCGGCGGCGGATACATCATCGACCCAGTTTACATGCTCCTGGTCGGCCGTGCCACCACATTCATCGACGACGGAAAGGTTGTCAAGGACCTGCCCTGCAAGCCCACAGCTCTGGCAGCAGCACGCAAGTACCTGAAGAAGACCTTCCCCAACCTCGATGTCGACTCCGAGGTCATCCTCGATGCGAAGATCGGAATGGGATCCGACGACCTCACCGGCGTCTACAAAACATCCGGTATCCTCGCGAACGACACCTCCTTCGGTGTCGGATACGCACCCTACTCCGTCACTGACAAGCTCACACTCGAGACCGAGAAGTACATCAACGGCGCAATGAAGAAGAAGCTGCCCGAGACCGGACAGGACGTCAAGGTCATGTGCTCCAGGATCGACAACAAGGTCACAATGACCATCGCTTGTGCAATGGTCGACAAGTACATCCCCGACGCAGACGCATACAAGTCCGCCATCGAGCAGATGTACGACCTCGTCACTGACAACGCCCTGAAGATCATCGGAAAGGATGACATCAAGTTCAAGCTGGACATCAACACCGGTGACAACTACAAGAAGGGAATCTACTACCTGACCTGTACCGGACTCTCCCAGGAGATGGGAGACGACGGATCCGTCGGAAGGGGTAACAGGTGCAACGGTCTGATTACACCCTACAGGCCCATGTCCATGGAGGCTACCTCCGGAAAGAACCCCATCACCCACATCGGAAAGATCTACAACGTCATGTCCAAGCTCATCGCTGAGGACGTCGCGAAGAAGGTCACCAACGAGGCAGAGGTCAGGGTCAGGATCCTCTCGCAGATCGGAAAGCCCGTGTCGCAGCCCCTGAACTGTTCCGTTCAGATCGTGCTCCCCAACGCGGACAAGAACCCCAACCTCAAGAAGTGGTCCAAGGAGGCCGACGCCATCGCTTGCGATTGGCTCGACAATGTCGACAAAGTCTCCAACATGATCATCGAAGGCAAGGTCAAGACCTTCTGATTTTCTAAACCCCTGGGGGGCATAGCCCCCCTTTTTCATCACTATTTAAATAGATTTAAACCCATCCAACTAACGCTGGTGGTATAGATGAAGATAATTGATGCACCTCAGTTCGGCCCTATGTTCAGGTTCAATGACGCAAACGTCTATTGGACTATGTACATCCTATCGAACGGAAAACGCATAGGCCGTAAAAGACTGGCCGACGAAGTCGGAATCGGAGAGGGAAGCATGCGCAGGATCCTGGACACGCTCCAGGATTGGGACTACATCTCCATCAAGCAGACAGGCATCATGATCACCAAGGCTGGTCAGACTTTCTTGGACCAGATCCCCATCCAGCCTGTTGACATCTTCCTCGAGGGCTCCGTCATCGGACAGGAGCAGCAGGGAGTCATCGTCAAGGGTGTCGCCAACAAGGTGAACAACGGTATGGAGCAGAGAGATGCCGGAATCAAGGTGGGAGCCGAAGGATGCACCACGATCGTCTACAGGGACGGAGCGCTCTGCATCCCGCCGGACTGGAACCTCGACACAGAGAGACCCGACGTCGCCAAGAAGATCCGTGACGAGTACGGCATGAAGCCAGAGGACGCCATGATCATCGGCGGAGGCAACACCAAGCAGTCCGCCATCGTGGCCGCGGTGTCCGCAGCCCTAGAGCTGTTCTGATGAAGCACCTGTTCAGTTATTCCGTCTATCAGGAACTGGACGACCTAGGGAAGGATTTGGGAGCTATACTCCAAGGCCTCAGATGCGATGGCCTGGAGCTCCTGACCTCCCACGAACCCGTCGACCCCAGATATTCTCAGTACACCGTATCGGTGCACCTCCCCTATACCACGGATTGGCTGGCGGCTTGGGAGGGCAGACCGTATGAGATGTCCGACCACTTCGCCAGATACTACATGTACGGCAAGGACAAGGAGTCCGTCTGCGAGACCGTCAGGAACATGATCGACTGCGTTGCACCGCTCAAACCGGCCCACGGCGTGATCCATGCCTGCAACGTAAACATCCCCGACCTTTGCAAGAGGAACTATTCCGGGGACTGCAGGGACATCCTGCTGAAGTTCTGCGAGATGATCAATACGGCGATCTCCGGATTCCCGAAGGGAGAGCCCCCGGTGAAACTGGCCTTCGAGAACCTCTGGTGGCCGGGGCTCAGACTGAAGGATGATTCTGACTACCGCATTCTCGAGAAGCACCTGGAGTTCGAGAACTGGGGAATCTGCCTTGATACGGGTCACCTCATGAACTGCCTGCCAGGAATCTACACCGAGCAGGACGGGATAGAGGCTTTGCTGAGGATATTCGACGGTTACAGCCAAGACCTCAAGGACGCCATAGGGGCGATGCACTTCCACTACAGCGCTTCAGCCAAGTACCGCGAATCCTTCGAGGAGAAGGAGTACACAGGCGGACCAATAACCGACTTCATCAACGGATGCTACCATCACATCAATACCCTGGACCAGCATCTGCCCTATTCGGATCCCCGCTGCAGAGAGCTGATCGAGGCCATACAGCCTGAACTGGTGATCCACGAGCTGCCGGGACACGGCCATAATCCTCTGGATGACTTCGCTCAGCAGAGGTCCCTGCTCTGATTCTCTCCTTATTTTTATATAGTAAATCCCTAATCGGGAATTCAGAGGAATATCGAATGGCACGTTTCAAAGAGGCTGAGGCCAGGCTCCTTGACAAGACTGTATGCATGAACTGCTATGCTACAAACCCCAAGAAGGCAACCAAGTGCAGGAAGTGCGGATACAGCAACCTCAGGCCCAAAGCCAAAGAGAGCAGGAAGCAGTGATTACTGCTTCGTATTGATTTTTACGGCCTAATGGCCGGATACCTTCGGTTTAGCGTTAGCTATGCAAGGTACCGGCCGGCCATTTATCGTGAGTGTCAAATACCCTGTAGTCGGTATCCCGAACGGAGTTGCTAAGGATGAAGGTCCTGGTAGTCGATGACAACATTGCGATTCAAGAGATCCTGAAGGACATCCTCATTCAAGAGGGGCACGTCGTAAGGATCGCCGGTTCCATAGACGAGGCCGTCGATTCCATACTGGAATTCAGACCGAACGCCATCCTTCTGGATGCCGTCATCAACGATGAGGACGGTCTGCAGGTACTGGTCCGTGCCCACGAGCAGGATCACGATGTCGATCTCAACGCTGTTCTCATCAAGGGAGTCAATGATGAAGCTCCCACGGACAACTCGTTCATCAAGGCGATAGTCAACAAGCCATTCAAATCCCTGGACATCTCCGCCGCATTATCTGTATTGGTCGCGACCAAGGAGGCCCAGATGGTAGAGGCGGCAACCAGCGCCAAACCCAAGAAGGGGCTGTTCGGCTTCAGAAAGAGGAAGCAGCAGCCTGCATCGGCTCCCGCTTCTTCGGAGCACATCGACACCAACGATTCAGCGATCATCGCAGAGTACATCTCATCTGAAGGTCCGATGTACGGAAGGTCCTACGTGTTCTTCGAGAAGGAACCCTCCAAGATCTTCGATTTCCTAGACATCTTCAACCCTTCCGACTACAACATTCTGGTCATATCCTCGGAGAACTCCAAGGCCGTGAAGCAGAACTATGGGAAGGACAACCTCGAGGTCGCCACACTCTCGGCCGGTGTCAGGGGAAGATCCCTGGACATCAATGCGCTGGGAACTCTCACGGTGTTCATCAAGGACTACATCAGAAATCATGACAGACCTATCGTCATGATCGAGAATTTCACAGATATCATCGATAACAACGGCCTCAACCACAGCCTAGTGTTCCTGCACCAGCTGGTGAAGGCCAACATCAATGACAAGAAGACCACCTTCGTGGTCTCCGTCGATCCTTCGATCCTCACGACGAAGGACCGCAACATCCTGCTCGGGGACATGTCCGAGTACTCCAACTGAGGGAGAGAAATGCAGATAGAGAAGGTATGGGCAAGGGAAGTCCTGGATTCCAGAGGCAACCCCACGGTAGAAGCAGAGATCACAGTCGGCGGCCAGAAGATATCCGCCATCGCTCCCTCCGGAGCATCTACGGGATCGTGGGAGGCCCACGAGCTCCGCGACGGCGGGAACAGGTACGGCGGAAAGGGAGTGCTGAAGGCGGTAGAGAACGTCCGCGGACCCATCGCCAAGAGGATCACCGGCATGGACCCTACCGATCAGGAAGGAATCGACAGGGCAATGATCGAGCTCGACGGCACCGAGAACAAGACCAACCTCGGCGGAAACGCCACTGTGGCCGTGTCCCTCGCAGTCGCCAGGGCCGGTGCCATGTGCAACAACATCCCCGTCTACCAGCACATCGGGAAGGACCACGTCACGCTCCCTGTGCCCATGCTCAACATCATCAACGGCGGAAAGCACGCCGGAGGCAACCTGAAGATTCAGGAATGCATGATCATCCCCGCCGGAGCCAAATCGTTCTCGGATTGTCTGCAGATGTCGTCCGAGGTCTACATGCATCTCAAATCCATACTGAAGAAGAAGTACGGGGTAGGAGCCATCAACATCGGCGACGAGGGAGGATTCGCTCCCCCGCTCGATACGGTCGACGAGGCCCTGTCCACCATCGTATCCGCAGTATCCGATGCAGGCTACACCCCCGGAAAGGACGTGTTCCTTGCGATCGACGCTGCTTCCTCAGAGTTCTTCAGCGACGGCGTCTACGACGTCGACGGAATGAAGCTCTCTGCCGGAGAGCTCGCTGACCACTATGTGCAGCTCACCAAGGACCACCCGCTCATCAGCATCGAGGACCCGTTCTTCGAGGATGACTTCGAGACCACGGCCGAGCTCACCAAGAAGGTCGGCAACAAGGTCCAGATCGTAGGTGACGATCTGTTCGTCACCAACTCCAAGCGCCTCTGCAAGGGAATCAAGCAGGGAGCTGCCAACGCACTCCTGCTGAAGGTCAACCAGATCGGAACCATCACCGAATCCGGAGAGGCTGCGCAGATGAGCTTCGACCACGGATACAACGTCGTCGTTTCCCACAGGTCCGGAGAGTCCGAGGACACCACCATCGCCGACCTCTCGGTCGGATGGGGATCCGGAGAGATCAAGACCGGAGCTCCCGCCAGGGGAGAGAGGACTGCCAAGTACAACCGCCTTCTCAGGATCGAGGAGGAGCTGGGATCCAAGGCTGTCTTCCCCGGAATCAAGAAATTCCACATCTGAGGACTAGAGATGGATTACCAAAGGAACATCCCCCTGCTGTGCGACTACTATGAGTACACGATGTCCAACGGGTACCTGGAGAAAGGTCTGGGAGACCGCATGGTCTACTTCGACATATTCTTCAGGACGGTACCCGACAAGGGCGGATTCGTGGTGTTCGCAGGCTTGGAGCAGCTGATGGACTACATCACCAACCTCCGTTTCACCGAGGAGGACATCGAGTTCATGCGCTCCAAGGGAACGTTCGGGGAGAAGTTCCTGGATTTCCTCAAGGACTTCCATTTCACCGGGGATGTGTGGGCGATACCCGAAGGAACGGCTGTGTTCCCCGGAGAGCCCCTCATCACCATCAGGGCACCCATTGCCCAAGCACAGATCCTGGAGACCTTCGCTCTCCTGACGATAAACCATCAATCCCTTATCGCCACCAAGGCCAACCGTATTGTGAGGGCTGCAAAGGGCAGGACCGTACTGGAGTTCGGCTCCAGAAGGGCCCAGGGAACCGATGCGGCCATATTGGGTGCTAGGGCAGCATACATCGCCGGATGCGGCGGAACGGCATGCACTGTGAGCGATGAGCTTTTCGGAGTGCCCGCGAGCGGGACCATGGCCCACTCTTGGGTGATGATGTTCGATTCGGAGCTCGAGGCATTCAAGGCGTTCTGCGAGCTGTATCCTGACAACGCCACCCTCCTGGTGGATACCTACGATACTATCAACAGCGGAATCCCCAATGCCATAAAAGCGATCAAGGAGGTGCTCATCCCCAAGGGGATAACCAAATGCGCCATCCGCCTGGATTCTGGTGACTTCGCTTTCCTCACCAAGAAGGCAAGGGAGATGCTAGACGATGCCGGTCTCACGGACTGCAAGATAGTCGTATCCAATGCCCTCGATGAGAATCTGATCAAGGATCTGCTCAACCAGGGTGCCGTAATAGACGCTTTCGGTGTAGGCGACAATCTGATCACCTCCCACAGCGACCCTGTGCTGAACGGTGTGTTCAAGCTCGTCGCCATGGAGGAGGACGGCAAGATAGTTCCTAAGATCAAGATCTCCGACAACGTAGAGAAAATCACCACACCCCATTTCAAGAAAGTCTACAGGGTCTATGACGACAAAGGCATGGCCATTGCCGATCAGATCTGCGTTTACGACGAGACCATCGACACGGATGCGCCGTTGGAGCTTTTCGACCCCTCCGCGACTTGGAAGAGGAAGACCCTAGAGAACTACTCCGTCAAGGAACTCATGGTCAAAGTCATAGAGAACGGAAAGCTTGTGTACGATCTCCCCTCCTTGGAGGATATCAGGAAACACTGTGCCGAGGAGACGGATACCCTTTGGGACGAGGTCAAGCGTTTCTCCAACCCTCATCAATATTATGTCGATATGTCGGAGAAGTTATGGAACGTCCGTAACGATCTGATTAACCAATCTAGGCAGTAACGAATTCCGTGGCGGAATTACGAATTTCGTTCCATCTATCTGCTTTATATACGCTTGGATGAGCGAAATATCCCACATTTCCTATATATAAAACTAACTATCCAAAAACGTACAAAAATTGTCGGTCTAAACGAACTAACGTCGTTAATCTATAGACCCTAAACTAAGGGTTTATATGGGGTGTTTGCGTAGCCCTATCTGTAGAAGAAATCGGGCAATTATGACCAATCAACTCCGATATCTTCACAGGTTGGGGGACTCGTAATATGAGCGATGAAAAGACTGAGGAATGCGGCAGCTACGCGCGCCGTAAGCCATCCAGCATTCGTCTGGACAGGCTGGATCTCGAGAACGAGATGTGCGTGTACTGCGCCTGCGGCCGTATCGTCGCCCTCGATAGGTCCGAAATGCAGTTGAAGTTATCACTTGGCAAAGAGCTCCAATGCACCGAGTGCCGCAACCGCAGAATCTCGGAAGAAATTGACTTCCTCAACAACCTCTACGACGGCTTGATCGACGAGGAAAGTTACTAATTTTAAAAACTAAGAAAGTAACACGAAATTTCCTATAGTGTTACTATATAAAACGGCAAAGTTAGCTTTAAAATATAGTAAGTAAAAAATGAAAATTACCGCTCGAACGCATCATTCAGAGGCGGTCTTCTTAGCGGGTTTAGTCGTGCGAGCTGCCTTCTTCTTTCCGGGGCAGTCGGGATTGATGCACTCCTCGAGATTTCCTACCTTGACCATGGGTGCCTTACAGATCGCACAGGGCTTGCCTAGGGGAGTGATGACTCCTCTCGGCCTGAGAGGGTAGGTCTGAGTGCATGTGGGCCACGAAGAGCATCCTGCGAACCTCCTGCCGGCCTTGGAGAACATAACCCTTATGTGACCGTTGTTGCAGGTAGGGCAGAGTCCCAAGTCGTTGAGAGCGACGTTGCTCGTACACTTGGGGTCGATGCACTGCACAGAGGGCGGGTTGCCCTTTCTGATGATCTTGAGCTGAGGAAGGCCGCAGACAGGGCATTTGGAATCCACAGTCTGCACCAAAGCTCCCCTGGGGAGCGGATATGCGCGCTTGCACTCGGGGTATCCGTCGCATCCGATGAAGTTACCGTTCTTCGACCTCTTGACGGACATGTTGTTCCCGCATGACGGACAGACGCCGATATGCTGCTGAGAGTGCAGCGCGTCCTTGATCTCCTTTCCGATGTCGTCGGACTCCTCAGAGATCTTGACCGCCACATCGTGGAGCATGTCCTGCGATTCCTTGACGACGGAATCCAATGTGCGTGCTCCCTCGGAGATGCTGAGCATGTCCGATTCCAGCTTCGCGGTCATGTCCGGCTCCGTGATACCTCCGCCGTGCTTCTCCAGCGATTTCGTGAGCGCGATTCCGCTGGGAGTGGGGATCATGTAGTTGCCCTGGACATAGTTCCTTGAGAACAGCTTGCCGATGATGTCGTGCCTAGTACTCTTGGTACCGAGCTGCAGCCTGTCCATCTCTTGGATGAGCGAACCTTGGTTGTACCTGTACGGGGGCTTGGTCTCGGACTCGACGATGGCCATGGACCTCACGTCGACCTCCTCGCCCTCCTTCAGGACCGGGAGCCTGCTCTCGTTCGCGGGCAGGTACTTCTTGTAGTATTTCTTCCAGCCGGGATCCGTGAGAACGTATCCGTCGGAGAGGAAGTTCTCTCCCTCCACCTCGATCACGCACTTGGTGACCTCGGCCTTGGCGTTGGGTGCGACCGTTGCCAGGAATCTCCTGACGATGAGCTCGTAGAGCTTCCACTTGTCGCCCTTCATCTTGTCCTGCGTGGCCCCTGCCGTGGGGTAGATAGGCGGATGGTCCGTTGTGCTCCTCTTTCCCTTGGAGGGGTAGATCTTCTCCTGGGCGAGGATCTCGTTGACCTCTGCCTTGAACTCCGAGTCCTTGAGCTTATCGAGCACCGACCTCAGGTTGAGGCTCTTCGGGTACTCGGTGTTCTCGGTACGCGGATATGAGATGTAACCTCCGGTGTACAGGTCCTCGGCCAGCTTCATGGCCGTGGTTGGAGGGATACCGATCTTGTTGGCCTCCACCTGCATCATCGTGGTGTCGAACGGCGCCGGCCTGTACTCCTCCTTGATCTCCGAGGAGTATTTGGCGACGGTACCGGTCTTTGTTGACTTGACTTTCGAGAGGACGGCCTCCGCCTCCTCCTTCTTCCAGAAGGGGTTGTCCTCGTGCTCTCCTTTGAAAGCTAGCATGCCGAACTTGCCCACCAGGTTCCAATAGGGGACGGGGACGAAGTTCTCGATCTCCTCATGCCTGTCGACCAGGAGCTTGAGCGTGGGGCTCTGGACCCTTCCCACGGACATGAAGTTGTTCCCAACCTGTCCGGATGACAATGAAATCAATCTTGTGAGGACGGCTCCCCAGGACAGATCCACGATCTGCCTTGCCTCTGCGGCATCGGCGAGCTTCTCGTCGGGGTCGGTGAGGTTCTTGAATGCTGCCTCCACCTCTCCCTTGGTGAGGGCGCTGAACTTGGCCCTCTTGACCTTGCTCATATCGGCACCGATGGCCTTGACGGTCTCCATACCGATGAGCTCTCCCTCCCTATCATAGTCGGTAGCGATGATGATCTCGTCCGACTCGGAGGCGATGTCCTTGATAGTGTTGAGGATGGATTTCACACGCACCGATTTGACCTGCGGGGCGTAGACCAGCTCGGCAGGCTTGATTGCACCCCAGTCGTTGTACTCCTTGGGGTAGTCCAGCTCTATGATGTGCCCCCTGAGGCTCACTACGTTGTAGTCGTCGCCTCCGGCCGTGAACTTGATGACGGTGGCACCGTTAGCTGAAGAAGACTGCGATTTTCCGTCCGAAAGGATGGTGGAGATCCTCCTGGCGGCGTTCGCTTTCTCGGTGATGATCAATTTCCTCATTGCCTTTCAGAAACTGGCCCGATGGTATAAATTGATTGGCCTGGGTAGTCGGGTGGCCGCCCGGGCCGATGAGTGTGAAAAAGATCAGTGCCTGTGGCCGATGTGGTGCATGTTGCCCGAGGAGGGCGCTACCATGGTGAGCCTTCCCCTTAGGACGCCTTTGAGGCTTGTGATCTCGGAGGCGAACTCCTTGAGGGAAGCGAGCTTGTCCTCGCAGATGAGGATCTCCATGCACTTGGAATCGTCCAGGTGTATGTGGACAGAGGTCTTCACGAGCCCCTGGTGATGGTGCTCGAGGTCTGTGATCTTCTCTCCGACCGCGGAAGCCGTATGGTCGTAGACGATCACGACTGTACCGACCATCCACTCGTCATCGTTCTTCCACTCGTTCTCTGCGAGGGAATCGCGGACCAGATCGCGCAATGCTTCTGATCTGCTGCTGTATCCTTTCTTCGCGATATCCGCGTCGAAAGCTTCCAAAAGATTGGGCTCGAGTGATACGCCGATACGGGTGACGCCTGTCATGAGTTTTGTTATTATTTCTAAATATAAATAGTGTTACTGATAGCGTAAAAAACAGCGTTTACGATAACACTGGTTCGATATTCATGACGGACTATGTGTCAGATTCTCTGGTCCCGCATGGCACGTTATTTAAGGTCATTCAGCAATCACAGTCACATGTCCGTTGAAATCGACAATCTCCAGAACGCGCTCGTTTCGGCAATCAAGAGCCAAGTCCAGGGCGAGGACATCGCTGTGGCATTCTCCGGAGGATTGGACTCCGGCCTCGTGGCCGCGATAGCGAAAGAGTACGCAAGATCCGTGACCCTGTACACGTCCGGTAAGGACCAGTCATACGACGTGGTCATGGCACAGGAGATGTCAGAGAGGCTCGGCCTACCCTGGCTTCACATCCCCCTCACCGAGGATAACATCGAGGCCAGGCTCAGGGAGATGATCTCGATTACCGGGACCTCCAGCCCTCTTACCCTCTCGTTCGAGCTCCCGCTGTTCTTCGTATGCAGGACCGTCCGCGAGAAGTACGTGCTGAGCGGACAGGGATCTGACGAGCTCTTCGCCGGATACTCGAAGTACATCGGACTCTCCATCGATGAGCTGGACAGGATGAGGAAGGCGGACCTAGGAAAGCTCATTTCCTCTACCATCCCTCACGAGACCAAGGTCGCTGACCACTTCGGAAGGAAGGTCCTGTACCCCTACATGGATTCCATCGTCACCATGCAGGTCAACGCACTGGACCTCAACGAGCTGAAGCCCGCCGATGCGGATCACAGGAAGATACTCCTCAGGCAGGTTGCAACCAACCTCGGATACCCCTTCATCGCTGAAAAGAAGAAGAAGGCGGCCCAGTACGGATCCGGAACCATGGACCTCGTCCGCAAGGTGGCCGAGAACAAGGGCATGACCTACGCGGAGCTCGTCGACAGCATTTACAAGGACATCTTCGAGTGAGCGACGTACTCCATGTACATCCTCGCCGGATCGAGATCCGTGAGCGAGTAGAGCATCCTGGTGCCCACCACATCCTCAATCTCGTTCAGGTAAACCTTACCGTCCCCGGACACGAAGTCTATGCCGATGAAATCGGCCATGAGTTCGGGGACTATCCTTCTCACAATATCGACGACCTCTGCTGGAGGCTCGACCAGTTCTGCCTTCCCGCCAAGCTTGAAATTGGCCCTGAAATCCGAATCAGACGAGCGCATGACCGATGCGATTATCCTGCCTCCGAGGACATAGACGCGCAGATCCCTGCCAGGGGATGATGCGAATTGCTGGACTATGGGCTTCCTTCCGTCCAGTCTGTCGCAGTATTCGGATACTTCCTTCTCGTTCTCAGCCTTGAAGACCTCGGACCCTCCGTGGCCTATACATGATTTGACCACCCAAGGAGGACCTGGCGGAAGCTGCTGCCCAGGGAACGAGAAAGGAAGGATCGGTATCCCCAGGCTCTTCACGAAGGAGTATGTGAATGACTTGTCGTTGCATATCCTGCAGACAGAGGATTTGTTGAACACGGTGCTCCCGTAATCCTCCAGCTGTGAGACGAGATCGCTGTCCCTTATGCGCGAGATGACTATCTCGGGAGCGTCCTCGATGTCCATGGTATCAGTGGTAACGATAGAACAATCCATGCCCAGCTCGTTGCCGCAATCCCTTAGACGTTCGGCGAAGAACGTATTGGACTCCAGGTCCGTCCTGTCATAGAGAATCCAGCATCTCAAAGTATCACTGTATGAGGTTGACTATATGCCTGATGATGTGGTCGGAGACGTCGATGCCGGTAGCGTTCTTCAGATTAGTGATGTGAGCGTTGGAGTTCACCTCGCATACAACTGGGCCTTCCGGCGAATTGATGATGTCCACTCCGGCGAAGTCCGCCTGGACCGCCGCTGCAGCATCTATTGCGAGGATCGCTTCCTCCTCCGTCGGGACGTACTTGGTCATGGTGCCTCCGTTGCTGGCGTTGGCCCTGAAATCACCCTCTGCGGCCTTGCGCTTGACTGATGCGACAACCTTCTCTCCGACGACCTCTATCCTTATGTCCTCGGCATCGCATTCGATGTACTCCTGGAAGATCTTCGGAACTGGATCCGATGATTCGTTCATTAGGTCGGTCTCATCGACGATGAGCCTCACCTGCTCCCCGAAGGAGCCGAAACAATCCTTGACGACCATCGGATAGCCGAGGATGTCCTGGGCGGTCTTCACCCAATCCCCGAGGGGCTGTCCGAAAGTCATCGGGGAGGCCAGAGTCCTGATGGACGGGATGCCGTAATCTGCCAATGTGAGATGGGTGAGGGACTTATCGTCGCATACCCTGATGCACTCAGAGCAGTTGAACACCGGATATCCGCACACCTCCAGGTTCTTGGCGAGCTTCACATCCTTGTCCCAGAATACGACGAAATCGCAATCGCCGAGCTTCTCATGGAACGCCTCCTCATCCCCAATGGGAACGGTCAGATCGGTGTTGTGGAAGACCTCTATCGGGATGCCCGCCCTTGATCCTGCCTGGACGATCATATCGGCAGGTTCCCTGAAGGAATCGTTGCAAAGGTGCCCGTTGATGACTACAGCTCCTCTCATCGATTGTCGAAGGGACGCTCATGTTTTTATGACTACCTTCTATGGGGTTGAGCATGAGCGGTCCGAACGTCGAATGGTTGGATGGACTCAACGTCCGCGGGATAAAGCCCGGACTTGAGAGCATCACAGCCCTGCTGGGAGCACTTAATGATCCGCAGAAGGGCCTTAGGACCATACACGTTGCGGGCAGCGACGGCAAGGGTTCTGTTTGCTGCATGCTTGAATCGATCCTCATCGCTTCTGGTTACAGAGTGGGGATGTTCACATCACCTCATATTCTGAAGGTCAACGAATGCATCCGCATTGACGGAGATGATATCTCCGATGATCTCCTGGAAGATTGCCTGTCCAAGGTCAAAAGGGCATCCGAAGGATCCGGATGCCAATGCACCAACTTCGAGGCCCTGACCGCATGTGCCCTCACGGCATTCCGTGAAGAGGGAGTGGACATCGCTATCGTCGAGGTCGGCATGGGAGGCAGGCTCGACTGCACCAATCTGGTGGAGCCGGAGGTCACTGTGATCAACAACATCAGCATGGAGCACACCAGATATCTGGGTTCCACTCTCGAGGAGATCGCATCCGAGAAGGCAGGCATCATGAAGCCCGACATTCCCTGCGTCACAATCAACACAGGAAAGGCTCTTGACGTAATCACCGAGAACTCGGAGAGGCTCGGATGCTCCCTCACGGTCATCGACCCCGAGGAAGTTGAAGTCCTCGAGAACGCATCGGACCACATCATTATGCGCTACTGCGAAAGCAACTATCGCGTCGGTCTGCCTGGAAGATTCCAGGGCCGCAATGCCGCTCTGGCGATCGAAGCGGTGCGCTCGCTTAAGGATTACAGCAGGATCATGCATTTCGTCCCAATAGGTCTGGACTGCGCCTGCTGGCCCGCGAGGATGCAGAAGCTGGAAGGATTGCCGATAATCCTCGATGTCACCCATACCAAGAAAGGAGCGGAGTGCCTTAGGGATGACATAGAACAGATCTACGGCAAGGTCATCCTTGTCTCAGCGATGCTCAGCGACAAGGACCTGGACGGTGTGGCGGAGTTGCTGTCTCCGATAGCATCGAAGATCTACGTATCCTCACCGAATTCCCCAAGAGCGGCGGACAAGGATCATCTTGGATCGATTTACAGAAGGCACCACAGCGATGTGACGGTCTGTCAGACCGTAGGAGATGCTGTGGAGCAAGCAATTAATGACGGAGGAACCATTCTGGTGACGGGTTCCTTCAGGACCGCGGAGGACTGTCTTAGATGGCTGGAAAGAACAAAGTGAGCGAGATACTGGACATACTGTCGCAGGACTACAACAAGGGAGCCTATCCCGGAAGGAACTCAGAAGGACTGAATCCCGAGTGGCCGTGCGATCCGTTCCATGTGCTGATCGCCACGATCCTCTCCCAGCGCACCAAGGACGACAACACCAGGAAGGCATCGGATAATCTCTTCCACAAGTATGATTCCGTGGAGGAGATCGCGGATGCCGATGTGGAGGACGTCATACAGCTAGTCCACTCTGCCGGATTCCCCAGGCAGAAAGGGACCGCGATCGTTGAATGCTGCAAGATTCTCAGGGACGAGTACGACTGCGTCGTGCCCTCCGACACCGACGAGATGATGAAACTGCCGATGGTAGGAAGGAAGACGGCTGCATGTGTGAGGTCTTATGCCATGGACATCCCGTCTATCTGCGTGGACACGCATGTGCACAGGATCTCGAACCTCATGGGGCTTGTGGATACGAAGAATCCCGAGGAGACTGAATTCGCCCTCATGGACATCACTCCAAGGGAACGCTGGTCGGATATCAACAGGTACATGGTCAGGCACGGCCAGGTGGTGTGCCTTCCGAACCATCCGCACTGCGAGAGGTGCAAGGTCATCAAATACTGCAAGCACGGAAAATCGGTCAAGAAATGATGCTTGTCAGAACATCAGCGACATCATTCGTTGCCTCATAGGCATACCTTGAGTAATCCCGCTTCTGTGGGCCATCAACTTATATGCTCCCCAGCTATAACCGACTTAGATGCACGAGGTTTCAGTCGTAGCCACACTGGTCGATGCGATCATCAAGGAACTCCAGAAATACAAGGTGACAAAGGTCAATAGCGTCACCGTGATAATCGGAGACCTCACCAACCTCGGTGAGGAGCAGATGAGCTTCGCATACGAGATCGTGACCCGCGGGACGATCCTTGAGGGTTCGGAGTTCATTGTGGAGCACGAGCCTATCGAACTGAAATGCAAATCATGCGGCTTCACCGGCCCAGCCAAGGTGCTCACGGACCCGGATTTCGATTCTCATTCAATCCCGGTCCTTGCATGCCCCGAATGCGGCGGTGCGGTGGATGTCATAAAGGGACAGTCATGCATAGTGAAATGCATGGACATCGAGGAGGCAGAGTGATGTTCAAGTACAGGGACGAGGAGACGGCCAAGAAGATCCTGAACGGGATCAAGGACATGGGAGTGAAGGCCAAGTTCATGCATATCTGCGGAACGCACCAGGACACCATCGTCAGGTTCGGTCTGGAGCAGATGCTGAACGACGTGGGCATAGAGATCGCTCAGGGGCCTGGATGCCCGGTGTGTGTCACCACCAGCCAAGAGATAGCGGATGCGATCACGCTAGCCAAGAACGGCGTCACCGTCACGGCCTTCGGCGACCTTATGAGGGTGCCCACCACGATCGGGTCGCTCTTCCAGGCGAAGTCCGAAGGAGCCGATGTGAGGATCGTCTACTCCATAGACGATGCCGTGCAGATGGCCAGGGACCAGCCCGACAAGCCCCTTGTCTTCGTAGGGGTCGGATTCGAGACAACCGCCCCCTCCACCTGCGTCCCCCTCCACAAGGACGACTGCCCCGAGAACTTCAGCGTGTACAGCTGCCACAGGATCTGCCCCCCTGTGCTCAAGACCATATTCGACCTCGGCGAGACCAACATCCAAGGACTCATCGAGCCCGGACACGTAGCCGTCGTCACGGGAACTGAGATGTTCAAACCATTCTCGGAAGGGCCCTACAACATGCCTCAGGTGGTCTCCGGATTCGAACCCCTCGACCTTTTGATGTCCGTCTACATGCTGTGCAAGCAGATCAAGGACGGAAGGCATGAGGTGGAGAATGAGTACACAAGGCTTGTCAGGACCGAGGGCAACCCCATAGCTATGAAGCTGATTGAAGACACGTTCACCCCGGTGGACCGCTACTGGAGGGGATTCCCCAACGTGCCCAAGTCCGCACTGGCGCTCAAGCCCCAGTTCGCGGACCACGACGCCACCAAGGTGCACGAGGACATCCTGAAGACCACTCCCTCTGTCGAGGCGGAGGCTAAGGGATGCAAGTGCGGCGACGTCCTCAGGGGACTCATCAAATCGGAGCAGTGCCCGATGTTCGGAAAGGTCTGCAAGCCCACCAACCCGATGGGCCCCTGCATGGTGTCCGCGGAAGGTAACTGCAGCATCGCATACAGATTAGGAAACAAGAGGCTTTGACATGACGCAACTGATGACGGACCTCCACATGAACAAGCGCATCCTCGTGGTCACCAACGACTCCAAGGTGTTCAAGGACAAGAGCAAGCTGCTGTCGGCATTCGAGATGTTCGAGGGAAGGGCGACCGAGGTCAAGAACCTGGTCGCACGCTTGGACACCGCAACGGACGATAAGGACAGGAAGATCTGCGACGTTTCGTACGGTGTAATAAGCGCACGCTACGGATTCGTGCCCGGCAACTACATGGTCACAGGATACGAGGAGACCATGGACACCGCTGAGGAATTCAAAGCGGTGGACCAGAACAAAGGATACGTGGAGCAGGTCTCCTACATCGCCAACGCCTTCGACAAGGTCATCTTCTGCATGCCCAAGGAGCTCTTCAGGCTGTTCCTTGAGGCCGACCAGATCGGCAAGGGCAAGCTCATCGCAGTCACCAATCCCGAATTCAAAGAGGAATGCGAGAAGAGGGATTGGATCTACCTCGAGAGGAAGGGTGCGCGCGTCGGCAACGACAATGCGGACCGCATCGAGGAGATCATAAGGGAATTGTGCAAGCAGTGATCCGAATGAGGGTAGACGAGCTTGAGGTCTGCGATAGGGTCGCCGAGGCCCTCATGGAGGCAGGCTTCGTCAATCTTCACCCTCCCCAGGCGCAGGCCATCCCCATAGCGCTATAGGGACACAACCTTGTGGCTGCCATACCTACGGCGAGCGGAAAGTCGCTCATAGGATACATCCCCGCTCTGGAGATGATGGTCCAGAAGGGGAAGAAGGTCCTCTACATCGTGCCGTTAAAAGCACTGGCCTCCGAGAAGAAGGAGGATTTCGACAAGTTCTCACATCTGGGCATAAAGGCGCATATGAGCACCGGGGACCTGGATTCGGATGATAAGGGTCTGGAGGATGCCGACGTGATAGTCGCGACGTCCGAGAAGGCGGACTCGATGATACGCCACGGGAGCAAGTGGATCGAGAGCGTCGGCCTTGTGATAGCTGATGAGATCCACATGATACACGACCCCGGAAGGGGGCCTACGCTTGAGGTCGCACTGACCAAGTTCATGAGAAGGAACAGGGATCTCCAGATCATCGCCCTGTCCGCCACGATGTCCAATGCGTTCGACCTTGCGGAATGGCTTCACGCCAAACTGGTCGAGAGCGATTGGAGACCCATCCCGCTTAAGGAAGGAGTCTACTACGACGGCATGATCAAGTTCGACGACAGGACGTCCAGGGAAGTGCCCTCTGACGGAGAAGAAGTATGGAGCCTTGTCAAGCAGGCCGTCCAGGACGGCGGCCAGAGCCTGGTGTTCGTCAACTCCAGGAGATCCACGGAGGCTCTGGCGGTCAAGTACTCCAAGAACATGAGCGCACTTGCCGGAAGGACGCTGACCCCTCAGGAACTCTACGTCCTGGAAGGGGATTCCTCCGAATCCACAGCAACAGGAAGGAAGCTTTCATCCTGCGTGAAATGCGGCATCGCATTCCACAATGCGGGACTCACCTACAAGCAGAGGAAGTACGTCGAGGATAACTTCCGCAACGGAACCATCAAATGCATAGTCGCAACACCCACTCTGGCAGCGGGAATAAACCTCCCTGCCAGAAGAGTCATCGTCAGGGACACCTCACGTTACGAATCGAACTATGGCAATTCCCCCATCTCAGTGATGGAGGTCAAGCAGATGTGCGGTCGTGCCGGAAGACCCGGCTACGATCCTTATGGTGAAGCGGTCCTGGTCGCCAAGAATCAGGCCGACTTCGACCACCTCATGGAGGACTACGTCGACCACGACACCGAGCGCCTGACATCCAAGCTCTTCAACGAGAAGGTCCTGAGAAGCCACGTGCTCGGATTGCTGGCCACAGGCGATGCGGACAGTCACGAAGGAATCATAGACTTCCTCAAGGAGACGTTCTTCGGTACAGTCTCACAGCTCTTCGGCATCGAGGGCGTCGTGGACAGCATCGTAATGTCCCTGATTGAGGAGGACATGGCCAGGTCCCACAACGAGGTCCTGAGGGCAACGTCCTTCGGAAAGCGTGTGTCCGACCTCTACATCGACCCTGCTTCAGCATCTATTCTCAGAGAGGCGGTCACGAACATCAATGACGACACGGAGAACATACAGATCCTCCTTGCGGCGGCCATGACTCCGGATGTCATCGGAATGTATCCGAAGAAATCCGACCTTGACAGGCTGAACGCCGTCTCGGATGAGATTTGGGACAAGATGCTGGTCGATCCCGATGACATCGAGGATTACGATCCAGAGTTCGTGAACAGCGACCTGAAGGTCGCTCTGCTGATCAACGATTGGATCGAAGAGATGGACGAGGACACCCTGACCGAGACCATGGGCATCGGTCCCGGTGACATCAGGTCCAAGATCGACATGATGGATTGGATAATCTACGCCATGAGCGAGATCGCATACATGTTCAACCCTGATGCCATGAAGAAGATCCGTCCTCTGATGACCCGCGTGAGATACGGAGTGAAAGAGGAACTCATCGAACTGGTCTCGTTCAGAGGTGTCGGAAGGAGCAGGGCCAGGGTCCTGTTCGACAAGGGCATCCGCACCAGATCGGATGTCGCTGCGATTAGCGAGGAGGAGCTCGCAGCCATCCCGAGGATCGGTCCTGCGCTCGCTGCCAAGATGAAGGAGCAGGCCGGAGGCAAGACATTCGTCGTCGAGAAGATGGCGCCTTCTGAAGAGGAAGCGATGCTCGATGAGATGGCGGCCGAATTCGACATCCCGATGGATGACGAGAAACCTGTTGAAGATGAGAAGAAAAAAGTGGAAGAGGATGGTCCTAAACAGACCAACCTCTTCGATTTCTGAAATCAGTTGGAGAGGATCCTCTCGACGTCTGCGACCGAGTTTCCGCACTTGATCGGGGGTACACAGTTGTCGATGATTGCATTGGGATCCTTCAGACCGTTTCCGGTACAGATGCAGACCACACGCTCATCCTTGTCAGCCACTCCGAGGTTGATGAGCTTCTTGAGTCCTGCGACCGATGCCGCGGATGCGGGCTCCACGCAGACTCCCTCCTTCCTTCCGAGGAGCTGCTGAGCCGCGATGATCTCCTCGTCGGTGACGGTGGTGCAGTAACCTCCGGTGGAGTACATGGCCTTGAGTGCCTTCCTTCCGCTGACGGGGTTTCCGATCCTGATGGCGGTCGCGATGGTCTCGGGGTTGTGTTCCGGCTCGAAGTTGTCGTTCTTGGCGGCGAACGCCCTTGCGACAGGCGCTGAACCCGCGGCCTGGATACCGGTGAGCATGGGGACCTTGTCGATCCATCCGACCTCCTTCAGCTCCATGCATGCCTTGTAGACGGCCCAGATGTTGGCAGCGTTGCCGACAGGCAGGATGATCCTGTCGGGGATGTCGTAGGACAGCTGGTCCATGATCTCGAAGAGGACTGACTTCTGTCCCTCGGGGCGGTAGGGGTTGATGGAGTTGAGCAGGTACAGCTTCCTCTCGTCGGCCATCTTCCTGGCCAGTGCGAGGGCGTCGTCGAAGTTACCATCGATCGCCAGGACCTTGGCTCCGAAGAACAGGGCCTGTGCGAGCTTTCCCATGGCGACGTTTCCGTCAGGGAGGAACACGGCGCACTTCATCCCTGCCTTGGCGGCATAGGCCGCCAGCGCAGCGGAGGTGTTTCCGGTGGATGCGCATCCTACGGTGGTCGCTCCGAGCTCCTTCGCGTGGGAGACTCCGATGGTCATTCCCCTGTCCTTGAAGGATCCAGTGGGATTGAGTCCCTCGAACTTGACGAAAGCGTTCTTACAACCGATGGCCTCGCCGAGCGCCTTGGTCGGGTACAGAGGTGTTCCGCCTTCCTGGATGGAGACCTTGTTCTTGGGGTCCACGGGCATGAACGGATGGTACCTCCAGACTCCGATGGGCTCCTTGCGGAGGTCCTCCGGCTTCATCTCCTTGACTTTCTCCAGATCCATCTTGACGGTCAGGAGACCGCCGCATTTGGGACAGGTGTTGACGAACGGGTCGTCGACCTCTGCTCCGCAATCCCAACAGATTACTTTGTGTGCTGCCATTTCAAATCCTCCTGCATCCGGTACCGCAGTTCGTGATCCAGGTGTCGCAGGCCATACCGTTGTCGGAATAGACCTTGCGGACGGCATCGGCTATCGCCTTGCCGTCGTTGTTGTCCTTGTTGAAGAGTGATAGAATGCACGGTCCCGATCCGCTTATGCAGGATGAGATCGCGCCGTTGGCCATAGCGGCCTCCTCGGCCTCTTTAATGTGAGGTACGAGCTTCTGCCTCGCGGGTTCGATGACCGCGTCGGCTATGGACCTTCCTATGAGGTCGATATTGCCGGACATCATCGCATAGACAAGGGATGACGAGTGTCCGATATGGAAGACCATGTCCTTCAGCGATACCTCCTTGGGAAGCACCGCCCTTGCATCCTTCGTGGGGACCATTACGTCCGGCAGTGCCGCTACAATCCCCAGGTTCTCAGGTGCCTTTACGGACATGACGTCCAGGGGCTGGTTGGACCTTATGATGGTGAATCCTCCGAGGATGCACGGGGCCACGTTGTCGGCATGGAATCCCCCGGATGTGACACCTTCGGCGGTGGCCGCTGCGATGATGACCTCGTCCATGGAGAGCTTCTCTCCGGTGAGGACGTATCCGAGGTATGCGCCTCCCGATGCCGATGCGCCTGAGGAGCCCATGCCGCTGCAGGGCCTGATGCCCTTGGTGATCTTGATATCGATACCAAAGTCCGCTCCGGCCATCTCCAGAGCCTTCTTGGCCGCGATGCTGACGGAGTTCTTCTCGGGATCCCTCGGGATGCTGGAAGCTCCCGGCCCGTTGACCTCGACGATCCTGATCCCGGATTCGGTCTTCCTTCCCTCGATTATGTCGCAGGGACCTTCGAAGGCCATTCCGAAGGTATCGAAACCGGCTCCGATGTTGGCAGACGTCGCAGGTGCCGCTATCTTGACCCATTCATCGCTCATTGAAAGCTCACTGTCCGCTGGTTATCCTGTCGTCATAGATAAAACATCACGCATAGCGTATGCAGCGTTAGACTTGCTGACGGATAGACAATCCTCGTTACGTTGTCCACGGTTATTCCGCGTACGATGCGTACCTCGTATGCTTCATGATCGGCTTCAGCAGCTCCTTCAATTCCGAATCCGTGATATCGAGCGTGTCGCTGAATATCGAGTCCGAAAGGATGAGTGCGCTGATCAGATTGAAACCTCTTCTGGTCAGGGTGTATATCTTGCATTGCCTTCCGGTTCTCCTGAATGCGACGTTCAAAATGCCGTTTTCAACCAGCATGTCCATCCTGGGGCAGAGCGTGTTGTACTTTCCGATATCGACAAGGTCGTCCAGTTTTACCTCACCTTGAACCAGGACCCTTTTCAGAATCGGGAAGACGTATGTAGAGTCGAAAGCGCTGATCGGCCTCTTTGCCATACAATTTATAGAACTATATCAGTTAATTTAATAATCTTGACTAATGTTAAAGTACTTTCATTTAAGGGAAATAATTAATACCGTTTTATTGATTGTTAAACATAAAAAATCGAGTTTTCGATAAAAAGGAGACCGAAATCATGTCGGAGGATGACGGGCTGAAAAACAGCGATCGGAGGCTCACGATCCAATTAGGGAAGGCCGTGGACGGCCGCACGAATGTTTGGAATCAGCCCATACCTTACGAGGACCTCCCCGACGAGGTGAAGAGGTACCTTCTGGACAAGAAGTCGAGGCCGGAACCCAAGAACACCCTGGAGAAACTGGAGGGCAAGCATGTCATGAGCATGATCCTCTTCATCGATTCCATGTCCCCCGTCGTCAAATCCGACATCTACAACAGCATATCCCGTTCCGCCAACGTCGTCTCCAAGCTGGATGGCCTCCGGGACATGGGATTGATAGAGATGTATCATACCGGAAGGACCAACATGAGCGTCATCGTCATCACGGAGAAGGGCAGGAAGATCGCATCCGTCATCCGCCAGATGATCGATACCATCGATTCTTGAAGTAAACCTTAGAAAACGTGTACCCGATTGCATGCAATGGGGTAACCCTGCTTTGTGATGCTTTGCTTTGGATTCCTTGTCTTCTTAATATCTTCTTGGGATTGAGAGTATTCGACCGATTCTTTCGTACCGAGGGAAATTAGGGGCCTGAGGGAGAAGGATGGTCTTAGCGGTAAAAGGCCCGCACGGAACCATTGACAAAGGGTTGGGATCCGTGTAGGACTGACCGAGGATTTTCGACATCACCCATCATCCGGTGGGAACCCGATTCAGTGGCCGAGTAGCCGTTGAAAAGGAGAAATGAATAATGAATACAAAAGGAATGAAATTCCTGGCAGTCCTAGCTGTTCTTGCTATGGCGTTCGCCGCCGTTGCTGTCATCGCACCTGCTGAGCAGGACGATGCAGTATCGGGGGTAGACGGATTGACATGGTCATCAACAAGCTACAAGATTACCTGGACGACAGCCACGAATCCAGATGCGATCATTGAGAACCCGACAGACACGACTCTCGAACCTGGAATGATCTATTATTTCAGTAATGGTGCATCTGTAACCATGCCCGCAGTAGCAGATGATGCGTCACCGATCCTTATCCTCGTCGAAGTCGGAACTCAGATCACGGCAGCTGGAAACGCGGATTCAACAGCTGCAATCTATGCCTCGTACGTCAATGTTACGAGGACCACTGGAACAGGCACTGTCATCTACACAACAGTCAATGGGGCTCTCGGATCCGATTGGATCGACGGCACATCGATACTGGCTGGACAGGCGTACGAAGAGTGCACATATGCAGAATATGGAAGGAGCACAGGCTGGGCAGCTGGAGAGCAGACGTCATATTCACTCGTTGCGACATCCACAGGTATGATCTACGGTTCTACAACCGGAGGCAATGTGAACGTTGCTTCTACCGCGATCACACTATCAGGCGAATCGTCAGCTACCTGGACCAACGCTCAGGCAGCTGCGGCAACCTGGACCTTCGATAACTTCACCGGAACGATCAATACAAGCGGAACACCCACGAACACGATCACACTTGACGGATTCACCGGAGTCATCAACATCGCAGACTCCGAATCCTATGTGGCGACCGTCAGCACATGGACTGCAGGAAATGTCCAGATTATCACTGCGGCTGATGATAAGGCGGTAGTTCTTGGAGCCGATGTTCCTGCAGACCGCACCCTGACCATCGGAACAGGCGCATACGTCAGCATCGCTACTCAGGTCACAATCGAAGGAACTGTGACTGTCAACGGTACCGGAGCCCTCGTTCTTGGCGACGGTGCTGCCGTTGCAGTCGCCAAGGGAGCTTCTGTATCGTTCGCAGGAGCAGGAGTATTCACTCTCACGAATACATCCAACATGTATGTCAGAGGTACGCTCCACGCAGAGACTGCAGCACTTACTGCAAACGATAACAAAGTTTCTGTCACTGGAGGAACAGTCTACCTTAACTCTACCAGCGATACTGCTGTAGATTATGTCACATACGTATCCGGTGATGTATATCATAAGAGTACACTGAAAACTAGCGTTTATGAGGCTACATCTCTGGATGTCGAAGACAATGAAACCCTCTTTGAGGCAGCCATAGCTGCTGGAGCGACTGACATCACAGCAACCAATCTTGTATTGACGGAAGATCATGTCTTGCCAGAAGGTGCCATTTTCACTGCAGATTCAGTCAATGTTGCAGACGGTAATTTGACCATCACTTCCGGAACGATCACAGGCGCTATCGGAAATGGTGTCGACACTGTTTCCGTAACTGCTCTGAGAGGCACCATGACATTCTCCAGTGGATCCGTCCTTGTGAACGGTGTTATCGCCGGTGGAGATATCGTGGTCGCTGACGGTGCAACCGTCATCATCAGCGGATCCCTCAACGGAACTCTGACCATCCACGGAGACGGAAATGTGGAGGCAAACACGTATGTCCGTTTCGTCAACTTCGTCGTCAACAACGGTGGAGTTCTTGAGCTCTCTGACGCAGGTAATATTAAATACTTCGTTGGAACGGCAGCACCGACAGAGTCCGAGTACATGTATGTGTACGGAACCATCGTTCCTGTAGACGAGGATGATGTCACCGTTGCAGGAACCGGTGCAACGATCACTGTTCCTAAGGTCGGCAGTGTGAAAGCCAAGTTCATCGCTTACGCGACCGCACAGATCAGCGGATTGGTTGCTATCACTGGAACCGGAGACATCGACCTCTCACAGGCACAGAGGACCCAGTACGTAGACCAGGACATCGCGGCCGACAAGACCTACGGTCAGTCGGAGAAGGTGATCGTCATCGGATCGCTCTCGATCGGAAACCACTCGACCGTGACGATCAAGGGAGAACTCATCGTCAACGAGGGAGTCACACTCACCGTCGAGAACGGATCGACCCTCGTCGTCAACAGTGATATCGCAAAGGTTACCGTCAACGGAAAGATCATCGTCGAGGAAGGCGGAACCCTTACCGTAACGGCTGCCAAAGGAGTAGACATCGCAGGATCCCTCGTTTCCGAGGGAACCGTCACTATCGGACCCAACACCACAGTCAAGAGCGGCGGTATCATCGATATCAAGGATGATGCAACCTCAACCGCATTGAACGGCGGACTCACTGTCGCCGCAGGCGGAACTGTCAACCTCCGCTCGAACATAAGCATCAACGGTATTGTCAACAAGGGTACCGTCAACATCCCTGAGGCTACCATGAAAGCTGATGTTACCATTAACCAGGCAGCAAGCGGAGCCAAGGTCGTCGTAGGTGTCCTCGGCGCCGATGGAAATCATGCATTCACCATCACCGATAACGGACTGAAGTTCGCAGGAACGGACGCCCTGACCGGTTCAAATACCGTGTCGACCTACGCTAACACCTTCACCTTTAACTCTGCAGCTGCGAACGTGGTCGGAGGATTCACGATCAGCGAGAACGTTACCACATTTGTGGACGGAACCGACACCTACTACAGCAACTACATGATCCTCGACGGTATCGTCGCCTGCTACGCAGTAGCAACGGATGAACCCGCAGAATTGGCAGTTTCCCTGTCCGGAGCCAAGTTCGTACAGGTCAACGACGAGTTCGCCCTCGGAGAGAGCGTCACTCTGAACACCACGGCAAACATCGACGTTAACGGAGATCTGTACGCCACCGCGGCGAATTCACAGATTGTCGGTGCTGCCGGTGCCTCTATCAACGCATACGGAACGGTCACCATCCTGAGCACCAAGTTCGCGGGTGTCGACCCCTACGTCAATGGAACCATGTACAAGATCACTGTCGAAGGAACATCTTACAACGTCTACACGACGTTCGAGGATGCAATCGCTGCCGCGGTTCTCCTGGAGAAGGACACGGTCTACGTCTACGGTAACAACTATGTGGACACCAGCATGACCATCCCCGAAGGTATGACCGTTAAGACGAACACCGCTACCGGAACAATCTGGATCGGATCCATCGACAACACCGCCGTCGTCACGGTTGAGGACGGAGCGGTCGTCAAGGATCTGACGATCAACGTCGACGGAACCCTCATCTTCGAGAACTACAGGAACAACAAGCAGAACACCATCTACAGCGATGTCTACGTGAAGAACGGCGATATGCAGAAGTACACCAACGTGTACGCAGCCATCGCCGGAGCCTCCGATGGAGACACCGTCACCACCACTGCTGACGTCACCGTCCTGAAGAACAACCTCACCATCCCCGCAGGCGTCACCCTCAACGTGCCCGCCTCCAAGGTACTGAAGGTCGCTCCCGGAACGACACTGACCGTCAACGGAGTTCTCCAGACCGCTGAGCCCGTGCTCGTCGACACATCCGTCTACGAGGACGCAGTGTTCGGCACCACCGCTTCCCTAATCTCCGATCCTGCGACAGCATGTATCGCTGTCAACGGTATCTTCAAGAGCATGGCTGACGTCGAATACGACTACTACTCGATCCCCGGAGCATACTACGCATTCGCCGACTCCACCGGAGCATACAACTACGTATCGCCCGTTGCAGTCGCAGTGAACACCGCCGCTTCCTCGATGGAGATCTTCGGAGAGGTCACCACCGGCGATGTCACATGGGCCGGAACCTCCAGCTCCGTGAAGACATTCACCATCAACTCGGCGGCCAAGCTGGTCTCCGGAACACTCTCGTTCACGTACGTCAACTTCGACAACAACGGAACCTACACCGGATCGTTGGTCTACAGCGATGCTAAGGTCACCGCTTCCAAGGTCTCCGAGCTTACTGTGTTCAACACTGACGGTGCGGATAAGATCCTGTACGTCAGTTCAGTGACCATACCCTCCAAGTGCTCGTTCACCGTAGATTCCGGTTTCGTCGCTCTCGGAGCCGTCACCGGAAACATGAAGATCGCATCCGGAGCCATCGTATCCGTCCCCAACACCGTCAACACCGTTGTCAACGGAACGCTGACGGTCAACGGAACCTTCTACGTCGAGAACGGCAAGCAGGCCACGGTCACCACCCTGAACGACCTCGGATCCGTCGTTGTCGACCCCGCTACCACCACTGTTGCAGAGGGAATCCTCACGGTCACCACCGGATACATCGGAATGACCCAGGACAACATCGACAAGGGAACAGCGGCTGCGGCCTCCCTCAGCGGACCTATTAACGCAACCGTCCTTTACGTTTCCGGAAGCGCTACCCTCGACGACGATGCCAAGGCATCCCTCGAAAACAAGGTCTCAGTGACCTTCATCGCAGGAAAGGCCACCTGGTTCGTCGTCTACGGAAACAACGGATTCACCGTTGCCGCACCCGTGTTCGCACCCGTCGAGAATGCGATCCTGACCTCTTGGAACACCAAAGCCGACGGATCCGGAACCGCGACCGAGGCCGGTGCTACCATCACCGTCACCGCCGACAAGACCCTGTACGCGATCGTCGAGACCGCCATCTACCAGGTCATCATCATCACCGACTCCGGAATCAAATCCGTAGCCATCGACAACATCGAGATGATCCGTGACGGAGCGAGCAACATCTTCTACTCGTACGATGAGGATCACGGTCTCGGAGTCCTTCTCGAGGCAGGAACCCACACCGTAAAGTACACCCTGTACAACGGATACGAGGGAACCGCACAGCTGTACACCATGGACAACACGGTCCTCAAGGACCTGAAGTTCACCGTGTCCGGAACCGACCTCGAAGACCTCGTCAACTCCTACCAGTTGTACGGAACCGAGCAGATCGTCACTCCCGAGCCCTCACCCGTCGAGCAGAACGAGTGGACCATCACCACCATCCTCCTCGTCATCCTCGTGATCCTGATCGCCATCATGGCAGTCATCGTCGCGATCAGGCTCAACAGGAGCTGAAGTCGGTAACGATCGAAGGATGAACTACACCAAAAACCACAAACCAAACAGGATTCCCTCCGGGGAATCCTCCCTTATCCTTCTTGACTTCCAATTTTCGGCCACAGCCGACCATCAATCCGTTACACAAAATGTGTTTAACGTAATTGGTGTACGAGACATGTTTATTAAATGCAGATTGTGTATTACGAAGCATGAGTGACAGCTCGGATATACACATCAGCATACCGCTCAACGGTACCGTGCATGACAGAGGGAACGCACTCAAAAACCCTATACCCTTGGAGGACCTCCCGCCGGAGATCCAGAAATTCCTGAACAACAAGAAGGCCAAGGACAAGCAGAACCGCAAGACGATCGAGATGCTGGAGGGCATGCACGTGCTCAGCCTGATCGTCTTCATCAACAGCATGTCACCCGTCATCAAGACGGACATCCACACCCACATCTCGAGATGCGCGGGGATGAACGACAAGCTGGACGACCTGATCGGAATGGGGCTGATCAAGGTCTACCAAACCGCCCACACAAACACCAACGTCGTCGTGATAACCGACAAGGGCCGTGAAGTCGCGAACATGCTCCAGGAAATGATCGATTTCATCGACAAGGACATGAAGTGAACCAAACCAGGAAGACATCGGCGGAGGAATCCGCTCAACCCACCTTCTTTCAACATCGATTCAACTTTTTCTCAACCATTAATTACCACAATCCGCATTAGACGGACCATGGACTTCTAGGTCATCGGCATGCGCGGGGATGCCCCATTCGATTCCATCGTATCCCATTTCACTTCCATGGGTGGCGATGTCGTGCTGATGGATCCGGACATGGTGGTTGGAAAGGACCACATCATCTCCGCTGCGATGCATGCGGAGAGATCGTTCTCAGAAGGAACGAACCGTTCCAAGACCATCCTCACCGAGATCATCCTGTATTCCGCTTGGGAGAGGCAGATCTCCAAGGCATTATCCAAGATGAAGCCCAAGGATGGCAGGAACGAATACGTCGCCCTGCTCATCGACATCGAGGACCCCAAACTGGATGCCATCGGCATGATTAGGGATGATTCTCTGATGGAACCCACCAAGGATAAGGCACATAAGCTCGGACTGACCGATGGGCCGGTGCCTTACGAGGACCAGGCCGTCGAGAATGTTGCCATGGTCGAGCTTCTCAAAGCCTGATTTTCAGAAGAAAAGGAGGGTTGCCCCTCCTGAAAAGTTTCACTCTTTCGGTACGAACTTGTATCCGTAGCGGATGACTCCGGACTCGCCGTCTGTGCTGAGCTTCCTCAGGACTGCACGTACAGGCATTCCGATGGAGATCTTGTCGAACTCCACATCCACCAGCTGAGCGGTGATCATCACGCCGTCGTCGGTCTGCACCATGGCTACGGCGTAAGGCTTCTGGAGGTTGTTGGACTCCGGTGCCTCGTGGACGATGGAATAGGTGAACACCTTTCCGGTCCTGCAGATATCGTAGTCCTCCATCTTTCCCATGCTGGCCCTGCGGCAGACGGGACAGAAGCTGCGTGCGGGGAAGAAGATCTTTCCGCAGTTTCCGCACTTGGTTCCCTTCAGGTTGTACCTTCCGGGGATCTCCCTCCACTCTCTTGCTACTCCGGCCATCAGATCGCCTCCAGTATGCTCACGGTGACAGCGGAACCCATTCCGCCCACGTTCTGTGCTAATCCGTACTTCGCGTCCTTGACCTGTCTTCCCTCGGCGGTTCCCCTGAGCTGGTGGGCGATCTCGACGATCTGCGCCACACCGGTCGCTCCGATGGGATGTCCGCGGGCCTTCAGTCCTCCGGAGGTGTTGATCGCTACCTTTCCAGAATCGAAGTGACACTGGCCTTCGAGCATTGCCGCTCCGGCCTTTCCCTTCTCGTAGAATCCGAGGTCCTGCAGGGCCATGATTCCTCCGACGGAGTACACGTCATGGACCTCAGCGACGCTGATGTCCTTTGCGGTGATTCCGAGGGTCTCGTATGCCTTGTTGGCGGCTGCCACGGTAGCGCCGTATGATGTGATGTCGGGCCTCTGGAAGAGAGCGAGAGTGTCGCTGGCCTGTGTGACCGCTCCGACCTTGACGTAGTTGTCGGTGTACTTCTTCGCATCCTCGAGAGGACAGAGGACGACAGATGCCGCTCCGTCGGATATGGGTGCGGTGTCGAACATGCCGAGAGGCGTCGCAACGGGACCGGACTTGAGAACGGTCTCGATGGGGACTGCCTTCCTGAACTGCGCGTTGGGGTTGAACGCTCCGTGGTAGTGGCTGTTGACTGCGACAGATGCGATCTCCTCGCGTGTCGCTGTGCCCTCGAAGATCATCCTCTGTGCGATCATGGCATGCAATGAAGCGAATGTCGCTCCCATCTCCGCCTCCCACTCCGAATCTGCGGTGGCGTCCATGACGGAGTTGATCGATGCATCGTCCAGATCGGTCATCTTCTCGGCTCCGCCGACCATGACGATGTCGTGCATTCCTGATGCGACTGCCATGACGGCCTCCCTGAATGCCACTCCTCCGGATGCTCCTCCGGCCTCCACCCTCGTCGCAGGGACGTGGTTGGTGGCCATTCCGGTGTAATCCGCGACCATGGCATCGATGTGCTGCTGGTTGATGAAGCGTCCTGCGGACATGTTTCCGATGAACAGTCCGTCGATCTCGCTTCCCGACAGTCCTGCGTCCTCGATGGCCTTGATACCGGCCTCGATACCGAGGGACCTGAAAGATTTGTTCCAAAGCTCACCGAACTTGGTGACTCCTACTCCAATGATTGCTACTTCCCTCATGTTATCACTCCGGCATGATGATCTTGCCCTTGAACTTGGCATAGGAGCCGTAGTCCAGGTAGATCGGGTCTGCCAATATCTTCTCCAGAAGAGGTGCGTTGTCCCTCTTGTAATTCTTAATCTCATCGGTAACGGTGATGTCGAATGCATCGCTTCCCGCTCCGGATCCGTACGATGTGACGAAAATCCTGTCGCCGGGCTTGGCGTGGTCCAGGACGTTGGACAGTCCGAGGGGTACGGCACCGCTGTAGGTGTTACCGATGTCGGGTGTGAGCAGTCCGTACTGTATCTGCTCAGGGGCGAATCCCAGCTGTGCGGCGACCCTTGTGGGGAACTTTCCGTTGGGCTGGTGGAAGACCGCGTAGTTGTAGTCCTCGGGCTTCGTTCCCATGGCCTCCAGCATCATCTTCGCGGCTGATGTGATGTGCCTGAAGTATGCGGGCTCACCGGTGAACCTTCCACCGTGCTTAGGATAGGGCTGTCCCTCTCTCCTCCAGAAGTCGGGTGTGTCGGTTGTGAAGCTCAGTGTCTTGTTGATCTTGGCGATGATCTTCTCGGATCCGATCAGGAAGGCTGCTCCTCCTGCCGATGCGGAGTATTCCAATGCATCCCCGGGCGCTCCCTGGGAGGTGTCCGCTCCAATGGCCACTCCGTACTTCACCATTCCGGATCCGACCAGTCCCATGCAGACCTGGATTCCGGCGGTTCCCGCCTTGCATGCGAACTCCATGTCCGCCGCTGTCATGTTAGGCGTGGCCTCGATGGCCTCTGCTACGATGGTCGATGTGGGCTTGACCGCATAGGGGTGGGACTCCGATCCGACATAGATCGCTCCGATGTCCTTGGGATCCACCTCAGGGACCCTGGCCATCATGCTCCTTGCGGCCTCCGTCGCTATTGTGACGACATCCTCGTCAGGTGAAGGTACAGACTTCTGATTGATCATCAGACCCTTTCCCATTCCCTTTCCGTCTACTCCCCAGATCCTGCCGATCTCCTCGGGCTTGATCCTGTACCTCGGGACATATGCCCCGTAACTCACGATTCCTACATCCATCAGTTCTCAACCTCTTTCAGTGCTGTCAACTTCTCTACTAACGCATCCACCTCGTACTCCGTGGTGACCAGGGGGATGCGCTCCAAACGCGCCAGTTTGACCGCTAGGGGGTCAACGGCATCAGGTTTCTGATAAACGACCACCGCCGGCGTAAGGGGGTGGGCGCGGATGGCGATCATCGGGGAACGGCCGTAGTGGACGTTCGTGAAGATCAATGCCCTCTCGATGTTCCATCCGTACATCTTCATGTAATCCTCGGAACCCAGACTGAGGATCGCCTTTACCGAGTCCACGATGGTGTATCCGTACACCACCTTGGAGGGCACCTGCTCGGTGTTGAGGTCCCTTCCGCCGATGGCCGCTATGAATGTCTTCATATCGACCCCGACAGGGAACTCGTCCGTTGCAAGTATGCAATCCAGCTTGTAGTCCGGGATGTACTTGGAGATTATGGGTGAGCCCCTCTCCTCGTCCAGCTTGATGAAGGACTCCACCATCTTCTTGATGACCGCTACACCGGGGGACTTCCTCCTCCCGGACTCGTAGTCGCTGACGACGGAGTGCGAGATGCCCATGCTGTCGGCCAGCTGATGCTGCGACAGCCCAAACTCCTCTCTCCATTTCCTTATGGTCTTTCCCGGATCAGGCGACAGCGTGATCTCTCCCGCTATCTTCTGTTTGAATTCCTCTACCATGATTCGGTGTAGCCAGGGTCCATATTTAATATTGACGTATCGTCAATTCGTCAATCGACGATTTATTGCACCCCTTATCTTTTTTTACAGGATAGGGATAAACATGGACAGAGGAAGAGGCATGACCGAGATCGGAAAGTGCGTAAAGACGATTGAGACCAAAGAGGGCAAGTTGGACATATACAGCCTCAGGGAGCTGGAGTCCAAGGGTGTGATCAAGGACCTCTCCAAGATGCCCTATTCCATCAAGGTCATCGTGGAATCGATGCTCAGGCAGAGGGACGGGGACGTCATCACGGATGAGGATGTCATCACAGCAGCTTCATGGAACCCCAAGGAGAACACCGATAGGGACATCCCATGGATCCCCGCAAGGGTGCTCCTGCAGGACCTCACCGGAGGAGCAGCCATCACAGATCTGGCCAGCATGAGGAATGCAGTTGAGGCCATGGGCTAGGACCCTGAGCTCATCAACCCCATGATCCCTGTGGACCTCGTCATAGACCACTCGGTCAACACAGATTACGCCGGAAGGGACGACGCGCAGGAGCTGAACGAGCAGCTGGACTTCCAGAGGAACAAGGAGAGGTACGCGCTCTTCAAATGGGCCCAGAGGTCGCTGAAGAACTTCCGCGCCGTGCCCCCGGGGAACGGAATCTGCCACCAGGTCAACCTCGAGTACCTCTCGCCTCTGGTGCACGTCAAGGAGAAGGACGGAAAGACCATAGCATACCCTGATTCCTGCTTCGGAACAGACTCCCACACCACGCAGATCGACGGACTCGGAGTCGTCGGATGGGGTGTCGGAGGAATCGAGGCAGAAGCTGTCATGGTCGGCCAGCCCAGCTACATGAAGCTCCCCGATGTCATCGGATTCAAACTCACCAACAAGCTCGGACCCGGCATCACCGCCACCGACCTTGTCCTCACAGTCGTCCAGATGCTCAGGAAGAAGGGTGTCGTGGGCAAGTTCGTGGAGTTCTACGGACCAGGATACAAGAACCTCTGCCTCGCGGACAGGGCGACCATCGCCAACATGGGTCCGGAGTACGGAGCCACCATGGGATTCTGCCCCGTGGACGAGAAGACCATCGAATACCTCAAACTCACAGGCAGGGACGAAGCCCATATCGACACCATCGAGAAGTACATGAAGGAACAGACGATGTGGTACGACGGCGAGCCGGAGTACACCGACACGCTGGAGCTGGACCTTTCAACAGTGCAGCCCTGTCTCGCAGGACACAAGAGGCCACAAGACAGGATCCTCCTGTCAGAGATGAAGGAGAAGTTCACAGAATCGCTGAAGGCTCTGGGAGTCGAGGAACAGAAGAAGCCCTTCTCCGACCAGCTCGGAGACGGCTCGTTGGTCATCGCTTCGATCACATCCTGTACAAACACCGCCAATCCCTCCGTGATGATCGCGGCCGGACTGGTGGCCAAGAAGGCCGCAGAGCTCGGTCTGAAACCAAAGGACTACGTCAAGACCTCGCTAGCACCCGGATCTAGGGTCGTCACCGAGTACCTGAAGAACTCCGGGCTGCTGCCCTACATGGAGCAACTGGGCTTCCAGGTTTGCGGATACGGATGCATGACATGCATCGGTAACAGCGGACCTCTCTCGGAGAAGGTCAGCAACACCATCATCGCCAACGACCTCGCTGTTGCTGCGATCGCATCGAGCAACAGGAACTTCGAGGGAAGGATCCATCCCCTGGTCAAGGCCAACTACCTTGCGTCGCCCCCGCTGGTCGTGGCGTTCGCCATCGCAGGAAGGGTCGACATCGACATGGATAAGGAACCCCTCGCAACGGTGAATGGCAAGGAGGTGTTCCTGAAGGACGTCTGGCCCACCGATGCCGAGATCCAGGAGATTACCGACAAGTACGTGACCAGGGAGACCTTCGTCGCGAAGTACAAGGACATCTTCAAGGGCTCCGCCAGATGGGATGCCGTGGAATGCTCGGATTCACCCCTGTTCAACTGGGATGAGGCTTCCACCTACATCAGGAACCCGCCTTTCTTCGACGACATATTCGAGGAGCCGGAGATCAAGGACATCAAGAGAGCGAGGGTCCTCGCCAAGCTCGGCGATTCCATCACCACCGACCACATCTCACCGGCAGGAGCCTTCTCCGCCGATTCCGATGCTGGAAGGTACCTGCTCGCCAAGGGAGTCAAGAAGGAGGATTTCAACTCCTACGGATCGAGGAGGGCCAACCACGAGGTCATGGTCAGAGGAACTTTCGCCAACATAAGGTTGAAGAATCAGCTGGTCCCCGGAAGCGAGGGAAGCAAGTCCAGATACATGCCCGATGGCTCCGTCGACACTATATTCGAGACCTCCAGGAAGTACGAGGAGGACATGACCCCCCTGATCGTCCTGGCCGGAAAGGAATACGGAACCGGAAGCTCCAGGGATTGGGCGGCCAAGGGGCCGTTCCTCCTCGGAATCAGGGCAGTGATCGCGGAGTCCTTCGAGAGGATCCACAGGTCCAACTTGGTCGGAATGGGGATCGTCCCGCTGCAGTTCCTCCCCGGACAGAACTGCGAGACGCTGAACCTCGATGGTTCGGAGACGTTCGACATCGACCTTTCGGACCTTGAGCCCAAGGGCGACATCTACGTCACTGCCTACAAGGACGGTAAGAAGCTGGAGTTCAAGACCATCTGCAGGGTAGATGTCCCGGCAGAGGTCGAGTACATCGCCAACGGCGGAATCCTTCAGTACGTCCTGAGAAGGATGGCTGAGGAGTAAACAAACTCAAAAGAATACCTAGAGATTGAATCGATCCAATTATGGACTCTCTTTCAATTTCTGGTACTCTTCCTGATATTCTTCAAAATCGATAGGATCATCGTATGCATGTTCACGATTTCTTATCTCTATCAGAAGATTGTAAGAACATCGCCTTCGATGACCGTGAATATTCTAAAATCACCTACGCGGTATCTCCAAACTCTTTTCAGATCTCCCTTCAAGGACTTGCCCATCCTATAAGGGTCTGATGAACCTTCCAGATTCTTTGTTATCCAAGAGTAGATCATTGCTGCTGAAGAACGATCCATCTTCCTCAGATTCTTCCTTGCTTTATCTGTGTATATCACACTGTACTTCAAAGAAATCCGAGCTCCTTCCCAATTTCCTCGTGAGTATAGGTCTTTGGATTGTTCTTGAACTCCTGGAGAGCCTTGCGACAGATGGTTATGTCTATCTCGTCTTCAATAGCCTCCATGACTGATTTCCTCAACAGCTCTGAAATTGTCATATTGTGAAGCTTTGCATACTGCTCAACAATAGTCTGCTCTTGCTCATTAAATCTGACCGAATAGACCATAATTGTTGTATGACATCGTCATACATAGATGTATATATCGTATCATCTGAACACATAACAACTGTTTCAGAATTGAACTGAAAAACTAGTATTCAATTGTTCTGCTTCGGAAGATCAGGCAGATTGACCTTCTTCCTCTGTCTTCCACCGGTCTTCTTCAGCTTACCCTGGTCCAATGCCCACTGGAAGCTCTTCTGGTCCGCAGGAGCTATGAGCACACGGTCGCCCTTTGCATACTTCTTGCCTGTGACCCAATTCGTGAATGAGGATAGAACACGGTACTCATCCGCATCCATCACGATCTCCTTGGTGTTCTTCCTGCCCTTCATCTCGGAATAGGTTCCGGTGTAGCATCTGACGGTGTGGTCCTTTACCTCCATCATCTTGGTGCAGACGGTGTCCAGGAAGTACCTGTCGTGGGTGACCGTGATGACGGTTCCGTCGTATTCCACCAGAGCTTCCTCGATAGCATGCTTAGCAGGGATGTCCAGGTAGTTAGTGGGCTCGTCCAGGATCAGAAGATTCGTAGCATCCAGGAGCAGCAGGCATAGCGCCACCCTTGCCCTCTGTCCTCCTGACAGGGTCGACATCGGACGCTCCACATCCTCCCCGAAGAGCAGGAACCTTGCCAGCATCTTCCTGGCCTCGCCCCTTCTCTCCTTTCCGATGACCGTGAGGATCTGCTCCTCAGCCGAGAGCTTGAGGTCCAATCCCTCATGATTCTGAGAATAGTATCCGATCTTCGCACCGGGGGCCATCCACATCTCTCCTATCGAGGGGATCTCCTCCAGGATTGCCTTGATCAACGTGGACTTGCCCTGACCGTTGGCGCCGAAGATACCGATCTTATCGCCCTTCTGGATGTCGATGTCCACATGCTCCAGGATTGTCTTGTCTCCGTATCCGACCGAGAGATCCTTGGTGATGAGGACGTTCTTACCAGACTTATGGGCGGCCTGTATCCTGACGGTGATCTCCTCCATCTTCTCGGGTTTCTCCTTCTCGTCCATCTTGTCGATCATCTTCTGCCTGGTCTTGTGGACGGTCAGGAAGGGATTGTCGATGTACATCTGTTTGGCGATGCTCTCCTGATGCTTCTTCTCGGTCATGTAGCGCTGGTATTCCTTGCGCATCCTCTCGAGGTCCAGCATCTTCTTCATAATGAAGTCCGAATAGTTGCCCTTGTATTCACGGGACTTGCCGTGCTCGATCTCCAGCATCCTGGTTGCGATCTTGTCGAGGAAGTACCTGTCATGACTGATGACCAGAACCGCGCAGTGTGAATCTAAAAGGTAATCCTCCAGCCATTCGACCGTGTCTATGTCCAGATGGGATGTGGGCTCGTCCATGACAAGGAGGTCGCATTCCTCCGCCTGGACGACGATCCTAGAGAGCATGACCTTGGCCCTCTCTCCTCCGGAGAGAGAGTCCATAGTCCTGTCCATGAACTCATCTGAAAGACCAACTTTCTCTAATGCTCTCTTCTGATTGTCCTCGTCATCCATGTCGCACTTGGACAGCTGCGATTCGAGGTTCGCATTCTCCTCGGCCAGAGCATTCCAGTCGATGTCCCCGCCTGCCGTCATGATGTCCTCGATCTCCTTTAGGCGGCGCTTGATATTCTCGATGTGCCCATATGGCCTTCCCAGGACATCCCTGACAGTGTACTCATGAGAGGATTCTGGGAACTGCTCCAGATATCCTATCCTCTGCGTGTTGCGGGTGAGCTCACCGGTATCCGGCTTCATCTCGCCCAGCATGATCTTCAAAAAGGTGCTCTTTCCGGCGCCGTTGACACCAATTAGGCCTATGCTGTCACCCCTGTTGATCTGGAGACTGACATCTTTCAGAACCTTCTGCGGTCCGAATGCCTTTGTGATCGACTGGGCTTTAATCAGCATGAGACAGGACAAGAGGTGCTCATACTAAAACGTTAGATTGCGTCGTAACCTATGTGCCAACAGGGGGAAAATGTATATTATGGCTGTTGGATACCCTTTGCATGAATTATGATAAGGCAACGATGAAAGGGAGAGGGCCTAAGGCTCTGATGCTCGTCGTTGTTCTGTTGATCGTGTCGTTTACTGCAGCCACTATTGTAGTTAAAGAGGTAGATGCAGACGGACCTTACACGATTTCACCAGAAACAGCCACAATATACATCAATGGAACTGTCAGTTTATCAGTAAACGGTCTTGCTTCAGGAAATACAGTAGTTTGGAGTTCCGACCAAAGTGCTGCTACAGTGTCCTACTCTACTACAGCGTCATCCACCTGCGTAGTTACGGGAGTTTCAAAAACAACAGGAACTGGTGCAACCATTACTGCAACGGTCTATGCAAATGAAGACCATACAAGTTCTTTAGGTTCTGCAACATGCACAGTGGTAGTCAAAAAAGCTGTAACTGGAGTTGACATTAGAGAGACTAAAGTAGCAGTAGAGATGGATGTTACACCAAAAGTCACGTTGCATGCGGATGTAACACCTGATGATGCATCCGTTAAAACCCTGCAATGGAGCAGCGCGACCCCATCGGTAGCAACGATTGGTCAGTCTACGGGAACAATCACTGCGGTCGCAGTGGGTACTTCAGTAATAACTGTTAAAAGCGTAGACAATCAATCAAAGACCGACACAATCACCATCAATGTCATAAAGAAGGTCGAATCCCTTACTTTATCGGATACCTCTCTGAATTTGTACAAAAACAGCAAAGAATCAGAGAACAGCAAGACAATTGGTGTGACCATATCTCCCTCTGATATCACCTACAGAGACTGGTCGAGTAGCAATACATCTGTAGCTACCGTAAGCAATGATGGTAAGGTCACTGCTGTTGGAGCCGGTACAGCCACGATTACTTTGAAAGTTGGAAGCCAGACGAGAACATGTACCGTCACTGTTTCTACTGTACCGCTAACATCAGTTGAATTAGACAAAACAACTGCTGAAATAAATGTAGGAGATCCTATCGAACTCACTCCACTGTTGAATAATACGACGGGAAGCCACTATCCAACCAACGATAAGGTCACCTGGACCGCCAGCGCATCTGGAAAGGTCAGCGGCCTCCCCAGCGGAGAGGTGTCTGCCGCCAAGGTAACGCTCACAGGGGTCGCTGAGGGCACCGTTACGATCACAGTAACGACCAAAGAAGGCTCCAAGACGGCACAGTGTACGATCAACGTGAAACCCGTTCTCATCCAAAAGGTCGAGATCAAGGATGGTCCCTATGAATTGGAAGTGGACGAGATCAAGGACTTGAGTGCCAAACTGAAGTTCACTCCCACCAATGCTACCAACAAGAATGTAACGTGGGCCTCCAGCGATTCCACGAAGGTAGAGATCAACGCAAACGGCATCATCACCGCTAAAGCTCCTGGAACGGTCACCATAACCGTTACCACCGTGGAAGGCAGTCACACCGCCACGACAACAGTGACAGTCACCAAGGACTACACCATAGAAGCTGACGTCACCGAATCCGGAGGAAAAGGTAACGTCGGCAATGTGACCGAACTGCTGAACAAGATCGAAGCGACCAAAGCAAAAGGTCTGAACCCTATTGTTGATATCGATGCTTCCCACTCCGACTACGTCAGCATGACCTCGGACGTTATCACAAAACTCAAGGGCATCAGGGGCGCAGAGCTCCACATCGAGCTTAAACTCGGAGGCATGGCCTTAGACAATGGCGCCATGAGCAAATTGCCCAAAGGAAACATGATCGGATTCTCGGTCAACACGACAACCCTGGCGGATACTTACGCCAAGTTCGCGCCATACTATGCGTACGACGTCTCGATATACTCTGGGGAACTCAAGGTACCGACCAACTTCGGTGGCGATCATGTCACCGTCGCCATCAAATACACGCTCAAAGACGGGGAGAGCAAAGAGAAACTCGCTGTCGCGTACGTTCCCGACAAAGGAACCCCGGTGCTTGTAAGCGAATTCGACTACAATTCGGAATATGATTGCGTCGTGTTCGAGACCAACCATTGCTCGTCCTTCATGGTGCTCTTCCATGACAATGACATTAAACCTGAAGGTGATGGCTTCATCGTCTTCATCGTGTTCATGATAATAGTCATCGTACTGATCGTCCTGATCACGCTGTACATCAGGTCTGCCAACGGGTTCAAGGGAATGTTCGCTGTTAACGGCAACAACAGGAGACAGCAGCCTCCCCAGCCGCCGGCGGGATACTATCCTCCGGCCGTAGTGTACAATAACTACTACAACTACCGCCGCTGAAAACACTTACCTGCCCGGAAGGGCAGGTCCTTTCTTCACTTCTTCAACGGAAAAGCATCGTCGATGTACTCGTCCTTGACAGGCTTGAGCATCACATGCCTCTCGGTCAGATCCGTTATCCTGCGTACGAACTCGTCCTCATCCGCGATGCGTATCCAAGCCTTGACGTCGACCTTGTCCGAGTAATCGCACTGAGGATTCCTCGCCATAAGGTCCCTGCACTTGCTCTCGAACACGCTGTAATACCCGTAGTCCAGAGTGAACCTGTATACGGCGCAGGCTGTCCTGGTGTGCTTCTCGGCCTTCTCCAGAGCTATCCTTGATCCTTCTGTATAGGCATGTACGAGTCCGCCCGTCCCCAGCAGGGTGCCTCCGAAATACCTCACGACGATGCAGATGACATCTGATAGTCCAGAACCTTTGAGCATGAACAGTATGGGCTTTCCGGCGGTCCCTGAGGGCTCGCCGTTGTCGCTGGACTTCTCCTTCCTCTCGGAGCCGTTGAAGATCGCTGCATAGCAGTAATGCGTAGCGTTCGCATAGCGCTTCGATACGGTCTCGAGACATACGGATATATCTTCCTCCGTAGCACAAGGCATCAGGATGCCGATGAAACGGGATCCTTTCAGAGTGATCTCGTCCTCGTAGGAATCCGTAATCGTATCGTAGTCGGTGATGCGGTTCATAAAAAGATGCCGTCCCGAAGGACGGCTGAAAGGTTTAACGGGACTCCCTCTCGATGACCTGGGCTCTGTCGAAGTCCTCCAGGATCTCTTGCTCGGGAGCCTTGGTCACAAGCGACACGATGACTCCTGCGATGAGCGAGAGTATGAATCCTGGGAGCAGTTCGTAGATGCCGGTTCCGGAGAGGAACGTGTTCCACAGGATGATGGTGGCGAATCCTACCAGCATGGCTGCGATTCCACCATACATGTTCATCCTCTTCCAGTACAGCGAGAGGATCATGAGAGGTCCGAACGCGGCACCGAATCCAGCCCATGCGTAGGACACGAGGCCCATGATCGAGTCTCCTCCGAACATGGCCAGAATGAGTCCGAGGATGGCGATCGCGATGACGATCGACCTGGAGATCCACATGAGCTTGCGGTCGAGGTTCTCCTGCTGGCTAGCCCACTTGGTCTTGCTGATGATGTCGTTGGTGATCGACGATGCGGAGACCAGGAGCTGCGAGTCCGCAGTGGACATGATCGCGGCCATGAGTGCTGCGTAGATGATTCCAGCCAGAAGTGGCGGGAACAGGCTACCGCTCAGGAAGATGAAGATGTGCTCGGGATCGTCCAGAACGGTTCCGACGTCGTAGCCGTTGACAATGAGGTATCCCCTTCCGACGACACCGACAAGGATCGCG